>DATHQJ010000073.1:0-23613 GCA_035482825.1 Binatus sp. (SeqCode) | reverse complement strand
GAAGGAAAGAAGATTCGCCACTCCGACGGCTGGCAAGCCATCTGGACGCTGATCCGCTACCGCTTCATCCCCCGCCGCCGCTGGCTGCGCCCCGTTCCGGGCGCGCAACAGCCACCCTTCGCCGTTAGCTTCTCTCGCATTCCTTAAAGAATGAAGCGCAACATGCGCGGGCATAGACAGCGACCGGGGGGAGCAAGCGGTCGTTTCTCCACGCGATCCGCCGTCTGAACGGAATCTCCGGTAAAATCTTGGGTTCTTCGAGAAGTGCTTCGGCGCAATCGACGCGCACTCAAAATGTTCAAAAAGATTCTCATCGCGAATCGTGGGGAAATTGCGGTGCGGGTGATCCGCGCCTGCCATGAGATGGGGATCACCGCGGTTGCCGTCTACTCCGACGTCGATCGCGCCGCCCTGCACGTGCGCAAAGCCGACGAGGCTTATCCCATCGGCGCTGCGGCCGCATCTGAGTCGTATCTCAACATCCAGAAAATTCTCGACGTCGCCGCGCGCTCCGGCGCGGACGCCATTCATCCCGGTTACGGCTTTCTCTCCGAAAACGCAAACTTCGCGCGCGCCTGCGTCGACGCGGGAGTGAAGTTCATCGGCCCCACGGCCGCAGCCATGGACGCGATGGGTTCAAAAACCAAAGCACGCGAGGCGATGGAGCGCGCGGGAGTTCCCATTGTTCCCGGCACTTCACGCGGCCTTGAGTCGTTTGACCAAGCCGAGCAAGTTGCGGCCCGCATCGGATATCCCGTCATGTTGAAAGCCGCGGCCGGGGGCGGTGGCAAAGGCATGCGCCTGGTCCACGCGTCGGAAGGATTGAAGTCGGCGCTCGAGGGGGCGCGCAGCGAAGCGGTGCGCTCGTTTGGCGACAGCGAAGTCTATCTCGAGAAGGCGATTATCAATCCGCGCCACATCGAAATGCAGATCCTCGCTGATGAGCACGGAAACACGGTTTATCTGGGCGAGCGCGAATGCTCGCTGCAGCGCCGTCATCAGAAGGTGGTCGAGGAAGCGCCTTCGCCGATGGTTGATGCCGAGATGCGTCGCCGCATGGGAGAAGTCGCCGTCCGCGTAGCGCAGGCTGCCGCCTACACGAATGCGGGCACGGTGGAATTCCTGGTCGATCAATCGAGCGTCGACGCGGAGAAGAAGTTTTATTTTCTGGAGATGAACACGCGGCTGCAAGTGGAACATCCAGTAACGGAACTGATCACTGGACTCGATCTGGTGCATCTGCAGATCCGCATCGCCGCTGGCGAGCGCTTGCCGTTTACGCAGGACGAAGTGCAGATTCGCGGACACGCCATCGAATGCCGCATCTACGCCGAAGATCCAGACAACAATTATTTTCCCAGTCCCGGCAAGATTACGCTCCTGCTGGCGCCATCGGGCCCGGGAATCCGCCGCGACAGCGGCATGTACGAAGGCTGGACCGTTCCCATGGACTACGATCCGCTGCTGGCCAAGCTGATTGGCTACGGAACGGATCGTGAGCAGGCCATCGCCCGGCTGGCGCGAGCGTTGAACGAATATTTTGTGGGCGGAATCAAGACGAATCTTCCGCTGTTCCGCCGCATTCTAAGCGATCCCGATTTTCGCGCCGCCAAGATCGATACCGGTTTCCTCGATCGCCTGCTGAAACAGAAGCAGCCTGAAGCACCCTCGGATCCAAAAACGGTCGAAGCCGCAGCCGTCGCCGCGGGAATTTTCGCGACGCTGGGCAGCCCCGCCATGGGAGCGGGCGAACGCCCAGTCGCAAATGGCGCAAATAAGCCGAACGCTGTTTCTAACTGGAAGGCTGCAGCGCGCAAAGAAGCATTGCGATGAGGATTGATGAGGATGAGGGTTGGTTCTGGCAACTGGCAACTGGCGGCTGACAACTGGTTCTCATGATGACTTACGACATCACCATTGGCGGCAAGAACTACCGGCTCGATCTGAATCGAGCGGACGGACGCTGGCTGTGCCGCCTCGATGGGCGCGACGTCGAGGTTGATGCCGTGCTGGCACGACCGGATGTGCTCTCGTTGCGCATCGGCAATCAGGCTTACGAAGTGAAGTGTGAGCGGGTCGCGGGCGAGACGCATCTGTGGGTGGGCAGCCAGCGTTTTGCGGCGGAGGTGCGCGATCCGCGGTCGTTGCGGGGACGCGCGCGGGCGGTGGATGATCGCGGGCCGAAAAAACTCATCGCTCCCATGCCCGGGAAAATTGTTCGCATGCTGGCAACCGAAGGAGCTGAAGTCGAGGCAGGAGCGGGTGTGCTAGTGGTGGAGGCGATGAAGATGCAGAACGAAATCAAGTCGCCGAAGAAGGGCAGGATTCAGAGGATTCTCGTCGGCGAAGGGGCTGCGGTGAATGCCGGAGATGTGCTGGCGATTGTGGAGTAGAAGATCGGGTTAAGCTTCTCGAATAAAATCTTCGGGAGTTGTTGTGCTCTGCGCGGCGGGCGAGAGCCTGCCCTGAGCTTGCCGAAGGGACGCGCGCCGGACATCGGCGCTACCTTTCAGCCGCCCTACTTTTCGTTGCCGTTGCTGTCGAGCACTTTCTTGGCGTAGTAATTTTCGACCTTCGCGGAGTCGCGCAGGACTTCGTAGTACGCGGCTTTCAGCAGTTGCTCGCGGCGGTCGTGCAGCTGCGAACGGATGGCCTGCTGCACGCGTGGGTCGGACAGTTCCCGCTGGCCCGCCGGCTCCTTCGATACCAGCTTTACGATGCGGTATTCCGCCGTCTGACGGTTCGCCGGATTCACCACGGTGATCACCGGGCTGTACTGCCCGGGCTTGAGCTTGGCAATCGCTTCGCGTGTTGACGGGTCGTTTATTCCTTTGAGACCCGACTCAGGAAAAGTGCCAATATCGCCGGCGTTGCCTGACGATTCCGGATTCTCAGAATACTTCATTGCCAGCGTCGCAAAGTCGTCTCCGCTGTCCAGGCGGTTGGCGATCATCTGGATTTTCTTACGAGCATCCGCTTCGTTTTGTGCCTTGTCGTTCTGGTTTTGGACCTTTGGGTCGGGAGCCGTACTCACTGTGATCAGGGCCAGATGATACTGCGTTTCGATCAGATTGAACTCACCCTTATGTGCGGTGTAGTAGTCGGTGATGTCCTGATCGGTGACGTTGATCTTGGACGAAACTTCCTTGTTCATCACCTTTTCAACAGTAATCGAGCGGCGGATGTCGCGCTTGAAATCGGCCAGCGTGATCTTCTTGTCTTTGAGTCGCTTGTCGAATTCCTCCTGGGTAAAGGGGGCCTTGAATTCGTTGTACTTGCGATCGATCTCTTCGTCGGTAGCCAGCAGTCCAAGTTTTTCGGCGCGGCGCATCAGAATCTCGTCGTCGATCATGGTGTGCAGAATGTTCAGGCGAAGCGCGGTCGCCTGTTCGCCAGTGGGCGCCTGCTGGGCCGAGGCGACATTGTTGTCGTAATACTTGTCGACATCGGAGCGGAAAATCTTGCGGCCATCCACCGTGGCCATCACGTCGCCGCTGGTCTGCGGGTTGCAGCCGGCCAGGGCAGCCAGCAGGGCGACCGCGGAGAACGCCGCGGCGGACCGGGCAAAGAATGAGCTTTTTTTCAAGAGTGTTTCTCCGTTCCCTACCACAACGACAAACAAGAGTCAGATTGAGGAAGCGGCCATGCGGCCTCCCTCACCACCACTACTTGGATGCCGGAACCGGACCAGACGGAATGTGCACTGGAACGGGCTCTCCGACGTCTCTCAGGGCGGCGTCGAGTGCGGCGCGAACTTCACTGATGGGAACCGCGCCGTCAATCTTCTGGCCATTGATGAACATCGCTGGCGTTCCATTGATGCCAAGTCCGTCGGCTTCTTTCATGGAGGCTCTGACCGCGTCTTCATTCTGCGCTTTCACACAGGATTCCAGCTTGGCCGCGTCCAGGTTGTGTTTCTGCCCTTGCAGCATCGCGATCTTGTCGATGGCTTCGAAGCGGGCTCCGGGAGTTTTTTCCGTGTCCACCTCGCGCTTGTTGGCATGGATATAGTCCGCGAAGTCCCAGTATGCGTCAGCATTCTGCGCCGCCAGGCAGTTGGCGTCCACGGCGGCATGGATGGCCCAGTGATGGATTTCCGAGAGCGGATCGTCTTTATAAATGAACGTGACCCGGTCGCCATATTCCTTGAGGACGTCGGGAAACAGCGTACGGTGCAGGCTGGCGCAATAGGGGCATTCGAAGTCGTCGAAGTTGATGGCTACCACCTTGGCGGACTTGGCTCCGCGCGAAGGCCGGCCGGCGACGTCGATCTTGCTCATCAGCTCGACAAACGGATCCTTGGTCAGGTCGAACTTGGTGAGGCGCAGCATGGTGGAGCGGTCTTTGGAGAGCAGGAACTTGTAGTCCTTCTGCTTGCCGTCGCCGCCATCGATGTTTACCGATACCGCGTCATAGCCAGGCCATTCGGTGCTGGGAGCGATGGCTCCGACCGTTACTTTTACTTCGGCGGGGATGGTGTAGAACGAGCGCACCTGATGCTCGATCTTGCGAGCCACGTCGGGAGGCGCGGACTGGGCAACACAACCCAGGCAAACCAGCAGCAGAATGAGCAACGAACGTCGGAGTAGGGTCACCAGAAACCGCCTTAGCATCGCTTTTGTACTCTCGATTATCTCATAGGGGATGCGGGACGGCGGCGCACCGCGGTGGTTCAGCCGGTGCGGCGGAGTTGGTCGGCGGGGAGCAAAGTGTTCATCGATCCGGAGCGGAAGCCTTCCAGATCGAGGGTGACGAACTTGAAGCCGAGGGCTTTGAAGATGGTCGTGAACTGGGCGGCGATGGCGGGATTCAGGGCGCGATCCAGTTCCTCGCGGGCGATCTCGATGCGGACGATTTCGCCATGATGCCGCACGCGGAACTGGCGGAAGCCGAGGGCGCGAATCGCGTCCTCGCCGCGTTCGACGACGTCCAGCGCTTCCCGCGTCACTGGACGGCCGTACTCGATGCGCGAAGAGAGGCACGCCGATGCGGGCTTGTCCCAGATGCGCAGCCCGGCCTGGCGCGCCAGTTCGCGGATTTCCTGTTTGGTGAGTCCGGCTTGCAGCAACGGGGCGGCGACGTGATGCTGCTTAGCGGCCTGCTGACCGGGGCGAAAGTCGCCTTGATCGTCGAGGTTTACGCCGTAGGCAATCGCGTCGAATCCGCGGGCGGCGCGGAGAGTTTCCATCACCTCAAAAAGCTCGTCTTTGCATTGAAAGCAGCGCTGGCCGTCGTTGCGCGCATATTCGGGGCGGTCAAGCTCCGAAGTCTGAATGACTTCGACAGGAATCCCCTGCTCGTTGGCAAAGGCAATCGCGTCGGCCAGGTGGGTGCGGGCCAGGCTGGGAGAGTCAGCGATCACCGCCAGCATGTCAGCGCCGAGAACACGATGAGCGGCCCAGGCCAGATACGCCGAGTCGACTCCGCCCGAATAGGCGACGAGGAGGCGGCCCAGTTGGCGCAAGTCGGCCCGCAGTTGAAAATCTTTTGCGTCGGCGGCGGTTTCGGGGAGCATGGGCACTATGGTATCAGCGTCGGGGTGTCACATGCGTAGCGTCGGTGCCTCGGCTTCGCTCTGTCGAAAGTGCCCACGTCTTGCGCAAAAGGTCCGAGAGAAAACGGAGCACTCGGCGCCCAGGGCGTGACGCCCTCGGGACAGCCGGCAGGATGCCGGCGCTACATTTCTTAGTACAGGCGTTCCTGGCGCCTTAGATTTCCGAAGGAGGCGATGTTGGCCAGGCTGAAGGTGAAGCGGAACAGATTCTCGTTGCGCACGTTGGCGATAGCGTAGCGGCGGTATTCCACCGTCACGCCGCAGCAATCCCAGTTGTAGGTGGTTTGAGCGGTGGCAAATTGCAATTGCCCGGTTTCAGAGTCGAAGCCGAAGCTGCTGGCCGCACTGAGTCCGCGGCGGGTAAGGGAGCCGTAGCCCAGAGCCACCCGGAACTGTTGAAACTTGCAGGTTGGTTGCGCAGTCGGCGTGCCGGTGTTGCAGGTTCCTTCCGTGGGAGTGAGTGGAGTGGAGTTAGGTTGCGGAATCTGCAGAAACGCATCCCCCCCACCTACGGTGAAGGGGCCAAGATTGTAGTTGACCAGCAGCGTGCTGGCATTGATGCGGCCCAGCTGGAAATCGTAGTCAACATCCCACTCGGTGTCGGTGTGGCTGCCGGTCGCAACCCGCAGGCGCGATACCAGGGGAGAAAGATGCCGGGGTTCGGTGGCGAAGGCAATCCCGGTCAACTCTTCCGTGGTGGTGAAGACGTTGCGTTGTCCGGTGACCAGTGCTCCGCCGAAGGTAGGATCAAGGAAATACTTTTGAGTGACTTCCCAGGTGGCCACTTCCTTTACCTCAGGACCCGGAGTGCAGGGCGGGTTCTCCAGATTGCTGACGCGCTGCCAGGGAACGAGTTGTTCCGGCGCCGCAGCCCCCACCGCCAGACCCGTCATTGGCGTATCGCACTCCTGCACTGGCGACGGAGGTTTCTTGGCATAGAGCCGGGTCACGAATCCATACTCGACTTCGTGGGTATTGCTGAGAATGTCTCGCTCGTCGAAGTGGAGGACGTTGGCGAAATCGTTCACTCCGGTCACCAGGCGGTAGACGGCGCGCGGTTCGATGACGTGCTTCCACTTGCGGCCTAGAAATTCCTGGTCGAATATTTTCTCCAACACGGGCGGCCGCACTTCAACGGATAGTTCGCCCAACTGGCGGTTGGTGGGATCGTTGACCGCAAGTCCGCCGACCAGGCGGTCGGTGTAGTAAGTCTCATGGAACGTAATGGCCGGACGCAGAGACCAGCCGGCGAACTGCACGGGCAGGGAAATCTCAGGGCTGAAATCAAAGCGGCCCAACAATGTGCCCGTACTAAAGCCGGGCTCGCCGCGGGAAAGGCCGGCCATGGAAACGTCGAACGACCAGTAGAAGGGCGAGCGGCCCAACGGGCGGTCCACGCTGGAGGCGTCTAAGCTGGGGGTGTGGAGGATGCGGATCGAGTCAAAGGTTGGGGGATTGGAGAGGAGTCCGGTGGTGGGATCGGTGGTCTGGAAGAAGTTCTGATAACGCTCGACCACGCCGCCGAAAGAAAAGCCGTTCTCGGTTTTCGACAGGAAGAGCTGCGACTTTACTTCGGAGTTCACCGCCTGGGTGAACACTTCGTTGAAGGCGAGACGGAACAGAAACGAACTCAGGTAATCGATATTCGAGATGGCCCGAAAGCCGTGGAAGTTGTCCTCGGCGGTGAGGCGCACCTCCTGGCCGCCTTCGCGCAAGGGAGGAGAGCCGATGCCGCGGTCGATCACGCCGAAATAATTCAGATCCAGGTAAGAGGTGTCGCTGGGGCGCATGCGAAATTCTCCGCGCTGCGACCAGCCGCGTTTGGAGAAATATTCGGCTCCGATGGTTGCGTCCATGCTGCGATTGATGGCCCAGTAGAAGGAGTCGCCGATTTCATTGCCATTGGTGGAGGAACGGCCGCCGGTCGGCACCAGAAATCCAGTCTCGCGCGCCTCCTTGGACACGGGATGCGTCGCATAGGGCAAGTAAAGAATCGGGATGCCATGCAGCCAGAAGGTGCTGTGAATAATCTGGGCGTTGGCGCCGACATCCACGACGACCCGGCGAGCATGAAACTGCCAGTTGGGATGCGGCAGTTCGCAGGTGGTAATGGTGCCGTCGTAGACCAGGTAATGGTCCGAACTGGTCTTCTCCACAATCTTGCCGGTGAAGGCAAACGGAGCGGTTGAAGTCAGCATTGCGCGGCTGCCAGTGAATCGCAGGCCGGTGGTTGCGGTGACGTCGTAGAAGCGTCCCGTCTCCGCAGTCAGATTGTAGCTGCCATGACTGGCCTTGATGTGGTCGTCATTGGGCCCGCCGTCGAGGGTGAAGTGGCCGCTGGCCGTGGCTTCGCCGGTGTCGGAGTTGTAGATGACTTCGTCCGCGCGCAGGATGTAGGTGCCGTAGTGAATCTCGGCGTCGCCATGTAATTTGTAGATATTGCCGACTTTTTCCTGTTGCAGGGCGCAGATGGTGGTGGAATCGGAGTCCTGACTCGCGGCCTGCCGCGCGCAGGGTGAAGCTGGCGCCGGAGTTTCGGGCTTCTTCGCGGTTTCTTTTGCGGACGGAGTCGCGTTCTGGGCGGAATTTTCGAAAAGCAACTGGCTGGTTACTAGCGCGGCGGACGGAAGCTGATGACAAAGAAACAGCGCCGTGATAAGCAATCTATTGCGACGAGTCATCGGAAGAAAATCATCGGGAGAAGATCGTCCATGGCAGACGTGCCTGCGCTTTTGCTGTTTTGCCGCGGCATCGTGAAGTTAGCACGGCGCTGGCCGCGCGGCAAAGTGGCGAACAAGGCTAGGATTCCCCTTGCTTGGCTTCCGGTTGCTTGGCTTCCGGTTGTACGAGGTCCGCGAACTGGTACGATTTTCACTGGTACGATTTGAAAAAGACTGGCTTTCATGAATTGTGCGCTGTGTGGAGAAGTTTGCCATTGCCCGTCGGAGCCCCTTCCCTCTGCATCGTCGCAGCGGACGCCCGACCTTGATCCGGGGCCGGGGTCGGAGCCCGTTGTCGCTTTGGATTCGCCACGGAAGGATGAGGAATTTGTGGGAGAGAATGCTGCCGAAGCGCGTAATTCGGCTGAGCCCTTGCCCAACTTGGCCCCGCCCAGCCTGGACCCCGATTCGCAGGCCGAGGGTGCGCCCGCGTGGCGGGACGAACTTTCTGCTCGGCTGAACCGTTATCGCGCCCGACGAAAAGTGCGTCCGCCGCGTTATCCGTCTCTCAGCCTGCCGCTCAGCCTGCAGTTTGAGACCCGTGAATTTCCGGCAAACCCAACCGCGCCCGCCGCGTCGACGCCGCTTCCGGTGTTCGAGGCGGTCTCGAACCAGGCTCTGGCTTTGGATGGTATGAGTATGAGTTCCCCGGACTGCGCCGCCGAGGAACAGGAGGAGCCGTTCCGGCAGTCTCGCAGTGTAGCGTCGCCGCAGCCCAAGGCCGCGGGAAATTCAGCCGGGCATGCCAGCGCCGGAAATACCAGCGCCGGACATTATGGTTCGCCCGGCTCGCCCGGCGCGACCGGCGCGAAGATTATCGAGTTTCCTGGATTTGCCTGGGGACCGCCAGCGCCTCCGCCGGATCAGCTGGCCGAGCCGGTCAGCGGGCGGCCGCGAATTCTGGAAGTTCCGGAGATTGCGCCTCCGCCCCCGGCCCTGGGCGGAATTACGATCGAGGCAGCCGCGCATCCGGAGGCCGAAAAGCGTCCGGGTATCGACATTCCCCTTCAGAGCGCGCCGCTGGGAAGGCGGCTGGTGGCGGCCCTGATCGACGGGCTGATCATTGCGGCGGCGTCGGCTGCTTTCGGCGATATCTTCTGGAAGGTGGCTGGGGTGCGTCCGCCGCTGGCGCAGTTGGTGGGGCTCGCCGTGGGAATTCCGGCAACATTCTGGGCGGCGTACCAGTATCTGATGATCGTCTATGCGGCCAGCACTCCGGGATTGCGGGTTGCAGGCCTTGAACTGGCGCGCTTCGACGGCTCCACGGCGAGCCGGTCCCTGCGCCGTTGGCGCGTGCTGGCCTCATGGCTGTCGGCGGTTTCTGCCGGCATGGGTTACGCCTGGGTCTTTCTTGACGAGGATGCGCTGTGCTGGCATGACCGGATCACGCACACCTACCTCGCGCCCGGAAAACGTCAGACCAAAACCGAAGGGCACTGATCCTCAAGAGTCCAAGCTTCCTTCAAGAGGCCGTCCGGCGACCGCAGGCGTCACCTTGTACTTCGTGTTAATATTCGCCAACAAGGCCCGCGTTCTATGCCACGTTTTGTCACTCTCATCGCCTTACTTCTGGCCTGCGCCAGACTAAGCGGACAGAACGGATCGGCGCACGCTCAAAGCGCAGTCGAGGCAATCCAGCAGCTCAGAGCCATCGGGCTCCCGGATATTGAAGGTGGTCAGACCGGCCCGCCAGCGCGGGTTCCAGGCTTGCTGAGACAACTCAATCAGCAGTTGAGAGCACTTATCACTGAGACCTTGAATGATCGGAGGCGGCTCTCTGTCCCGAGTCAGGCAGAGATCATCGAACAGCTTCAGGAGGCGGGCTGGGACGAGATCGCCAGCCAGAAATGGAATGCCTACGGGGAACTCCGCCAGATCGGTTTTGACTGGAAAGAGGGATACGACCCGGGAATCTTAGTCGTCTCCACACAACTCTGGATTCCGTGCGGCAGCTCTGATCCCGACTCGGTGATCTATGTTTTCCAGGGAAGGGCAAGAGAGTGGAAGCTGGTGTTGGCCACCGATGCTGATTTCGACACGACCGGCGACCTTCAAGAAAGCGGCATGCAGTACCAACTGTCTCCGCCGGATGCTCATGGTGAATGGTTTCTGGCGATTGCCCATTCGCCGCCTGCCTGCGGACCGACTGCAGCCAGCTTGCGATACACGATTCTGCGACCGGGTCGATCTGCGGATGAGCCGCGCATTCTGTTCGATCACCGCGTGCCACTCGACGATAAGTTCAAGCCTCCATTTCGCCTTCAGGTAGAAGACGACTGGTTTGCACTCACCCGGGGAAAAGAGCGGAAACTCGATGGGGATGCAGGCGTTTCAATCGAGCGGTATGAGATTTCGGGAGACCAGGTTAGGCGCCTCCAGCCCTTGGCCCTGACGCCCGAAGATTTCTTGGACGAGTGGGTCCGCATAAGCTGGGACGAAGCGGCTCGTTGGAGCAGCCAATCCAGCGATGCGGACCTTTCAAAGTGGCATTCAAGACTGAATGCGCTCGCATACGATTCCACAGAGATCGAGTTTGTTCAGCCATGCCCGCAGCAACCGAGTGCGGACAGGGTATGGCTTACTGGCCTGTGGATCGATCAAAAACTAAACCCAGCCAGTGCAGACGAAAGACTCTACATATCTGTGAGCGAAAGAAAGCACGCTTTCTTCGTCGATTCAGTTCAAACGAGTCGCCCACCGGGATGTCCCGGGAAAGCGCGCCAATTCGTAATGAACTGGACCCTGCCTGAGTGGTGACAAACGCGGCTTTGGGTGACTGCTGATGCGTGCCGTAGGGATTCACGCCAATGCGCGCTACCTCAAGTATTCCTCAAGTTCTTTACGCTTTGTTCGCTCTGGTTTAGGCTAATCATCCTATGCGCGCATCTATTAGTTTCACTCTCCTGCTTCTGATCGCCACGGCCGTTTCCGCCGTTGCCCAAGGACCCAAGCCCGTTGCCGAACGTCTCGCCGCGCAGAACGCTCTATTCGACGAGCAGTATGAATCGGATCTGCGGAATTTTCCGGAGCGGGCGACTGCCTTCGGTGACTATCGCTACAACGACCGGCTCGCCGAATATTCGCTGGACGCGATTGCGAAGCGGCATGCGACCGACCAAGCGTTTCTGCAACGGCTGCAGGCGATTTCGACTGCGGACTTTTCCGATCAGGACCAGCTTTCGCACGACCTGATGATTCGCGTGCTCGAGCAGCGGAACGCCGATTTTGGGTTGAAAGAATACGAGATGCCGATCAACACGCAGGGCGGCATCCACACTAACCTGGCCGATCTGCCGCTGTCGGTTCCGTTCGATTCCGTCAAACACTACGAGGACTACATCTCGCGGCTGCACCAGATTCCGCGCGTGCTAGGGCAGGTCTCGGAGGTGCTGCGCGCCGGGATGAAAGACAAACTGATGCCGGTGCGGTTTTTGGCGGAAAAGATTCCGGTGCAATGCGAGGGAATTATTGCAGCCGCTCCCTTCTTGCAGCCGACGAAAAAATATCCGGCGAGCATTTCGGCCGAGGACCAGAAACGATTGACCGAGGCGATTACCGGCGCCATCAACACCGACGTGCTGCCGGCGTATAAGAAGTTCGCCGAGTTCACGCGCACTGAATATGCGCCGCAGGGGCGCACCGCGCTTTCGATTACCTCGCTACCCGACGGCGAAAAGCGCTACCAGAACGATATTTATGCGCGCACCACGACGCATATGACGGCGGAGGAAATTCATCAACTGGGGCTGCGCGAGATTGACCGCATTGAAGGCGAGATGACGGCGATTGCGAAGAAAGAGGGCTTTGCCGACCTCGCGGCGTTCCGGGCGTCGCTGAAGAACAATCCGAAATATATTCCGACTTCGGCTGAGCAGATTCTCGACGACTATCGCCGCTACATTGCCCAGATGGAGCCCAAGTTGCCGCAGCTGTTTACGCTGCTGCCGAAGTCGCCGGTCACGGTGGAGGCGATCCCGGAATTTCAGGCCAGCGCCATGACTCACTACAACACCGGAACACCGGACGGCAAGCGGCCGGGACGAGTGGTGGTTGCGACCTCGAATTTTGCCGAGCGCACGTTGATCGATAACGAGGCCATCGCCTACCACGAAGGCATCCCGGGACATCACATGCAACTTTCGGTGCAGCAACAACTCGAAGGCTTGCCGAAATTCCGGCTGCATGGTCTGGGCTTTAACGCCTACATCGAGGGCTGGGCGCTCTACGCGGAGCAACTCGGGAAAGAGGTTGGCTTCTATCAGGATCCCGTTTCTGACTACGGGCGGCTTTCGTCGGAACTTTTCCGTGCCGTGCGGCTGGTGGTGGATACTGGAATTCACGCCAAGGGATGGAGCCGCGACCAGGTGGTGGAGTTCATGCGCAAATCCGGCGCGGTAGATGAGCCGACGATCCAATCCGAGACCGATCGTTATATCTCGTGGCCAGCGCAGGCGCTGAGCTACAAGCTGGGACAACTCAAGTTTCGCGAGCTGCGCGAACGCGCGCAGAAAGAGTTGGGCCCGAAATTTGATCTGCGAAAATTCCATGATGAGATGCTGGATGGGGGCACGCTCCCGCTGGATCTGCTCGACGCCCGGACCGACAGATGGATTGCGGAGCAGAAGACGAAGTGACCCACGTAGCCCCGGACGCATCCATCCCCCTACACGATCCAATCCGCGAGACGAATCGTTATTCTCAAGGGATCGCGCCGAACGTCTGTGCCCTGCCTGTGCTATCTTCAATGGCTTAGGTCAATTGCCGTTTCACCATTCACTGAAGCATGGCTACATCCCCAGAAGGTACAAAACCGGCAGTAAAGGTCTTCGTCGCCACCACGGTGATGCTGACCTTTATTTCGTTCTGGCGAGCCTCCGCGATCGTTCTGTCGGATCTGGCTTCCTCCGCCTACTACGCGGGCGGTGACGCCGAGAAGGTGATCGGCAAGAGCGCGCCCTGGTTCATCCTGGCGGTCATGCTATTCAGCTACGCGGTGCGGGCGCTGTATATCGAATCCAGCAGCATGTTTGTGCGCGGCGGCGTTTATCGCGTGGTCAAAGAGGCCATGGGTGGAACGCTGGCCAAGTTTTCGGTCTCGGCGCTGCTGTTCGACTACGTGCTCACCGGCCCCATCAGTGCGGTTTCTGCGGGCCAATATCTTGCCGGATTCATCAAGGATCTTGGCCGGCAATATCTGCACCGTGAGCTGAATTTTTCCGACAACTACTTTGCCGCCGGGCTTGCGGTCATCATCGTCGTCTATTTCTGGTGGAAGAATACGCAGGGGATTCACGAATCCAGCCAGAAAGCGCTGCAGATTATGGCCATCACCACGGTGATGGTGGTGATTCTGATCATCTGGTGCACGATAACAGTCTTGCGCACACCGATTCAGTTACCGCCGAACCCGCTGCATGCGGGCGTGATCCCGCTGAACAAGGAGTCGCTGGGCTGGCTGGACACGAACTGGTTCAGGCATCTCCCATTTAGAGCGCTCATCTCGATCATTGCATTTGTTGGCTTCGGGCACTCGGTGCTGGCCATGAGCGGCGAAGAGACGCTGGCCCAGGTCAACCGCGAGATCGAACATCCGAAACTGAAGAACCTGGAGAAAACCGGGCTGGTGATTTTCATTTACAGCCTGCTGTTCACTTCGCTGGTTTCGTTTTTCGCGGTGATGATTATTCCGGACCACGTGCGGCCGGATTTCTTCGCCAACCTGATCGGCGGCATCGCCATGTATCTGGCAGGGCCAACCAGCTTGAAGCTGCTGTTCCACGGATTTGTTGTGCTGGTAGGCGTACTGATTCTGGCCGGGGCGCAGAATACTTCGATCGTGGGCGCGAACGGCGTACTGAACCGCGTGGCCGAAGATGGCGTGCTGACCAGTTGGTTTCAACGGCCGCATCATCGCTACGGCACCAGTTACCGCATCATCAACCTGATCGTAGTAATGCAGTTGCTGACCATCATCCTGAGCCGCGGCGACGTCTACCAGTTGGCGGCGCTCTATGCGTTCGGTGTGATCTGGAGCTTTACCATGAAGTCGCTGGCCGTGTTGGTGTTGCGTTTCACCGAGCCGGGCAACCGTGCATGGAAAGTTCCGGGGAATCTGCACATTGGGAAGAGGGAAGTTCCGATTGGGTTGATCATTATTTCCGCTGTGCTGTTCATGACTGCGATTGTGAATCTGTTCACCAAGTATCAGGCCACGATTGCGGGCGTGGTGTTCAGCATCGTCTTCTTCACCATCTTTACCATCTCCGAGCACCACGTCGCGAAAGAGCGGCACGGCAAGCCCGAACAACTGGACCAGTTCCGCGTGTACGGCAATCAGGAACTGGGCAGCGGAGCGATGGGCGTGCGGCCGGGCAACATTCTCGTGGCGGTGCGCGATCCGCGAAATCTCTACTACCTGCGGCACGTGCTCGGCCACACGCACACCGGCAAACAGGACGTGGTAGTGATGAGCGCGCGCCTCTACCATCGCGAGCACAGTTTCAGTGGGAGTGCGGTCCTGGAGGCGAGCCAGGTGTTTGACCACTACGAGCAGGAACTTTTTACTGCGGCCGTGTCCGTCGCCGAAAAAGAAGGCAAGCCGATCTCGCTGCTGGTGGTGCCGGCGACCGATGTGTTTGAGGCCATCATGGTGACGGCGCAGCGGCTTGATTCCAGCCGCGTGATCTGCGGACTTTCGAACAAGCTCACCGCCGACGAACAGGCCAAGCTCACGGGCAACGCGTGGGAGCGGCTGCCGGAGCCGCGTCCGCGGCTGACTTTGGAGGTGTGCGCGCCCGACGGAACGATTCGCGAATTCGCGCTCGGACCACATACGCCTCGCATGCGTCCGCAGGACGTTGAGCTCATGCACCAGCTCTGGCTGAATATCACCGCCGATCCCAAGTTCGCGGGCGCGCATCACTATCACATCATGGCCCTCGCCCTGGAAGAATTGCAGCGCGAGTTGAGCACCGACCAGCGCGCGCAGTTGCTGCAGAAGCTGCAGCGCGAAATGAACACTCCCACGCGCGACGAAAAAACTCTAGATACGTAAGGAGGTCACGATGGCGCGCATATCCGGCGCTCCACGCAAGCAGGGCGGATTGATTCGCCAGCTGTTGGTGAGGATCGTCTATTTTCTGACGCAGCGGCGGCTCGGGCGGGTCATTATGCCCATCCAGGTGACGGCTCATCATCCCAGGATTTTTTGGGGATATCTGCAGATGGAGCAATCGCAGATGAGCAGCAAGCTGATCGATGCCAAACTCAAGGGACTGGCTGAGCTGCGGGTGGCGACGCTGGTGGGGTGCCCGTTTTGAATCGACATCGGCTCTGCCGTGGGCAGGGCAAGCGGTATCTCAACTGAGCAAATCGCGAATCTAAATCACTACCGGACGGGTTTCAATTTTTCGGAACTGGAGAGGCTGGTGCTGGAGTTTGCCGATGGCATGACGCGGACTCCGGTTGAAGTTTCCGACGCGCTGTTCGCGCGCTTGCGGGAGAAGTTTGGCGAAGCGGAACTGGTGGAGCTGACCTCGGCGATTGCGTGGGAAAATTATCGCGCGCGCTTTGATCATGCCTTTGGCATTGAAGCGGAGAATTTTTCTGACGGCGCGGTCTGCGCTTTGCCAGTGCGGGAGTAGCGGCCGGGCGACCCCCACGAGAGCCGGCGGGACGCCGGCGCTACTTTTTGAGGATGTTTTCCAGAGAGGCGCGCAGGTCGCTGAAGCGGAATGGATATCCGCTCGCCACTAGCTGCGCCGGTTCGACGCGCTGGCTGCCTAACAGGACGGTCTCTCCCATTTCGCCGAAGGCCAGCTTCACCGCGAAGGCCGGCATCGGAAAAATCGCGGGGCGCGAGAGCACGCTGGCCAGCGTTTTCGTAAACTCCGCGTTCGTTACCGGCTTGGGCGCGACCATGTTCACGGGGCCTTGCAGCAGATCGCTTTTCAGGATGTGATGAGTCGCACCCACCATGTCCTGCACGTCGATCCAACCCATCCACTGACGGCCGTCGCCGATCTTGCCGCCGAGGCCCAGCTTAAACGGGGTCAGCATTTTTCCGAGCGCGCCGCCCTTGGGACTGAGCACGACGCCGGTGCGCATCTGAACCGTGCGGATGCCGGCGTCTGTGGCCGCTTTGGTCGCGGCTTCCCACTCGCGGCAAACGTCGGCAAGAAATCCGCTGCCGGGCGCGCTTTCTTCGTTCAACACTTCGCTGCCCCGGTCGCCATAGTACCCAATCGCCGAACTGCTGACGAAGACCTGCGGCTTGTCTTTCGCCTGGGCCAGAGCTTCTGCGAGAGCGGTCGTACCCAGGACGCGGCTGTCGCGGATCTTTTTTTTCTTATCGTCGGTCCAGCGCCCAACAATGCTCTCGCCCGCGAGATGGATAACGGCATCGAAACCGGAAACTTTTTCAGGAGCAATCGGTTTTGCGGGGTCCCAGGAGATTTGATCCTCGCCGGACACTGTCCCGCGCACCATACGGGTGATTTCGTATCCGCGGGTTTTGAAGGGAGGAAGAAGTGCCGCGCCGATGGGCCCGGAAACGCCGCTGACAAGGATTCGAGAAATCATGGCTGACCCGATTGCCACTGTAGCAGCCGGGGGCGTCATCAACCAAACTCGCGACGGATTTGAAGGATTCAACGGGTGCGAAACGCGAGCACCGACACCCGAACCTGATACATCGAAAGAGTATTGACCGGGCCGCTCTCGAACTGTACAGTTCAAATAGTTGAAATGGAGAGTGTGTGGCCACAACACCCCTGAGCAAGAACGGCACCATCGTAGTTTCCGCGCTGCGCGCCCGCGCGAATTTCGGTAAGCTTCTGCGCCGGGTCGATGACGAACGCCGGTCTTTGGTGATCGAGAAGCGTGGCGTTCCGAAGGCGGTGCTGCTCAGCATCCGCGACTATGTGAAGCTGGCCGCGCCCGAACCTGAGGTCCTGAGAGTCATTGGCGAGGAGTCAGAGCGGAGTCGAGCCAGCGCCCTGACCTCGCGTCAGATTGACCGGATCATCAAGACCGAGCGCGCGCAGAGGCCGAAGCGGTAGTGCTCCCTCTCCGTCTGGTCATCGACACCAACGTACTGATTTCCGCCGCCATCAAGCCTGCTGGACTGCAGCGCACCGTGTTGCTGCTGGCCATGACGAAACCAGTGCGCTAGTATGTCTCCCGAGGCATTCTGCAGGAATACGCCGAGGTGCTTGCCCGCCCTGAATTACGCATTCGCAAGGGCCTTCGCCGTCAATTGCTGCAGCTTATCGGGAACCGCAGTCATCTTGTTTCTGCGACCCGGCGGGTTGAAGCCGCGATCGATCCCGACGACAACATATTTCTGGAATGTGCCGACGCCGCGGGCGCGGACTATCTGGTCACGGGGAATCAGAAGCACTTCCCGAAATTTTGGAAGAAGACCAAAGTGATTACGCCCCGAGAATTCGTCAGCCTGGTCGCGCCGCATTTAATAAAATAGCGGCGTTCGTTCCAGCCCACCCCAAAATCGGCTTCGCGCGCAGGCTATAATCGAACATGGCGAGCTTGCGCCAACAGATCGCTACCACTGCCCTTACGCTCACCAAGTTCCGCGACTTGATGAAGCGGATGCAGGAGAACCGTCCGCAGGACGATCTCACCATCGTCAAGAAGGCCTACGACTACTCCCTGAAACATCATGAAGGCCAGAGCCGCGCGTCGGGCGAACCTTATCTGGTTCATCCGCTGGAAGTCGCGCTCGTGCTCGCCGAAATGAAAATGGACCCGGTCGCCGTCGCGGCGGGACTGCTGCACGATTCCGTCGAGGACACCTCCGTCACGATTGAGGATATCCGCAAGGAATTCGGCGAGCAGGTGGCGCACATCGTCGAAGGCGTCACCAAGATCAGCAAAATCGACTTCGCCACCCGCGAGGAACAACAAGCCGAAAACCTGCGCAAGATGATGCTGGCCATGGTCGATGACATCCGGGTGATCCTCATCAAGCTGGCTGACCGGCTGCACAACATGCGCACGCTCGAGCACTTGCAACCCGAGCGCCAGCACAAAATCGCCGAAGAGACGCTGGAGATTTATGCGCCCATTGCGCACCGCCTGGGCATGGGCAAGATTCGCGGCGAACTCGAAGACCTGGGCTTCCGCTTTCTCGATCCGTTGAGTTACGAGCAGGTGGAAAAATCGGTGAACGCGCGCCGCAAGCAGGGCGAGGCCTTTCTCGCAAAGATGCAGCAGACCATCGGCGACAAGCTGAAAGAGGCCGGCATCCAGGCGCGCGTGGAAAGCCGCATCAAACGTCTCTACAGCATTCACAAAAAATTGCAGCGCCAGCGCATCTCGGTGGAGCAGGTCTACGACTTGTGCGCCATGCGCGTCATTACGCGTTCGCTGCAGGATTGTTATGCCGTGCTCGGCATCATCCACAACTTGTGGCGTCCGGTCCCGGGGCGGATCAAGGATTTCATCGCCATGCCGCGGCCGAATTTTTACCAGTCGCTGCACACCTCGGTGATCACGGAAGACGGCACGCCGTTTGAAATCCAGATCCGCACCGAGGAAATGCACAAGATGGCGGAAGAGGGCATCGCCGCTCACTGGAAATACAAAGACGGCCCAGTCTCGGCGCAGGACGAGCAACGACTGGCGTGGCTGCGGCAGGTGGTCGAGTGGCAGCGCGACGTCAGCGATCCCAACGAATTTCTTTCCACGCTGAAGGTCGATCTTTATCCCGAAGAGGTTTACACATTTACGCCCAAGGGAAAAGTGGTGGTGCTGCCGCGCGACGCGACGCCGGTCGACTTTGCCTACAGCGTGCATACCGAGGTCGGCCACACCTGCATCGGCGCCAAGGTGAACGGACGCATGGTGCCGCTGCGCCACAAGCTGCACTCCGGCGATATCGTCGAAATTCTCACGCAAGCTGGACACAAGCCCAGCCGCGACTGGCTCGGACTGGTTAAGTCGTCGCGCTCGCGGAATAAGATCAAACACTGGCTCAACGTTCACCAGCGCGAGAGAGCGATTGAGATCGGACGCAAGCTGATCGAAAAAGAAGCGCGAAAGTATCGCATCGCGCTCAAGGAAATCAAAGACGAAGAACTGCAGAAAGTTGCCGCGGCCTATGGGCTGGGCAAGGTCGACGACCTGATGTCGGGCATCGGCTACGGAAAATATTCAGCGCGACAGGTGCTGGCCCGCTTACTTCCCGCCGGAGCAACACACTCCATTGCCGGCGATATCGAGTCGGAGGGTCTGACTTCGCAACCCGGCGGCATCGCCAGCGTGGTGCGGCGCGTCTTCGGCGATCACAACGCCATCACGGTGCGCGGGCAGGGCGACATGCTGGTCTATCGCGCGCAATGTTGCAATCCCATTCGCGGAGAAAATATTGTCGGCTACATTACTCGTGGCAAGGGCGTGGCCGTGCACTCGATTCACTGCCCCAATGTGACCAATCTGATGTACGAACCGGAACGCCGCATCGATGTCGAATGGGCCCGCGATGAGACTGCCCCGACGGCGTATCCCGTGAAGCTGACGGTGTTCTGCGACGACCGCTTCGGCATGCTGAAGAGCATTACTGGAGTGATCGGCGACGCCAAGAGCAACATCAAGAACATCACCGCGCATACCGCGAACAGTCAGGCCAGCGTGGAAGTCGTCCTCGACATTGCTGACTTGAAGCACCTGGAGCAGATCATCGCCGGGCTGCGGAAGATTCCGGGCGTGCATGAAGTGCAGAGACTGCAGAAAATTTAGAGGCAGTTGCCAGTTGTCAGTGGTCTGTTGCCAGTAACGGCTGGTGAATTTGCGGTAGCTCTGTGTTACTCTGCGCCTATGCGCGACGTTATTTCTACTAAAGACGCTCCCCAAGCCATCGGCCCTTACTCACAGGCCATTAAAGCCAACGGATTTATTTTCGTGTCGGGACAGGTGGCCATCGATCCGGCCACGCAGAAAGTCATTGACGGAGACGTGTCCGCGCAGACCGACCGCGTGCTGCGCAATGTGTCGGAGATTCTGGAGGCTGCCGGCAGCGGGCTGGGTAAAGTTGTCCGATCTGGGGTCTTCCTGAAGAATATGGGGGACTTCGCTGCGATGAACGGCGTCTACGGCAAGTACTTCAGCACGGCGCCGCCGGCGCGTACGACAGTCGAGGTTGCGCGCTTGCCGAAGGACGTGCTGATTGAGATCGATGTGATCGCGTTGGAGTAGAAGAAAATCTCAACCATAGAGGGCACAGAGGAGCACGGAGGAAGCCTGCGCCCGCTGCACTTCGTGTGATCCGGATTTACCTGGAGGAACTTCCATGATGAAGATTGCAATCGTTGGAATCATCGTAATCGTCGTAGCGGCTGTGGTTCTCTACGCGCAAACGCCTACCCACAAGCCGGTTCAAGCGGCCCGCCCTAACACCAACGCTCCCACGAAAGTTACGGGCGACGGGGTCAAGACCGAATCCGGGCTACAGTACTGGGACATCAGAGTCGGCACTGGCGCTGTGGCCAAGAGCGGGGACAAGGTGAAGGTGCATTACACCGGTTGGCTTACCACGGGCAAGAAGTTCGACAGCTCGGTCGACGCGAATTCGCCGCTCGATTTCACCATCGACGCGGGCGACGTGATCAAAGGCTGGGATGAAGGCGTCACCGGAATGAAAGTGGGCGGCAAGCGGCAGCTGCGCATTCCACCGGATTTGGGCTACGGCGCCAGCGGCACGCCGGGCGGACCAATCCCGCCAAACGCCACGCTGATTTTCGACATTCGGCTGCTCGCGGTCACACCACCGGCCAAACCAAAGGCAAACTAGATCTGCAAATAGTCTACCCTGGGAACTCTACGCCCTCTGTGGTTGAGGCTCTACGCTTTGGCGACTTTGCCGCTGCGGATGCAGGAGGTGCAGACGCGCATGCGCTTGCCCTGGCCGGCGACCTTGGCGTGCACCGGTTTCAGATTGATGTTCCAGCGCCGCTTGGTGACGTTGTGGGCGTGGCTGATGCGGTTTCCCGCTTGCGGCTTCTTCCCGCAGATATCACATTGTTGTGCCATGACGACTCCCAGATTATTCAGATGAAGAATTCAGATCTTGTAGGGCAAACGTTGATTCTACAGGAGGTTGGGTGGATTGGGCAATGGGTCGGGTGCCTTCCACGCGAAGCATTCTTTCGGGGATGAATTCGTACTTCTGCGGAAATCGGGAGTGGAGTGCGATCCGGAATTCGTGTTCGGGTGAGGTTGTAGATATCATCCGACGCGCACGGCAGAAGTCGGCATCGTCGCATCTGCGGGGAAGTCCGACGAGCTCTTGGCGGGCATCGGCCATGGCAGGCTGTCGGCGCGAAAGGTGGCTGCAGAAGGTGTAACGAAAACACCGGCTTCCAATTCTAGCGTGCTCTGCTTCCCAGTTGGATTCGAGGGATCATGCAACCAGTTCTGGCACCGAGGAATCCGATTTCGAGATATAGTCTCAGTTTCCCGAAGGGGAGGCGTCATGGTAAGAAGCGGATTGTTTTTCCTCCTGCTGTTGTTGCTCGCGACGCTGAGTTGGTCCCAGGGTTCTCCCGCGCATGTCCAGGTCTTTGGAGGCTACTCGTATATACCTTCAAACCAGCCCGTCCTGGATATCCCTCAGACTGGTGGTGAGAGCGGATGGAATGCCGCGTTGGATATCGATTCTCGCAAGTTCATCGGATTCACGGCTGATTTTGCTGAGTCTTTTGCAAACTTCTCAGACGCCGGCGGCACGGAAAATGACAAAACATATACCTTCTTGTTCGGGCCTCGCATATCGGTCCCGTTGCCGCGGATCACTCCATTCGGACACTTTCTGCTTGGTGCGGCCCACATTAACAGCAATACGGGAGCACTCAGCACCAGTTCATCGTTTGCCTGGGATTTTGGAGGCGGGGTTGACGTGCGTCTTAGCCGGCACTTCGCGTTACGCGGAGAAGGAAATTACATGCAGACCCACTTTGTCACGTTCGACAACCAGCTGCAGCCGAATGTCAAGGACTGGCACGCGCGGATATCGACCGGGGTTGTGGTCCGATTCTAACCTGCCCACTCATCAACGGGAGCTTCCCGGCGACGTTGCACCTGCGATCTAGACTGTGAGTATTGACTCCTTCCACTTCTGCCAGTCGGCGACCCGGCACTGCCGTGCCGGGGGCCGAAGTCGCGGGCGCCCGTCTTTCAGTAGTGTTCTACACGTGAGTCAGGACTCCACCCCACCTCCTGGGTCGTGGTTTGTGATAGGACTGGCCGCTACCTGTCACGGGTTTCTGATCGAACGGCTCGATCCCTATGCGATACTGATTCCATGCAGTCCCCGCTTCAAGCCGCCAGTGCGGCCACCGATCCCAAGTCGGTCAAGGTCAACCTCTCGACCAACACCGGTGTCGATATTGAATGGAATGACGGTCACATTTCGCACTACAATTTCGTTTATCTGCGCGACGCCTGCCCCTGCGCCATGTGCGAGGACGAGCGCAGCAAGGCTGGCCGCCGGCCGGGCGATCCGGTGGTGGCCGCAGCGGGCGCTCTGCTGATGTTCAAGCCCAACCCCAAGCCTCTGTCGGCGGAAGGTGTGGGTAAGTACGCCATCAAATTCTCCTGGAACGACAACCACGATCTGGGGCTGTACTCGTGGAAGTTTCTGCGGGAAGTTTGCCCATGCCTCGAGTGCAAAGCGGCGCGGGCTGAGGGTTAGAGGACGTTCGCCGGGCCATTTTTTCGAGCTTTAATCAGTAATTAGTGTGCGTTGATCAAGGTGCGTTCGAACACATGAGTTCGACCAAGCCAATTTCCGCCGTGCAATCCGTGGTCAGCGAACTGCTGGCGGACCTGCACGCCAAGGGCGGCTGCGAGAAAATCGGACTCACGCGTGAGGCCTTCGCCGCGATCCTGTGCGACATCGGATCGAAGCACGCCACGGCCTCGACTTCCGAAAATGAAATCCGCACATTCTTCCTGAGCCTGCGGGTCGACGAACTCGCTCTCGCCCGAGCCTGCGCTGCCGGCAACAATTCGGCGTGGGAAATTTTTCTCACCCGCTTCCGCGAAAAGCTCTATCTTTCGGCGCTGCGCATCGCGCGGGAAGATTCCGCCGCCCGCGAACTGGCCGATACTCTTTACGCCGATCTATACGGCACCAGCACGCGCGACGGCCAGCGGGTATCTAAACTTTCTTCGTATTCCGGCCGCGGATCGCTGGAGGGCTGGCTGCGCACCGTGGTGGCGCAGGAATACGTGAATCGATACCGGCGCACCAAACGCCTGGTGAGCCTCGACGAGGAGTCCGAGGAAGGCGTGCAGTTCCGCGCTCCTGATCCTGAACCGGTA
>DATHQJ010000072.1:0-23942 GCA_035482825.1 Binatus sp. (SeqCode) | reverse complement strand
CAACAGGAAACCCAGGCACAACGCCTTGTTAATGACGCGCGGAAATGGATGCGCCGGGTCCACCGTGACCGGAGTCAGCAGTGGATCGAGTTCTTTCTCGCAGTAGTCATCGACAAAACGCAACGCCTCGGAATCCAGCTCGTGCAAACCGAGGACGCGAATCCCGTTCTCCGACAGCGCCGGGCGCAGGCGCGCGTTCCAGCAGTCATACTGGTCGTCGACAAATTCGTGGGTAAGCTTGTTGAGCACTTCGCGCTTTTCGGTAAGCGTGAGACCGTCGGGGCCAGCCTCGTTGTAGCCGTCTTCGATCTGCTGCATCATGGCGGCTACGCGCACTTCGAAGAACTCATCCAGATTGCTGGCCGAGATGGCCAGAAACTTCAGGCGCTCCAGCAGCGGGTTGCCCTCGTCCTCGGCTTCTTCGAGCACACGCCGGTTGAATGCGAGCCAGGAAGTGTCGCGATTGAGAAAATACTGAGGATTGTCGAGCGAGATACGAGCCATGGCGAACGCTTTACAGCTTTATTCCCAATGATGTGTTGTTCTCGACCGAATCCAGCTGGTGAACCCGCAACCAAACATACAGGAACATCAAGTATAAAGCATTCCGCGACACCGACGCAGTGCGTCGACTCAAGGCAGACTAGGCCCCTCACCAATGCACTTCCTGCTAAAGAAAAACCCGGCACCTGGACAGCGATTGCTCTGTCCAGGTGCCGGTATACGCGCGTCTTCCGACGCGGGGGGAAAGTTGCAACGCTTTACGGCAAGTAATAACGGAATGAGGTGAACAGCATGCCGTCGATTCCGTGGGGTTCGTTGGGTGTCCCAGTACCAGACCAGGCGTTGCGGGTTACGTAGGAGAACTGCGGGCCCCACTGCAGGCGGCCTTTGTTCACTTTCTCTCTGGAGCCGTCGTACAGCTTGAACCAGAACCCCGCGGTGCCTTCGATCAAGACTCGGGTGTCGGCGGTACAACCGGCGAGAGCGCCGGGAAGGAATCCGCCCGAACCGGGGCCGGTTTCGTTATAGCAGCCCCCGTTGCCGAAGAACGGCGATCCGTAACCGACGTACTTGCCGGTAACCGAGTCGTAGTCCCAGGTGCGGCCAGCGTACTCAGCTCCGGCGTTCAGGTAGATGTCCAGCTTTGGCCCGTGCCATTCCAGCGTACCCAGCCCTTGGTAGCTGCGAATGAGATCGAGGGTACCGTTGGGGTGAACCGATGCATCCGAGAGACCACCCGTACCGTAGCGGCCGATTCCGGTGCCACCAAAAGCATGCAATCCGAAATCGATGCGCTTGTTGGCGAACGACCAGCGAGCGTTGGCGCCGAAGCCGCCGCCGTTCTTCGAACTGTTGAAAGCGCCCGAAGCGTTGGCCAGGCCCGGCGTGGTGCTGGTGCCGCACAGCGTGGTCGAGGTTATGTCTTCGCAGGGGAAGATACGGTCGCGGAAGCGGTCATAGAGGCCGAAGATTTCGTAGTGTCCGAATCCGGGCTCGAAAACCAGCTTCACCACCACGTCGGGCGACGGGTTGAAGGAGTAGTTGGCTGCCGCGCTGCAAGTAGTTGTGGCTGCTCCGGTGGTGCCATTGATGCTAGTGCTGCAGGCAGTGACCCCCGAATTGTAGAGCCCGCCGCCGGTTCCCGGCGAGCCGATCAGGAAATTGGAGGCGTTATTGTGGCTAGTGATCGTAGCCTGCGGGTTTTCGATGGCAGCCGCCAGCCAGACCTTGTTGCCGAAGTTCTGCGCGATGCGCAGACCGTATTGCCGCGCCCAGCTGAAGCCGATGGTGTACTGCGCATCGATCGTCATGGGAAGGGCTTCGGACCGGTTATCCACGCCATGCTTGGTTTCGGTCACCAGACTCCACATCTGGCCGCCGGTAACTGAGAAACCGTTATCCAGCGCAGCTTGTCCCCAGGCTTGCCGCTGCCGAAGAGAGTAGCTGTTGCTCTGGTTGTTGTTGGAGGTTATGCCCGCCGAGAGGAAGTCCGATTCCACGTATCCGCTTAGCTTCGCGGCGGCGAGACGTCCTTCCGCCAGTAGGGAAATCCGAGACTGGCGTCCGGAACCGAAGAACTCTGACATGCTGCTGGCTGAAGCGCCGGGCATGGTCACAGAGTTGAAGGGAGTGTTGACATCGGAAGCCAAAGCCCGCGAGCGGCGCACAAATTCTGCCGCCAGAAAGCCGCCCGGGGAGACCGTGATTCCTTTGAAGTGAATCGCCGTCGGAGATTCCCCGGCGATCTTCTGGGTCTCCTGTAGAGCCACGACCGTGTTGGCCACATTGGCCTTCAGGTCGGTCACGTCTCCCTTTAGTTCGGTGACGCTCGCCTGCTGCTGCGAGGCCTGGGCCTGAGCCGCATCGGCTTTGGTGGAGGCGTCGCTGGCCGCGGTCTGGGCCTGTTGCACCACCTGGTCCTTGCGGTGCAGTTCATCCCGGAGCGCCTGGATCTGTTGCTGCTGCTCGGCGAGGGCCGCTGATTGCGCTGCGATCGCGTCCTTCAGGGATTGCACATCGGCCGCCGTGATGGTCGCGGCCGCAGGTTTCGCCTTCTTCGCTTTAGACTCTGGTTTAGGCTCGGTAGTGGTTTGCCCGACCAGTCCGGTCGCCAGAAAAAGAATTGCGCACACTTTCCACGCAGACTTCATTGTTCTCTCCTTTTTTGAACTGCGATGAGTAAAAATATCTCGTGATTGCGGCGGTCCTATTTGACTTGCTTGATCGCTTCCTTCACTTTGGCCACCACGCTATCCGGCAACGGGGCGTAGGACAGCGCAGAGGTCATCTTCTGGCCGTCGGTCACCATCCAGTTCAGAAAGTCAGACAGCATCTTGCCTTTGGCCGCGTCCTTGGACTGGGCCGGAATCAGCAGCCAGGTAAAACTGGAAATGGGATAGGCATCCTTGCCCGGAGCATTGGTGATGGAAACACGGAAGTCAGCCGGCATCTTCGGAGCCGAAGCAGCCGCCGCGGTTACGCCCTCCAGAGTCGCCTTCACGAAGACGCCAGACGAATTCCGCACGCTGCCGTAGGTAATATTGTTCTGCACGGCGTAGATCAACTCGACGTATCCGATCGAACCCGGCAACTGGCGGATCAATCCCGCGACGCCTTCGTTGTGCGGGCCGCCCATCCCGATCGGCCATTTCACTGACGTATCGCTGCCCACCTGGCTCTTCCAGTCCGGACTGACTTTGGAAAGATAGTCGGTCCAGATAAAGGTCGTGCCGCTGCCATCGGTTCGGTGAACCACGATGATGGCCTTGTCGGGAAAATTCACTCCCGGATTTACCGAGGTGATCGCCTTGTCGTTCCATTTGGTGACCCGGCCCAGGAAAATTTCCGCCAGGGCCTCGGGCGTGAACTTCACTTCCCCGCTCACTCCCGGGATGTTGTACGCCGGTACCACTGCGCCCAACACCGTCGGAATATTCAGGATCTTCGTTTTCGCTTCCTGCAACTGCTTGTCGGTCATGGGCATATCGCTGGCGCCAAAATCGACCGTACCGGAGGTCAGCTGGCGAATTCCGCCGCCGCTGCCGATTGGCTGGTAATTGACCTGAACATCCTTATGCAACTTGCCGTACTCGCTGAACCACTTCGAATAAATCGGGTTAGGAAACGTGGCGCCTGCTCCGTTCAGCGTGGTCTGACCCAGCACCGGCATCGCCAGAAGGACACACACCAACAGCACAATTTTGCGCATCACTCTTGAATTCCTCCTCGGATTATCTGTCCCCGTTCTATCGGCGCTGTGTTACAGGACGGTTACAAACGGGTGAATTTCTGATGAATGACCCAGGCGGATCGAGAGGCAAGACTGTGGAAAAGTTGGCTGGGAATGAGCCTCGGCGGGAGCGTGTTTAGTGCGCCGACTGCAGCCGCGCAATCTCGCGGGGAAACAGCGCATTTCCCGGGAAGTCGTGCTGCAAACCGGCGAGCAACCGCAGAGCTCGGGGCTTGTCTTTCTCCCGCACGTAGGCGATGGCCAGCAGGATTCGTGCAAACGGGGCGAGATAGTGTCCGTGGTCGGCAGTCGTCTGCAGGTCGGCGAGCCCGGCTTTCTTGTCCGACGGCAAGCCTCCCATTCGGAGGATCCAGCGCAGCGGAGCGATCAGGCTACCGACGATGTACTTGGTAAATCCCGTAGCCAGCAGCGCATCGTAACAATCCGGGCAAACCGCCAGCAACTGCTGCGCCTGGGAAGTAGCCTCCTTGGTGAAGCGCACCGACGCCAGGTTGCGTTTCTCGATCAGGGACGCGTAGTCGGCCTGCAGCCCGGACGACATGGTCAGAGCAAAGAGCCCATCGCGATCTTTGGGGTCTTTCGCCAGGCGGGCATGGGCGAGCTTCTCCGCTCGCTCAATCGCCCCCTGAAATTTCTTCCGGACCTCAGGATCAGGCGTCTGTTTCGGGCGGTCAACGAATGCGTCGTCGTTCTCAAAGAATTGCGCCTCCAGCACTCCCAGCCGGTTGAATTCGGAGAACAGAAAGCCGGCCGCTTCGCTGACCGGTCCCACGGGATCGTCGGGATGCAGTTGCTCCCAAGCGGCGAAATCCCTTTGGGCTCCCGTGAAGTCGAGGTTGTAGAGTCCGGTGAAGCCGTGCTCAAGCGGAGTAACGAGGACTATTCGGGGAAGATCCGCGGCCGTTGCCGCCAGGCACAGAGCGCAAACCATCCCCAAGGCTGCTACTATTCTCCACGCCCGGGCATCGAATCTGCTGATCATGGGTTGTACCCGTTCTATTATCCGCGATCTCTAATTAGTTACAACTTACGTTAGTCAGGGCTGCTGACTATTTTGATGACATTTGCCTTAGAAGCGAACACTCCGGCTTGTAAAACGTTTGTCTCTAATGCGAGGGATGGATCCTCGCCTGGGAAAGAACGGCCCGGAAAATCGTTGAGGAAAGCTCGTCCATGAATGATTCCATCACAGGTTATGCTCCGGGCTGGCCCGGTATTCCTCCGCGTTGGACCTCGAGTGCCAAATCCGGTGTGGGTACGGCCCTCAACCAGCACAGCAAAGTCTGGTTCACGCTGAGTCACGGCATCCTGAACGAAGTTTACTTTCCCCGCGTCGACCAGGCGTGTACCCGCGACATGGGATTCATTGTCACCAGCGGCCACGATTTTTTCTCCGAAGAGAAGCGCGACTGCACGTTTGAAAACCGCCCTTTTGAACCCGGCATCCCGGTCTTTGAACTGATTAATACCTCCAACAGCGGGCGCTACCGTATCTACAAGGAAGTCCTGACCGACCCTTACCGGAATGCGGTTCTGCAGAAGGTTCGCTTCGAGCCGTTGCAGGGGCAACTCTCCGACTACCATCTGTACGCTCTGCTCTCGCCGCACCTGGAGAACTTTGGAAACGGCAACACTGGCTGGATAGGCGACTATAAGGGCTACCCGATGTTTTTCGCCCAGCACGGTGGTACGACCTTGGCGCTGGCGTCCTCTGCCCCGTGGAAGAAAGCATCCGTGGGATTTGTCGGCACATCCGACGGCTGGCAGGATCTCTCGCAGCACTTTGAGATGGAGTGGGAATACACCCGCGCCGAGAACGGCAACATTGCTCTCACCGGAGAGATCGATCTCGCCGCCTGCAATGGTGAGTTCGTCCTTGCCCTCGGCTTCGGCTCCATCTGGTCCGAGGCCGGACAACACGCTCGGTCCACGCTGTTCGAGGACTACGCCGAGAACCGCCGGCACTACGTCGCGCAGTGGAGGGACTGGCAAACCAAATTGCTGAAGCTCGACGACCCGCTGCGGCAAAACGATTTGTATCGCACCTCAATGTCGGTGCTGCGCGCCCACGAGTCGAAAGATTTTCTAGGCGGCATCATCGCCAGCCTCTCGATTCCCTGGGGATTCAACAAAGGCGACGAAGACCTGGGCGGATATCACCTGGTCTGGCCGCGCGATCTCGTCGAAACTGCCGGAGCACTACTGGCCGCAGGCGCGGTCACGGACGCGGTCCGCGTGCTGCGCTACCTTGAAACCACGCAGGAAGCCGCCGGCAATTGGGCGCAAAACTTATGGCTCGACGGACGGCCCTACTGGGGCGGCGTCCAGATGGACGAAACCGCGTTCCCCATTCTGCTGCTCGATCTGCTGCGCCGCGAAGCACCCGATTCTCTCGGCAAACTCGAGCGCTGGTGGCCCATGGTGCGCAACGCCGTCAGCTTCATTCTGCGCAATGGTCCTGTGACGCAACAAGACCGCTGGGAAGAAGATGCGGGCTACTCGCCGTTCACGCTGGCCGCAGAAATTTCCGCGCTCCTGGCCGCGGCCGACATTGCGGAACTCACCGGCCACGCCGATCAGGCCCCCACCATGCGCGATACGGCCGACGCCTGGAACGACAACATCGAGCGCTGGGTGTATGCTACCGGCGGCGATCTCGCGCAGCAGCTCGGCATTGAGGGCTACTACGTGCGCATCGCCCCGCCTGACACCGATATCGCCGGGGCCGCGTCACCCACTCAAGGCTTCGTTCCCATCAAGAACCGTCCGCCGGGTCAAGACGGCGGTCAGGATGGCGAGCGCGCCTATCACATCATCAGCCCCGACGCGCTGGCGCTGGTGCGCTTCGGCCTGAGAGCAGCCGACGATCCGCGGATCCTGAATACGCTGCGCGCCATCGACGCTCTGCTGTCGGTCGAATTGCCCCAGGGCCCGTGCTGGTATCGCTACAACGGCGACGGCTACGGCGAACACAAAGATGGCTCCGCCTTCGACGGAACCGGCATCGGCCGCCCCTGGCCTCTGCTCGCGGGAGAGCGCGGTCATTACGCTCTGGCTGGAGGCCATCGCGACGAAGCCGAGGCTCTGCTCAGCGTGATCGAAAATTCGACCATGGGACACGGCCGCCTGCTTCCCGAACAAGTCTGGGACGGCGCCGACATTCCCGCCCTCGAGCTTTTCCGCGGCAAGCCCACCGGCTCCGCCTGCCCGCTGGTCTGGGCACACTCCGAATACGTAAAGCTGCGCCGCTCGATTCGCGACAACAAGATTTTCGACCAACCACCGCAGACGGTTAAACGCTATTTAGTTGATAAACATGTGCGGCAGATCATCGGGTGGAGGTTTAATAATAAAACGCGCTCCATCCCCCGCAACAAAACGCTCCGCCTTGTGCTCTTAAATCCCGCCAGGGTGCACTGGAGCGTCGACGGGTGGAACACATCGCATGACACCGACACCCGCGACACCGGCCTCGGCATCTACACCCTCGATCTGCCGACCGCGTCGCTGCCGGGCGGAGCACAGGCCACCTTCACGTTTTTCTGGCCCGAGGAGAATCGCTGGGAGGGCACGGACTTCACTGTGAGGGTGGAGTAGGGCTGCGCAGGTCGGAATCGCCCGCATGGTGATACCTTACAGAACGCATACAAGGCCTATCTAGGGGAGAAAAGCGGAGAAAATAATATATCCGAATCCAACCATCGATGCGAGAAGGAATGCAAGCGACGCGATGGCCCGAGGGTTCTTGAAATATTGGCGGATGGGTTCCCCTTCTCGTCTGGGGACATTCATCAGCCAATACATGCCGAAACAGAGCCACGCTACCCATTCGAATTGGAAGAAGTGCTTGCGTGCGTCCAGAGCTGCGTCCACGAACATCAGGGAGGATAAGCCGATTCGTATCCAAAGCGGCCAAACAAAACGGGGTCTGGACGAAATGGCTTCTTGCATGGAACCTCCAATTGCCGAGAATTATAGCGCTCCTGGGTTCGGCTTTGCTGTGGACTTGACTGGATATAGTGATATCACTATAATGGGTTCGCTGTGATCGATGACCCTCCGCTCAAGCCGGTAATCTGGGTCGGCACAAGTCTTAATGATCTTCGTGAGTTCCCGGCGCCGGTTCAGGACCACATGGGATATGCACTATACGTTGCCCAAAGCGGAGGCAAGCATCCCGACTCGAAGGTCTTGAGCGGCTTTGGCGGTGCAGGTGTGCTGGAAGTAATCAAGGACCATCGAGGTGACACCTTCCGGGCGGTGTACACCCTAAAACATGCGGGGAGGGTTTTTGTCCTCCACGCTTTCCAGAAGAAGTCGAAGGGCGGGCGGAAAACGCCCCGCAGGGAGATCGAACTGATCAAGCAGCGGCTGCGCGAGGCCGAACAGATTGCACGAGGGGGGAAGCAATGAGCGCCAAGAAACGATACCAGACCGGAAGCCGCAACGTCTTCAAGGACATCGGCGTACCCAATGCCGAAGAGCATTTCGTCAAAGCGCAGCTTGTATTCAGGATTGACACGATCCTGAAGAAACGCGGCCTCAAACAGGTCGAAGCGGCTGACTTGTTCGGAGTCCGCCAGCCCGATGTATCGAAGATGCTGCGCGGCGACTTCCGCCAGTTCTCCGTGGAACGCCTGCTGCGCTTCCTGGTGGCTCTGGATCACGATGTGCAAATCGTGGTGAAACCGCATCGGAATCGGAACGAGGCGGCGGCCATGCAGGTGGTTTGAGACTTACGGGCGATGTCTGAACGGTGCGTCAGAGAGACCGTTTTCGCCGCCGCTTATTTCCACCGATCTCCGCGCTTCAGCACATACTGCGCGAACACGTAGCGCCAGGGGATCATGGGGATAAAAATAACCGCGATCATGACGGCCTTTATATCTTCCGCCATCGCTGCCGTGATCTGGTGAGTGGACCACAGCGGCATCGCAAAGGCGATGAGGTAGATCGCCTTCCACGTCAACTCGAACAACAATATCGGCAACATTTGCAGCGGATATCGCAGCCCCAACGCCGCCATCGCACCCAGGCCGGCCAGCAACGCGATTCGCACTCCGCCCGTGACCGCCAACTCGCTGCTGTGGTGAAAAACAGCGGGCCACACGAAGACGGCGAGCCCTCCGGCCATCACCAGATACGCGGCGCGCAAGGTGTACAGGCGAAACAGCGAAACCTCGGGTGTGGTGGCAGGTGATGTCACAATTCCGCCTTACTGTTCTTACTGTTCCTCAACGCTGGTGTAGCACAACTCAACCACTGTGCAATCGTCGCTGAGTGGATTCCCCGCGCAGAATTCTGTCACTGAAGAAAAAATTCCTTCCAACGTGGGAGACTTGGCGGCAGCCGCTTCCAAGCGAGAGTCCTCGTAAAAATCCCCCATGGCGTTTTCCGCCTCGGTGACGCCGTCGGTCACCAGAATGAAGCGGTCGCCGGATTTCATCTGGCATCGAGCGCTTTCAAAAGTCGCGTCGGCGAGCAGCCCCACCGGAACATTGCCGTGCGGAGGACGCATCACTTCTCCCGCACACACCAACAGCGGCTGCACGTGGCCGCAATTTACATATTCCAGATCGCCATCGCGCCGCAAGCGCACCAGCAACACGGTCGCGTATTTCTCACCCACCAGTTTCTCGGTAAAGAAACGGTTGACCGCCACCACCACCTCGAGCAGCGGCACGCCTGCGCTCAGATGTGAATAGATCATCCCCTGCAGGGTGGAAGCCAACAGCGCCGCTGAAACTCCTTTGCCGCTGACGTCGGCCAACACCACGGCCAAGCCTTCCTTGGTATTCACCGCATCGAAGAAGTCTCCGCCAATTTCTTTACAAGACAGGTTCTTGCCGCGCAGCTTGGCAAACGGGACTTCAGGGATCTTCACCTGCATCAGCCGCTGCTGGATGCTGGCCGCGATGCTCAACTCCTGCTGGTAGCGCCGCGACTCTTCTTCGGCCTGCACCAGCCGGGCATTTTCAATCAAGGACGCCGCTTCCGTCGCGATCACATGCAGAATGTCTTTGCTCACGCCCGCAATATCGCGCGAGGCGAAGCGCGAATCGACGTACAGCACGCCCATTGCCTCGGGAGCAGTCGCGGCGTGCACGGGAGTTTGCGCGTCACGCGTCGACTGCACCACCATCTTACGCAAAGGAATACACACCACGGTTCGCAGATCATAGGCCACAACACTCTGACGACCTGCCAAATCGAGCGACTGGCTGGTATCGGTCTCCAGAAATTCGGAATTCGACCGCATCGATTCTTCCAGAATCGAGTGCGAAATCGTTTTGTCGTCGAGCAGGGGTTCCTGCTTGGAGTTGCGGCCGGCGGCCAGCCGCAGCTTGCCTTCTTCGTCTTTGAGAAAAACATAGGCGCGTTCGGCCCGCGTCAGTTTCAACGTGACGTCGAGCATGGTCATCAGAATCTCGTCGAGCACGCCGGTGGTATTCAGCTTGCGCGCGGCTTCCAGGAACAGCGTGAGCTTTTCCAGGTCGGTGGCTTCCTGTTTGATCTGAATGCCGGAAATCTGGCTAAGAAATTCCCGCGCCGTGTTGGACGTATTATGCGCCGGATTGAACAGGATGTAGGCCGAATCGCGCGCCCCAAACTCCAGGCGGTCGCCACGCTCCAGTTTCTGCCGCTGGATGCGCTCTCCGTTGACGAACGTCCCATGCTTGCTGCCCAGGTCGACCAGGAAAAATGCCTGCCCATCCTGCATGATCTGGGCATGGTCGCGCGAAACGCGCGGGTCGGCGATCACCAGATCTTTATCCACTTTCCGTCCCACCGTGAACGGAGTGCGGTTCAGAACGATGTTCTTCTGCTCACTGCCCTGCACGAACACCAGGGCGGGAAAGACCCCGGAGCCAGAGCTGTGATGACTGATTGCGTTCAGGGCCATGGATGATGATGATGAATAGTCGATCGTCGACAGCGGAGCAGCGCGCCCTTTGTCTTCGCCTGGAACGATCGGCAGCGCACCTTGCAGCCTGCAGCCAATTCTGCTGCTGCACCAGACTACTCTGCGGGCGCGGTGTCCCGCAAGGTACGAGGTTGGCTCATCGTGACAGGGATGCGCATCCAGGTATCCATCAGCGCCAATCCGAAGACAAAGACGGGCAGCATGTAGCTGGGATAAAACGGCAGTGTCCATAACCGCTGGATCGATTCCGGGATCAGCCACAGGGAGGCGAGACTCAGGCCAGCAGCAGCAATCCACGGCCACACCAGCAGCACTCCGCCGATGAATCGGGCCAGCCGGATCGCCGGCAAGACTGGTTCGCCGGAACTCGAACTCTGCCAGAGCGCCAGAATCGCGGGAGCCAGCAGCACTTGATTGTACAGGGCAGACATGGGGACAACGACGACGGTCAAGGCCAGCACCAAAGCGTAAGACCTTCCGAACGCAGCACTGGAAGCGGGTTCCAGGCGCAGGTTCCAGATGCAGACGACGCAGGCGCATACGCACAACACCGCCAGAGCCCACCCCGCGATGGGGCCAAACAGGAAAATCAGCACTGACTGATTGTGGGTATACTGGCGATACTGCCCAATCGCATCGACGAACATGCGGACCCACCCGGGGAGAACGAACGCCGCTCCCACGAGCAGTAGCAGCATCACCAACCCAAACCCGAATAAGAATCGCCGTCGCGAACGCCAATCGCTGACCGCCCACAGCAGCAGCCATAGCACGAGCGGCCAAGCCAGTTGCGGTTTGATGGTCGCCAGCGCCAGCAATCCTCCGGCGAGGAAGAGCCATCCGCCGGCTAGACACGCTCCGCAGGCAGCCAGCAATCCGGCCACCAACAAGCTCAACTGTTGCAGCTTGATCCCCTGCACCATCGGCAGCCAGCCCAACATCAGGACCATGAGAATCAGCATCGAGCGAAACGATGTCCGCCAGCGCAGAACTCGAAGCCAGAGCAGGACGCTAACCGCCGCCAGTCCGACCAGCAGCCACCGGAACGCGGTTCGAACTGTTTCAAACGGGAGATCGACGGTCGGAGCCAATAGAAATACGACGTAGACGGGATAAGCAAAGCCCTGCTGATCTTTGGGATCGTCGGGACGCGCCGAATCGATCGGCCTGCCGTAGTATCCCTGCTGAATTTCGCGCGTGATTTCCGCGCTGTAAGGGTTCCGCTGGTGGCGCAGCAACTCGCGCGCCCCCAGCCAGCGCGGGTAGAGATCGGAGAGATTGCCCCGCGGACGGTTGTGCTCGGCGTCATAGGCGATCTGCTGCGCGATCAGAATCCGATTGATGAAGAACCACATACTCGCCGACGCCACAAGAGCGAGGGCGAACATGGCGAGGAATGGACGCGTCCGCAAAGTAGATTGTCTTCCCTTTCCACCCAGCAACAACGAGTCCGAATCAGACTGCTCCGTAATACGACTGGCCCGTAATACGACTGCCCCATGTTACAACTGTCTGGGCACGAACCATCTCATGCGTGGGCGCATCGCAGTCTCAGCCGCGATCGGCATTGCGAGCGGGACATTCTGCTGGTTCCTGATGACGCGTCTTCATCAGGATGCCGCCGATTTCCGCTGGGCGTTACATCTTGTGCATCAGTTGCTGGCCCGGCAGAACCCTTACGATACGCCGCTCGAGCAATATCCGCTCACCGCGGGTGTGTTCGCCTTGCCATTGGTCGGGCTGCCGCCGGAACTTGCGGCCGCCCTGTTCTGGGGAATCAGTTCTTCCCTGCTCGCGTTCGGCCTCACGCGTTACGGCTATACCCGGCTGCTTATATTCTTCGCGTATCCGTACTGGGCTGGAATGATTACCGTCCAATGGTCGACCCTGATCGCCGCCGGGGCGTTCTTCCCGCTGCTCCTGCCAGCGACCATGGCGAAACCGCAGGTCGGACTGCCGGTCTTCCTCACGCGCCTCAGCCGCCGAGGCCTGGCTGCATGTGCCGTGGTCGCCGCCGCAAGCCTTGCGGTAATGCCGAACTGGCCCTGGCTGTGGCTTCGGCAAGCCGGAAACTATCAGCACTTCATCCCGATCCTCGTTCTTCCCGGTCCCTTGCTCATTCTGGCGCTGCTTCGGTACCGGGATCGAGACGCGCTGCTTCTTTTCTTATCGTCCCTGATGCCGCAGCGCTGGTTTTTTGACAGCTTTACCTTGTGGCTGATTCCACAGTCACGGCGCGAAATTATGTGGACGGTCTTCTTCAGCTGGGGAGCGGGAATCTGGCGCTGGTACCACATTCCCCACAGCTTCAGTGAAGTAGGGCGATGGACAGTGATCCTGTTTTATCTGCCCATGCTGGCCGTGGTACTGCTGCGAAAGGTACTGCTGCGAAAGCCACCGAGCAAACTCACGGACGCCGACGCTGATTCCTGAGCCGGTTCTGGAGCTGGTTCCCGAGGATTGTCAGGCTCATGATTCCACCGCGGAAGGCGCGCCTTCGACGGGCTGGAACAACACCGTTCGTAGTCGCGCCTGCAACCACAGGGTTGTAGCGATGGTGCCGGCCACCAGCGTCCAGGGCACAATCGGGCTGATCCAGACCAACGGCAGGCCCCAGCGCAACAGGACCATCCATGCCACCATCAGGAGTGCGCCAGTCAACAGTGGAACAAAGCGCCGCGAGTCGGAAAAGGAAACATTCAGCGCGCACGCTGCCTGGATCATCAGTGCGAACGGGAAGGCAGTCACCAGGTCGATGAAGTAATGCTCCCCCAAGGCAAGAGTTGAGCCGACCGTCCCCAACACAAACACGAAGAACACAATCTTAGTCCACCGGGATAAACCTTCCGCATACCAACCAATGAGCAGAGCCCAGGCCAGGTGCAACGAGGGGAATGCGTTGCGCGGACCGGCAATGGTCAGCGCTTCCATCGGAATCTGTCTCAGTTGCTCGGTAGTGAGCGGATCGAAGGGAAACTTCGCACCGAACAGATTCGCCGGACCGCCCGCCGGAACCAGATTGTAAAACACCACTCCCAGCGGTCCAGCGACGGCAAACGCCAGAAAGGCCATCATGGCAAGGTTTCGGTTGCGCACCAATTGCCTGGCATAGGTAAACATAATCGCGATCGGCAGCGCATAGTAGACCCCGAGCGTAACGCGAGTCAGCAGCCGCGAAAGCAGCACGACTTGGCCAAAGCGGAAACTGAGCTGGGTACCCAGACTCTGATCGAAGCTGTAAAGAAACCAGTCGAGCGTCTTGGGATGCAGCCGGGCGGTCATCACCAGCGGTCCGGAACCGAGGTATCCCAAAAGCAAGAATAAAAGGGGAGGCAGGGTGGCGTCCTGCAGCAACACACGATCATCGTTATTTCCGGTGCTCCAGATTCTCCTCACGGCCAGGAGCAACCAGCTTCCCAATCCAAGAAGTGCAAAGGCTGTCAGGACTCGGAACGGAGTCTGCAGAATGAACATCTGCAAGCCGAGTAGAACCGCTCCGGCGCCCGCGGCCTGCGGAAACTCCCGCCGGGAACGAACCGAGAGAAAAATAATCGTGCAACCCGCCAGAGTGAGCGAAAAAAAATTATCCCGCGCGATCTGATCGGCAAACTTCTGGCTGATCGTAAGCGCAACCACCCCCGCCACGACAATGGCCGTCGCCACCACTCGTGAACGTTTGGTCAATTTCACTCCGTTCAATTCAAATCCGTTCAACGTTTTAAATTCCCAACCAATGCCTGGTCCGCGAAAATTCGAGATCGCGATCTCAGTTCCCCGGCCAAACCCACGAAGCAGAGCAGCACCGCCCACGCGAGAAAGGCCAGATGGTTGTATCGCATCAAGAGAATTAGCTGCAGAGGCGAAAAAAGCAAAACTACCAAGCTGGCTATCATCGCCGCACGTGACCAGGTCTTGCCCAAGGTCCCGTCTTTAAGACTCCCAACAATCAGCAGCACTGGCAGCGCCAGAATGCCGAGATCGTATCCCAACCCGTGATAGCTGACCAAAACGGTTGCGAAGACCGCGAAAGCAAACTTGAGATCATCCGTTGGCTCGTCCACCCGTTCATCCCGCGACCGTAAGATCCACACCGCCGCGAGGAAAACCACCGCCGACAGCGCAACCGCCAGCAAGTCGAAGGCCGGCATCTTTGATGCAAGCAGGTAAAGAGCTCCCCGCAGGTTCGGCATGTCGGAGGGCATGATGGCTCCCCGAGCCATCGTCCTTTCGAGGCTCAGGACGTAGTGCGGGTAGGAAATCAATTGCCGCAGCCCGACCGCTGCGAGCGAAACCAGGCCGAGTGCCGCCCCGACCAACGCGAAGCCGCCCAGAATTCTCTTTCTCTGCTGAAACGTTCTCTGCTGAATCAGCAGCAGCAAGAGAAATGGGAGCACTAGATGAAACTTGAACAGCCCGCAGGCAAGCCAGGCGCCCGCTGCCCCCAGACGATCCCGCTTGAGCGCCACAAATGCGAGTCCGTAAAGAAACATCAGCAGGATGGCGTCCTGACCCTGGAGAAGTGCGAAGAAAATCGGGAAGAAAACCAGGCTGAGGCCGGTCCATGCCGGCGCAGGCCACACCAGCAGCGGCACATAAGGTCGAAGCAGGATCGGCAAAGCGATGAGCATCGCCAAATTGGCGAGCGTCCACACCAAGTAGGCCTGCTGGTATGACAGCCATGTCAGCGGCAAAAACAGCACCGCTTCAAACGGAGGGTGGTTGAACGGGAGCGCTCCCAGGCGGGTCGCCACCTGCGGCGCGAATTGCTTCTGCACCTCAAACTGCTTTACGTCATCGTAAAGATTGCGGCCGGTTCCCTGCCGGAGCATTGTCCCGGCGGTGTAGTAGATCGTAAAGTCCGGGTAGCCTTTCCGGATCAGGTCGCGGGCATTCCAAAGAACCAGCGAATGAATCAGCAGGACGCCCGCCACGTACAGACCGCCGACCACTTTGAGATTGCCAAGTTTCATAAGGTCCGGCGACCGGATGAGCTTTAATCGGACGATCTTACTCCCCCGGGATTTGCAGCTACGGACTGGGCGCTTGCGGAAGAGAAACCAACCCCGCGGTAATCTCTTTTTGCCCAGGTATGCAAGAAATTACGACCTTTCCTTCTGGTTGCAAGGTATGATTAGCCTAGTCGTGCGGCAAATCTCAGTCAGTTTAGCTGCGGTGAAGGGTGCATTCCCCTTTGACTTCGAAAAAAGTTAAGGAAAGAGGCATGTCTATGGAGTTTGTGCGCAAACTATGGTGCGAACAGGAAGGACAGGATATCGCGGAATACGCCGTCATGCTGGCGGTGATCCTCGTCATTGTCGTTGGAACCGTGCAACTCATCGGCTCCAGCGCCAATAACGTGTTCTCTTCTGTAGCAAGTTCCATCCAGTAATGAACAACCCGAGCGACGCGCAAGAAGGCCGGAAATTCAGACAGGCTGGCGTCGGAAGTCTTGGCTTTTAAGGGAGCAGCATGAACCGCACACGTTTGTTGATGATCGGAGTTATGGCACTCGCGCTCGGATTCTTTGCAAGTGTGTACGTCTACAGAAACTTGCAATCCAAGAATGGCTCCTCCAACGAACCTGGCATCGATGTAATCGTGGCCGCGGATGATCTGCAGGTGGGCGCGAGAGTCGAAGAACGCGACATCAAGGTAATCCGGATTCCCGCCTCCGATCTGCCTCCCGGCTCGCCCCGCAGGCGTTCCGACGTGATAGGGCACGGCGTGATCGTCCCCATTTCCAAGGGCGAATTTATTCTGCCCAACCGGCTGGCCGGAGAGAACGCCGGCTCCGGGCTGCCTTCCCTGATTCCTCCCGGCATGCGCGCGGTTTCGGTACGAGTGAACGAAGTCGTGTCCGTGGCCGGGTTCGTAACGGCGGGGACGCGCGTCGACGTCCTCCTGACCGGAACACCCGGCTCCGGCGGCGAACAGGAAACTACGACCGTGCTGCAGAACGTCGCCGTGCTGGCCTCAGGCCACACTCTGGAACGAACCGCCACGGGCGAGGCCCAGACTACGGCCGTCATCACGCTGCTGGTTTCGCCCGACGACGCCCAGCGCCTTACCCTGGCCAGTTCCGAAGGACACATCCAACTCGCGCTGCGCAATCCGCTCGATACCAAGCAGGATGAAGTGCCAGCCTCCAATTCCAGAGGTCTGTACCGGGGACTTCCCCTTCCTCCCACGGTGCAACCGGTCGTGCATCACCCGATCGCGAAGACCGTCAAGCCCATGGTTCCTCCACCAGCCACCGGCGTAAGCGTTGAGGTCTACCAGGGCGACAAGAAACCAGAAATCGTGAAGTGCTCGGAGGAGAATTGCGGCTCGAATTAAGTCGGATGAGGGCAATCTTCCGGGCGGGCGTCGAAGGCAGCACAAAGCTGTACGCGTTTCCTCACAGGGAGAGGAATCTGAAAATGAAAGTTCGCGCGTCTTTGCTCGGCGCTGTGCTGTTCGCGGCCTTCGTGGTTCCCGCCTTCTCCGGGATCGTGCGGCAGGAAACTGCTGGCCAGGCTCCCGCTTCTGCTCCTACAACGACCCAGACCACGACTCTGCCTCCGCAGTCCCAGCAGACTCAAGGGTCGGCGCCCTTGCGGGTTATGGTGGGCAAGTCGCTGCTCATCAACACCACCGAACAGTTGAGACGCATTTCCATCACCGACGGCGCCATTGCCTCCGCTCAGGTCATCACACCGACCCAGATTTTGATTCACGGCAAGTCTCCCGGAGAAGTATCCCTGCTCATTTGGGATACGTTAGAGCGCTCTCGCAGCTTTGATCTCCGCGTCGATGTGGATGTCAGCGCCTGCGCCGACGAACTGCACCGCGTCTTTCCCGACGAACAGATTACGGTCACTCCTTCCCGCGCCGCCGTGGTTTTATCCGGTCACGTTTCCACCGAAGATGTGTTCAAGCGCGCCGGAGAACTGGCCAGCGCCTATTCTCCGAAAGTTGTGAACGTGCTTACCTTTGGCCCGGTCGGAGCGCAAGAAGTCCTGCTGCAGGTCAAGTTCGCGGAAGTGGACCGCACCGCCCTCTCCCAGATGGGAATTAATTTCATTTCCACGGGAGCCGCAAACACCATCGGCACCGTGACCACGGGACAGTACGGCAGCTTCGGGCCTCAGACCCTGACTCCGGGGACGCAAACCTCCTCCAGCACCGCCGCCGCTCCCGCTTCGACCATCAACAACGTTCTGAATCTTTTCCTGTTTCGTTCCGACATCAATTTCGGCGCCGTGATCGAAGCCCTCGAGAACAAGAGCCTGCTGCAGATTCTCGCCGAACCAAATCTGATTGCGGTCAATGGCAAAGAGGCCAGCTTCCTCGCTGGAGGCCAGTTCCCCTTTCCCATCGTGCAGCCGGGCAACGGCTTCACCGCGGTCACGATTTCGTTCAAGGAATTCGGTGTGCGTTTACAGTTCACGCCGGTGATCATGCCTAACGGGAATATCCATTTGAAGGTTGCTCCGGAAGTGAGCACTCTGGATTTTGCTAACGCCCTGACCATCTCCGGATTCACCGTGCCCGCGCTGAGCACGCGCAAGGCCGAGACTGAATTCGAATTGCAGGATGGGCAAAGCTTTGTCATCGCGGGACTCATGGATAACCGGGTCACCGACATCTACAACAAGATTCCTGGCCTCGGCGATATTCCGATCCTGGGCAATTTCTTCCGCAGCAAGAGCCTGCAGAAGAGCAATTCCGAGCTCATGGTTCTGTGCACGGTCCACCGCATTTCTCCCAGTACGGAGCCAGTCACTTTGCCCAGGAATCCCAAGGCTTTCCTGGACGACGGCAATTTTGACAAGCGCAAGTAAGGCACGCGTCAGTGAGTGAGGCGGAGACAGACATAAAGGTTCACAGCGAGCAGTAATAGCGCAGGGTTGTTATGCCAGAACTGTCAGTCGTCATCGTAGCAACGGACAACGAGCAGCGCGCCGTGCTGCAAGTGCTGGTCGATGGCACCAGCGTAGCGCGCACAGTTCATACCTGCGCAAGTTTTCCGGTGGCGGCTTCCGATCCGATCACGCGGCGGGTGCGCACCGCCAATCCGGACGTGACTCTGGTTGATATTCCGGCCGACAATCCTTCTCTGGCCCTGCGCGCGATCGAACTGCTGCATCAGGAAATGCCCGACGCCGCGATTTTTGCCATCGGCAATCTCAGCCAGCCTCAGATCATCGTCAATGCCATGCGCGCCGGCGCGCGTGAATTCATTGAACGCCCCACCAACACCACGGATATGCTTGAGGCCTTCGTGCGCCTCACCACCGCGCAACGCCGAGGCCGCCAGGAAGGTATCCGCGGCAAAGTATTTTCAGTCATCAACGCGAAGGGCGGAAATGGCGCAACCACGGTCGCCGTCAATCTCGCGCTCGCGCTGCACACTGCCTACGGACAAACCGCGCTCGTTGATATGGCCCCATTGGGCCATGCCGCGTTGCACATGAACCTCAAGCCGGTGTTCAATGTTGCAGATGCGACCCGCAATCTTCACCGCATGGATGTGTCGCTGCTCGAAAGTTTCATGACTCGCCACAGCAGTGGCTTGTGGTTGCTGGCCGGAACCAACATACCTGCAGCAGTCGATCCGTCGACCGCCGAGTTTGTGAAATTGTTCGACATGCTGGTGACGCATTACCGTTATGTGGTGGTCGATGCTTCGTCGCGTTTCGACGCAGCCAGCCGCCTCATCGCGAGTCTTTCGGAAACCGTTCTGCTGGTTGCGTGCAGCGACGTGGCTTCGCTGTGGAGCGCCGCCCGCGTCCAGCAATACCTGGGAGAGACCGGCAGCCGCGAGCGCGTCCGCCTGGTTCTGAACCGCTTTCGCAAGGTGCCGGGCTTCAGCGAAGCCGACGCCGAGGCTGCGGTCGGGGCTAAACTGCTGTGGCGGATTCCAAACCAGTATTTCGCCATTTCCGGCGCGATTGATCGGGGCACTCCGGTAATGGACCAGCGCAGTTCCGAAATCGCCCGCTGCTTCGCGGGACTGGCGCAGGAATTGACCCGCAATGACGCCGACGTAAAGCGCTCGGAGTGGAAGCTGTTCAGATCGGTATAGAATTCGGTACAGCGATTCGGGACACAGCTTTAGGACTCAGACTTAGGACCCAATGGCCAATCTTCAATCGTTCGAGCGCACCGATTACCAGCAGGTCAAAGCCGACCTGCATCGCAAGATCCTCGATCGCCTCGACCTGGAAAAACTGGGCAAATCCACCGGCGACTCGGCGCGCGACGAAGTGCTGGTGGTCATTCGCAATGCGGTCAACGCCGAAGTCGTGCCCCTTAGCTTTGCCGAGCGCGAACGCCTGTCGCGCGAGATCCTCGACGAGATTTTTGGTCTCGGCCCACTCGAGCCCTTGCTTAAAGACCCCACGATTTCCGACATTCTGGTCAATCGCTTCGACAAGGTCTACGTTGAGCGCGCCGGCAAACTCGAACGCGCCCCCTTGTCATTTAAAGACGATTCGCATCTCATGCAGATCATTGAGCGCATCGTCTCCCGCATCGGACGCCGGGTCGATGAGTCGTCTCCCATGGTCGATGCCCGCCTGGCGGACGGATCGCGCGTCAACGCCATTATCCCGCCGCTGGCCATCGACGGCCCCTGTCTTTCGATCCGTCGTTTCGGCCGCGAGCCGGTCACCGCGCGCCAGATGATCGAGAATCTGACCCTCACCGAGTCCATGCTCGAACTGCTCTCGACCATGGTGAAAGGGCGGCTGAACATTCTGGTCTCCGGCGGAACCGGTGCCGGTAAAACGACTCTGCTGAATGTACTCTCGGGATACATCCCCAACACCGACCGCATCGTGACCATTGAAGACGCCGCCGAACTGCAACTCAAGCAGGAGCACGTGGTCCGCCTGGAAACGCGCCCGCCCAACATCGAAGGTAAGGGAGCGGTACGGCAGCGGCAACTGGTGATCAACAGCCTGCGTATGCGTCCCGACCGCATCGTGGTGGGCGAGGTGCGTGGCGAGGAGGCCTTCGACATGTTGCAAGCCATGAACACCGGCCACGAAGGCTCGCTCACTACCGTCCACGCCAATTCCCCGCGCGACGCCATGGCTCGCGTGGAAAATATGGTGTCGATGGCGAACCTCAATATTCCCGAGCGCGCGGTGCGTCACCAGATTGCTTCCGCCGTCCATGCCGTCGTCCAAATCGCGCGCCTCTCCGACGGCACGCGCAAGGTCACCACCATTTCGGAAGTCACCGGCATGGACCAGGATCTCATCGCCATGCAGGACATTTTCACCTTCGACCGCACCGGCACGGACGAGGGCGGGAAAGTTCGCGGCATATTCCGCGCCACTGGCGTGCGTCCGCAGTTTGCCGACCGCCTGGCAACCTCGGGGGCCCGTCTGCGCCCGGCGTTGTTCGAATCGAAAACTGAGGTATAAGGGTTGCTATGCCTGCTCTGATTGCGCTTGTCGTGTTCGTTGTAGTCGCGGCCGCGGCCTTCGGCCTGTTCTCGATTTTCGATCAGCGCAACGCCCAGGCCCGCCTCATCAAGGAGCGCCTGGCCAACGAGCGCAAGGCGCCCGAGCTCGCCCCGGACGAAGAACTAGCCCTCCTGCGCGATGAGCAACTCAGTGAAATTCCTGCTCTCGACACTCTGCTTCGCCGGTCCGCCCGGGTTACCGACATTCAAAAAATGCTGGCCCAGGCTGGGATGTCGTTGCGCGCCGGCAATTTTCTTGGCTTCTCGGCGCTGGCTGGCGTTGCCGCAACCATCCTGGCCTATGCACTGAGCAAGCGCATCGAAGTCGCCTGGGTGGCTTTGCTGGTCGGCTTTGTTCTGCCTTATGCCTATGTTTCGTATCGGCGCAACAAACGCTTCGAAAAATTCGAGGAACTCTTCCCCGAAGCCATCGACACACTGGCCCGCGCGGTGCGAGCCGGCCACGCCTTCACCACCGCCCTGGAAATGATTACCGACGAAGTTGCCGAGCCCGTCGCCAGCGAGTTCCGGCAGCTCTACGAGGAACAGAAATTCGGCATGCCGGTCCGCGATGCTCTCATCAATCTCACCGAGCGCATGCCCCTGGTCGACCTGAAGTTTTTCGTAACCGCGGTCATGCTGCAGCGAGAAACCGGCGGCAACCTGGCGGAGATCCTCGACAACCTGTCCTACGTGATCCGCGAGCGCTTCAAGATTCAACGCCAGGTGCGCGTGTACACCGCTCAAGGACGCCTCACCATGGCCCTGCTGATGGGAATGCCGCCCATCATCGTTACCATCATGCTCGTACTGAATCCCGGTTTTATTCGGCCACTGTTTTCGGACCCCATCGGGCATACCCTGCTGGTCGCCGGAATCACTTTGCAAACCATTGGATATTTCGTGATCCGGAAGATCATCCGGATACAGGTTTAATGAAGCAGGTTGGGGTGAAATAGGTTAGTTATGCCGTCTCTGGTTCTGGTTATCGTCGTATTCGTCACCGTCGTCATGGCGGTCTTTGCCTTTGGAGCGGCGGTGGTGACGCCGAGTTCTGTGCTGGGCGCCCGCTTGCGCGCACTCGGCGGACAGCAGCAAGCGGTGGAGAACAAACCTGCCCTCAGGGAGCGCATCGAGCAGGCGCTGGATCCAATCAGCAAGGCCATCCCGCTTTCTCCCTCCGACGTTTCCCGTACCCGCGCCTGGCTGATTCAGGCCGGATTCCGCGATGCCATTGACGTCAACTACTACTTCGGCGCACGTGTTCTGATGGCCGGCGTAGGCTTCGCCGCAGTCGCGCTATTCTCCGGCTTCGATAACCTTTTTCTTCTCGTCGGTGTGCCCGGCCTCGGTTTCTTCCTGCCCCGCTTCATTCTCAAGCGGATGATCAAAGACCGGCAGCATCGCATTCGTATCGGCCTGCCCGATGCTCTCGACCTCACCGTCATTTGCGTGGAGGCCGGCCTCGCGCTCGACCAGGCTCTGACCCGCGTAGGCCAGGATCTGCACCACGCCCACCCCGACCTCAGCGATGAGTTCCACCTGGTGAACCTCGAGATGCGGGCCGGCAAGCCCCGCGCGGAAGCCCTTCGTAACCTGGTGGACCGAACCGGGGTTGACGACATCCGTTCTCTTGTGGGTACACTGATTCAAACAGATCGCTTCGGCACCAGCATTGCCCAAGCCCTCCGGGTGCATTCCGACTCCCTCCGCACGGAACGCCGGCAGCGGGCCGAAGAACAAGCTGCAAAAACCACTATCAAAATGGTCCCCCCACTGGTGATATTTGTTCTGCCTTCGATTATTTTTGTCACGATCGGGCCGGCCATCATCGATCTGGTCCGGCAACTGGGGCCCGTTGCCGGCGGGCGTTAGAAGACAGAGCTGACAGCAGAGACGAGCCGGGGAGCATTTGCATTTATGGCGGTTTTTTCCTCGCAACGACAAGCCTTCAATCTAACCCGCCAGACCTGCCTGGCCACGGCATTGGCATTGGCCGACACACACTGGACTCGACTGCGCGGTCTGCTGGGACTTCGATCGAGTGACTTCCGTAATGGATCAGGCCTCTGGATTGTCCCCTGCCATGGAGTTCATACTCTGGGCATGGGATTTCCCATCGACGTGGTTTATCTGGATCGCGCCCTGACGGTGATTCATGTCCAGAGCGATTTGCGCCCCTGGCGTTTTGCCCCGATCCGGACCGAAGCCGCGTCCGTGCTGGAACTACCGTGTGGCACGGCGGCCGAAACACGGACCGCGGTGGGCGATAAAATTGAAATCATGATCAACCAAGTGACGATTGAAATCCCGATCAAAGAAATCCCGATCGACGTATTAGCGATCGAAAAGGATGGCAGAGTACCGACCGCGTGACTGAGACCCTCCAACTCGAAGAGTCCGTCGAAGTTCAGGACGCGCCCAGGTTGCTGGTCGAGTGGTCCTCGCCCTGGCACGAGTTCGTGGGCTCCATCCGGCCTGCCTTGGCGCGCTCGGAACGCCGCCTGGCGGGTGAGGCTCCTTTCGGACTCATTCCCTTGCGCATCATGGTCCCGTCCTATTTACTGGAAGCCTTCTTAATCTTTGCGGCCATCGTGGTGCAGGTGAAAGTCTCGGAGTTGCGTCCTTTCGTCGCGCCCCGATTGTCGAGTCACGATGTCATCTATTACAGCGGCGACGAACTTCCCCGCACCGAAGATCTGGGCGGCGCCGAGTCTGGAGTGACCGGCCGCGCCGGCGGTGAGGAAGCCCACCATCGCACCCAGACCATCAAGATCGCGCGCGGCGGATCGCTGGTTCCGAAAATC
>DATHQJ010000071.1:0-9358 GCA_035482825.1 Binatus sp. (SeqCode) | reverse complement strand
GCCTGCGCCATAACTTCGCCGACCACGCGCGAGAACTCGGCCGCCTCATCGCGATATACGATGCGCCCCTGGCAGTGCACCACAATAACCCCGCCGCGATTGCATGTTTCCAGACTGAGTTTCAACTTCAACTCCTTATATAGTTCAAAGCCAGCCTCAATTCCCGGCTGCTCCGAGACTTGCAAATTCACGATTTGCCAATTCATGTCCATTGGTTGCATGCTAGTAGATAGACGCAGGTGCCTTGCTTTTGGCATCATGACAAACGGGTAAATTTTCATCCATCCTGCGAGCCCGCTGGCCCCGGCACGGCCGGGACAAATTTTGTGAACTGGGACATCTTGGGCATCCAGTACACTGCATCTAACAGATTTCGTTGACTCGAACCGTGTTTTGCCGGCGCAACCGCCGCGGAGGAATATTTCGTGCCAAAGTCTGCCACTATCCTGGCCTTCGTTGTACTGATATTGTTCTCGATCCCGATGGCGGCACAATTCAACGGTCTTCTTCCCAACGGCAACGTTTACGCCGGCGTCTCTTACGGCCAGCTCACCGACCAAATCAACAAGCAGAGTTATCGCGGTTTTGAGGGCTCCTTCGAAGCCCTTCCCTTCACCCGCTTTCCTCGCATCGGCCTCGTCGCCGACGCCGGCGGTTACTTCCGAACCGGAGTTACGCAATACACCTTTCTCGGCGGTCCGCGCCTTTCTTTCTCTTCCGGAAAATGGCGTCCCTTCGTGCACGCTATGGCCGGCATCCGCCACGTAAACTCCGAAGGCTTCATCTACAATCCTCTCGCCATCGACGTCGGTGGCGGCGCCGATTACAAACTCCCCTTCAAGAACTTCTCCTGGCGCGTGCAAGGCGACTACTTGCGCGGCCACTACGGCAGCGCTAGTCAGAACGATTACCGCGCTTCCACTGGAATCGTCTGGCGCTTCTGACGACGGACATACAGTTCTTTCGCACTACCGCAACTGTCATCCCGACCGAAGCTGGAGCGAAAGCGACGGCGCAGTGGAGAGCCTGCCCTGAGCGAAGCCGAAGGGGACCTTGGGTTTGTCCGAATCTCTCCAGAACTTTATCCTTTAGCATGGGTTTAATCGATCCCAGAAAGGGAGAACCTCCTCATGCTCAAGTCTGCGTTGATCTCCATTCCGCTCTTTCTTTTTTCCGCCCTCGCAAACGCCCAGATCCCAACCTCGGGAAATATATTTGTGGGATATTCCTTCGAGAACGCCAGTTCCTCCGCCCTCGACAATATCGATCGCCCCAATCTGCAAGGCTGGGAAGGTTCTCTCGAGGGGAAACTGGCGCCGTTTTTCGGCATCGTGACCGATTTCAGTGGCCACTACGGCTCGCAGACTTTTACTGAGCTCACGCCGAGCGGACCAATCAACGTGAGCGTGACCGGCCACGAGTATGAAGTCCTGTTTGGCCCGCGAATCTCCGTGCCCGTCGGCAAGATCACTCCCTTTGGCGAGTTCTTGGTCGGCCTCGCGCACATCAGTTCGAGCGGATCGGGCGCGGGATTCCCCTCCAACACTTCCTTCGCCACCGCCGTCGGCGGAGGCATCGATTATAAAATCTTTCGCCCCGTCGCCTTGCGCGTCGAAGGCGACTATCTCCGCACCAATTTTTTCAGCACCAGTCAGAACAACATACGCCTGTCGACCGGCATAGTCTTCCGCTTCTAAGGCCACCCCGTCGTCGGGAAGCGGCTTTGAAAGGGCGCGGCTTTAGCCACCCAAAGCAAAACAGGATCCAGCTGGTTGGCTGAATCCTATTTTGTGTGGCCGGCAAAACTCGTTTCAAATCGAAGAGAGCAATCGATCCACCACTAGGTTGTCATCCCGACCGGAGCCGGAGCGAAAGCGACGGCGCAGTGGAGGGACCTCGGGTTCGCCCAAGCCGAACCCACGCTCCGCAGCTCCCGAGCCGAGCCCTACCCCCGCGGCACGCTGTCTGCCCAATACTTGTGATCCCGCAAGAAATACTTCTCGTTCCAGTAATTCATCGCAGTCCACAAGAACAACCATCCCACGCGGAAATGTCCCATCTTCTTGAACCGCCGGTTCGTCGTGTACACTCCGCCGCGCACCACCGCGAAGCGCCGCCGCTCCACCTGCTGGCTCAACCGGTAATCTTCCGCAAACAGAATCTGCTCATGAAACCCGCCCAGCTCCCAGAATTTCTTCCGTTCAAAAAACATAAACATCCCCGTAGCAAACGGACGGTGTATATACGACAGATACTGAAAAAAATCATTCCCCGCATAGAACGCCTTGTCCAACCAGCTGCCTTCCTTGCACAAAATGTTCGTTGTGACGCAGTGCAGTTGCTTGCTCTGTGCCCGCTCCACGCAGCGCCGCACCAGCGACCGGTCCGCCAGTTCAATGTCCGCATCCAGAAACAGAACATAAGGAGTATCCGCCAGCGCCGCGCCCTGGTTGCGCCCCACCGATGGCATCCCGCCCCGAATCACGCTCACATTCAAGCGGTCGCGGAAATTCATCACAATCTCCGGCGTTCCATCCGTCGAGTTCGCGTCAGCGACCAACACCCTCGTACTCGACATCTTCGTGTAATCCTGATTCGTCAGCGAAGTCAGCAAGCGCGGAATCAGTTTCGCTTCGTTCTTCGCCGGAATCACGATCGTCACTTCGCTTGGCATCAACCTCGCCGTATTCGTGCTCGTTGTAGTCATGGATTTTTGCCCCCGTTTCATCGACCGTCAGATAAGTCAGCCGCGAATCCACCCACCCGCCCGAGTTGTAGTAATGAACCCCATCCTGTTCCACGTGAATCGCCTCGTGCGTGTGCCCGCAAAAAATCCGGTCCGCCCCATGCTGCCGTGCGTAGCTGAGCGCACCCGATGCCACCTTCGGCGACATGCGCAGCCACCGCGTATTCAGCCGGTCAATCAGCCGCGTAATCGGCTTGCTCTTAAAGTCCAGCTTCTGCAACTGCAGAAACAGCGACGTCCCCCACTGGCTCAGCCGCACCCGGTTCACCTGAAATCCATCAAACTGATGTCCGTGGATCGCCAGGTGCCGCAGCCCGCCATATTCCCACGCATAATCCTGATACACGCGCACTCCCACCAGGTGCGACATAATATTAGTCAGCCCGTTGTCGTGATTCCCCTCGACCCAAACCACCTCAATCTTGCGCTTGGGATTCGACAGCTTGCGGATATACCCCAGAAACTTCCAGTGATCCTTGGTCAACCGGGCAAAATTGAGGTCGGCAAAAATGTCGCCCAGCAGAATCAGTCGATGAAACCGATTCGCCTTCAACACCCGCGTAGCTTCCCGGGCATGACTGGTCTCTGCACCCAGGTGCAGGTCGGAAAGGATCAACGTGTTGTACACGTGCAGATCCATACTCCCGTTCTAGCAGCGCAATGTTACGGCTTGATGAAATATGCATCAATTTTGGTGCACAGTAACCACCGAGTAATCTACAGCGGAGAGCACTCCTGTGGAAGAGCGGCCCTTCAGGGCCGCGTTTAGCGGAAAAAAATTTGGGGCTTTAGCCCAAGATGTCCCCTACTCCAACGCCCGAAACCCCGCGCACGCCCCCGCATCCGGAGGCACCGTACTCCCCTCCGCATTCAAATCCCCCCGAATCACATTCTTATCCGTCAAACAAAACAGCCGCTTCCCCGTCCGGTCAAACACAACCGGCGCCGCCCCCACCACATAACTCGTATCCACCCCATTCGCCGGATTCCCACCCACCGCCGCAAAGTTATACCCCGACTTCACTCCCCCCGCCAGACTCTGATCCAGCAAACACGCCGTCGTCGACGACTTCGTGCACGGGTCAGCCCCGCCCAAATTCCCCAGCGACTCCGCATATCCTCCATACGCTGCCTGATACGCTGCTTCCATCTGGTTGATGGCCCGCACCGACGCCACTGCCGACGCCTCATTTGCGTTCATCTTCGCGTTCGTCAAACTCGGAATCGTGACCGCCGCAATGATCAGAATGATCGCGATCACGATCAGCATCTCCATCAACGTAAATCCCGTTTCGCGTTTCATACTCTGCCTCCGTCTACATTGCACCCCGTCGACAAGGAGAACGACACTCACGAGCCGCCTTGCAGAAAAGGTTTTGCCCGTGTGGGTAGGTTCTGCTCGTGTAGGGACGGACGCCTTCGTCCGTCCGCCGAGCGCAGCGAGGCTGCCTTTGGCTTTACGGCTTCGACTTGCGCTCCGTGGAAGAGCGGCGCTTTAGCGCCGCGTCCCGGCCTGACACAAGTTGGGCTTCAGCCCCCGTGCGCCCCTGTACCCCCGTAACCTTGACCCCGCTATATAGGATTCCTATACTCCGGCCATAGGATTCCTATATAGCGAATCCGACACTGACCATGACCAAACGCATTCGCTCCAAAATCGCCCGCGGCAGCGGCGAACTCGCCATCCTCTCACTCCTGGCCGAACAGCAGCTCTACGGCTTCGAGATCGCCAGACAGATCGGCGAGCGCACCGCAGGTGCCCTCAAATTCACCCTGGCCTCGCTGTACCCCCTGCTCTACGACATGGAGAAAAAAGGCTGGCTCGAAGGCCGCTGGCAGGCCAACCAAGCCGGCCGCGACCGCCGCTACTATCGCCTCACCCCCGCCGGAAGGAAACAACTCGCTCCCCTCAAAGAAGAGTGGCGCAATTTCTTCCAGGCCCTCAACACCCTCGCCGGAGTCAGCCATGCCTGATCACGATTGGAGCAAAATCGTCCACGAGCGAATGCAATCCCCTGACTCGCCGCACAAAGTAGGCGAAGATGTCATCGCCGAACTCGCCGCGCATCTCGAGGAAGCCTACGAGCACGCCAAGTCCCGCGGCATGTCCGAAACCGCAGCCCTCGAAGCTACGCTGCAGGAAGTAACCGACTGGCGCGTTCTTGCCCAAGACATCACTCAATCCATGGAGGTCGATATGAATGATCGCATCAAGCGTTTGTGGCTTTTGGTCGCCGCCGCTTGGCTGGGCGCAAGCTTGCTGGTTATGGTTCTGCACCGGCCTGACCGCCTTCAGCCATATGTGATTCTGTTCTACTTGCCCTGGTCGGCTACGCTTCCCCTGGTCTGTGCCGCGGCAGCCTACTTGGAGCAACGCGCGAACCCAACCAATGATCGCGTCAAGCGCTTGTGGCTTTCGGTGACCGTCACTTGGCTGGGAGCAACCCTTTCGCTCAACGTTGCGGGCCGACTTGACCATCCAAATCTGATTTTGAGGCGGCCCATCCCAGTCATGTTCCCCTTGCCCTGGCTGGCTACGCTTCTCCTTGTCGGTGCCGCAGGAGCCTACTTGGCCCAACTCGCGGATGTACCTCGCAAGATACGCCTTGTTGTGGCGACTTCTCCGGCCCTGCTTCTAGGCATCGTGATGCTGCTGCTTCTGCCTTTCCGCTTTGCCGACGGGTACCCTTGGGCACTCACCTTCTTCGCTATCGACGCCGAAAACTGGGCGGTAGTCCCCGGGCTGGCCTTGCTGTTAGGTGCTCTGCCTTTCCTGTGCCATGGATCCACAAACTCGTTCCCTTTGCCCACGGGGGCGATGCGCTCGACAGCATTGCCGGAGTAAGCCATGCCTGATTGGAAGTCAATTGTTCGCGAGCGCATGTCGTCGTCCAACTCGCCGCAAAGGTTAAACGAGGACGTGATCGCCGAACTGGCGGCTCATCTCGAAGAAGCCTACGAACACGCCCAATCTCGCGGATTGGACCGAAACGCGGCGCTTGAAGTAACTCTGCAAGAGGTGGCCGACTGGCCCGTTCTAGCCGCGGAGATTTGCCGCGCAAAATCCAAGGAGGATCCCATGAACCGCCGAACCAGCACCCTCTGGCTGCCCGCGCTGGCCAGCTTCGGATCGGCCAGTCTTTTTCTGCTCGCGCTAACGCTGATCAGCCGCCAGCCGTCTTATCTGGTCCGCCTGCAGGCTGGCCTTGCCTTCTGGTTCTACGTTGCATGGCTGCTGACTCAGGTCTTGAGCGGAGCGTTGGGCGCGTTCCTCTCCGGCCGTGCCGGAGGAACTTCCACCGCGCGCATGGCGGCCGCTGCCTTCCCCGCCATCGTCATGTTGGGATTATGGGCCTTCGTGATTCCAGTCAGCGCGCTAGCCGAACACAATACCTATGTGACACAGCATCCCGTTCGCTACGCGCTGGGAATTTTCGTCTGGGTCCTGCCCCCCGCTTTCGCCCTGCTCCTGGGCGCAACCCCATTCCTGAAAGAACAAAAACCGCAGCAGGCCTAACCCCGGCCTTCATTGCCGAGGAGTGGTCTTGACTCCGTTCCTAAAGGGAACCGCCGCGCCGCCGATCGAGTACCCTGGAAGAGCGACGTTCAGCGCTGTCGAAGAGCGGCGTTCAGCGCTGGGGAAGAGCGGCGTTCAGCGTGGAAGAGCGGCGCTTCAGCGCCGCGTAAAAGCGGAAAACTCACGAGGGCTTTAGCCCCTGAGGCACTCTCTGTCCGAGCCTCCTACTTCTCCGCCGGCGGCACATACTCCTTCGGCTTCGCCGACCCCTCGCCGAAGAAAAATTGATCCATCTGCTTCACAATCACTTCCTGATCCTCGCGCCGCGCCGGGTTCAGCCGATACTCATTCAGCAGCATCTTGCAATGCTCCGTCCACATCTTCCAAGCTTCCTGGGACACGTTGTCATACACCTTCTTCCCCAGGTCGTTATCGAACGGAGGCTCATCCAGGCCCGGCATATCTCTCTTCAACTTTACGCAAAAAACCATGTGCGCCATAATTTCCCTTCAGAAAATAAATTATCGAATCTCCATGCTCCGAATCAAACCGCGACGAATTTCGTACACATGCCGCACCATCTGATCCACCACCAGCTTCCCACTCTTGTCGTGCACCACCTGATGCACATCCACCACGATCCGGCCGTCCGATGCCCGGCTAAAATTCTTCGGCTCAACCTTAGGGTCGAGCACTTCAAACTGCCGCCGCCAATATTCCCGTACCGAACCCTGACCCTGCACGCGCCCACCTTCCATCCCGTTGGGCCAGTCTACGTCCGCCTCCATCGCGGCTAGCACCGTCTCGATCTCCCGCCGATTAAACGCCGTGTAGACCCGCTGAAGCAACTCAACCAGAACCGGATCAATCGCACCCAACACCGTCTGAGTTTCCAACATAAAGCACCTTGCGATTATCTTACACGCAGACGGACCGGAGCCATTTCTGGCGAAAAACGAGCTAGCAATCACACCACAAAGAATCTGTTCATCGTTCCGCCCGACCCATCGCTGCCATTCTCGCGCGAATCAAAATCTTCCTACGGCTTTCCCGCCGACGCCAAATACTCCGCAACAATCTTTTTCATTTGTTCTTCGTCCGACGCCACTGTGGGCCCCACGCCGTTCGAAGCCGCTGCAAGTTTTCCTTTGATCCCAATGTAGAGCGCCTCATAGGACGTATCGCCCAAATTCTCCACCCTGTGCCTGAACGGCGGATACCACCGCGCTTCCCCGGCCTTCGAAAACACTTCCCGCACTTTCCCATTCTCATCGGTAAAGCGCAGATGCGCCTCGGTCAGACTCACCACCACGCCTCCGGGATGCTCATGCAGTGCAGATTTCTCGTGGGCCCCATAATGTACCGACACCACCTGCACCCGTTCATTCTCAAAGTCCAGCCGGTAGTGTTTCGGTTCAACCTTGGTGGGGTCTTGGGCCAGTACCAGGGATGCCGCCAAACACACAAATCCAAATACACCCGCCCACAATCGCTCCGAGCGCATGCTTGCCTCCAATAAATTTTGTGTTTTTAATGAGAACGCAACTCTAATTCCCGAGTGGGAGAGTGTCAACGCTTGCGATACAGAAGTTGGGGGTCAGAAGGCTGAAAGGTTGGGAACACCTGGAATTTCGGTTTGGTGGGCCCATCAGGATTTGAACTTGAGCCGTCTTGCGGGCGTGAGCGAAGCGGGAGCCCGCAGGCGAAATCCCGAGCTCAGCGAGGGACCTCATACTGCGGAACGCCTTATGTGGTTTAACTTGGTGGGCCCACCAGGATTTGAACCTGGAACCAACAGATTATGAGTCTGCTGCTCTAACCGTTGAGCTATGGGCCCCGCTTCCAATATCTTACACATTCGCGAACATAGAGTGCCGCACGCCTCAGTCGCAACGACTGACTCGAGATCACCGAGTGAAGTCCCGCAGAACAGACCATTACTATCGTCATGTTTATCCCTAGACAGCAGCATCGTGTCTCGCGCCGGCAAGATATCATCGGGTAGACGTGTGCACCATATATGAAAAAGTTGCGATTTCTGCTCTCTCTGACGAACGACGACAACGACTATCAGATCGAACAGACCTCCGCCGCCAAGGAGGCCGCCCGTAAGCTGGGCGTTGACCTCGAGATCGTATATGCCGGTAACGAAGGTGTTGTGCAGAGCCAGCAATTACTAGCTGGAGTCCAATCCACAAATGCTCCGCGCCCAGATGCCATCATTTTCGAGCCGGCTGGATCGACGGCTCATCCGCAAGTCGCTCGTGCCGCTGCCGCTGCCGGGATTGGAGTCGTGCTCCTGAATCGTGACGACCGTTACATTGGAGAACTCCGCCGTCAATTCAACGTTCCGGCTTTTGCCATTACCTCAAACCACGAAGAAATTGGACGCATCCAGGGACAGCAACTAAACGCTTTGCTCCCCGCGGGTGGAGTTGTTCTTTACATTCAGGGTCCGGCAGAGAGTGCGGCCGCGAAACAGCGTTACACCGGGACGCTGGAAACGAAATCCGAAGGCCTGCAACTCCGAGTCCTTAAGGCGCAGTGGACCGAAGCCAGCGCCTACAGAGCAGTCAGTTCCTGGCTCAAGCTCTCCACGTCTCGCCAGGCTCAGATCGAAGCCGTCTGCGCGCAAGACGATTCCATGGCCATCGGAGCTCGCAAAGCGGTAGAAGAATGCAACGAGAAACAATGGCAGAAGTTGCCGTTTCTAGGATGCGATGGATTGCCCAAGACCGGGCAAGAATGGGTTCGGAACAAATTATTGACCGCCACGATTTCTATTCCACCGAACTCCGACATTGCAATCGAGATGATGTGCCGGTCGATTGCGACAGGAGCCTTGCCCTTGGAGCGCACCTTCACCGTAGCCAAATCCTTCCCGGCACTCGAGGCTCTCACGCAGTCGGCACGAGCCCGTGCCGCATCGAAGTAGGGAGAGAGAGTATTTCACCCAGAGCATTTCACCCCAAAGCCCAATGACAAGACTGTTGTTTTCGCGCGTTTGTGCGGGTCGGGATTTTGCGGTTTAGTGTGCGGCGGGTGGCGCCGTCTGCGTTGGCGTTGCGGTCACGGGCGTTGGGCTGTTATTCACC
>DATHQJ010000070.1:0-5573 GCA_035482825.1 Binatus sp. (SeqCode) | reverse complement strand
GTCAGCCGCGGAATCACGCTGACATACCAGTGAAAGTGCCGCGCCCCGGCATACTCCGCCGGACCACTGCGGATGGTGAAGTTCAAATCCGGATTCTCCAGCCCCACATAAATCTTCGCCAGCAGAGTTCGCAACACCCGCGCCAGGTCGGTCACCTCCATCTCGGAAATATCTCCGAAGCTCGCCATGTGCCGCAGCGGAAAAATGTGCGTGGCAAACGGCGTGGCCGAAGCAAACACTTCCAGCGCCACAAACCGCTCACTCTTGATCACGACCCTCGTCTGGTCTTCCACCTCGCGCTCCACCATGTGGCAGAACATGCATTCCCCGGCATCGTCATAGTGCCGCAACGCCTCAAACAAGCGGTGCCGCACCTGGCTCGGGATCACGGGCGTCGCAATCAGCTGCGAATGCGGATGCTGCATACTGGCCCCGGCGTCGACTCCGTGATTCTTGAAAATCGTAATGTGATTCACCCGGTGGTCCAGACTCAGCGTGTTGTAGCGCTGTCGATAAACCCGCAGGATGCTGGCCACATGCGAATCCGGCAACAGCCCCATGTAGCGTGAGTGGTCTGGACTGTCGATGATCACTTCATGAAATCCAAACCCGTCAATGCGCCGCCGCAGGTGCTGCAGGCTGCGCGTCGGCTGCACGTCGCTCGACAGTGCCGCAAACTTGTTCGGGATCACCCTCACCATCCAGGATTCGCCGCTGCTCGGCGACCGTAAAACCTCGTTGGGCGTCATGTCTTCATTGCCCGGACAAAACGGGCAGCTTTCCGCAAACTCCGGGATTGCCTGCACGGCGCGATGCGTGGCCATCTCCTCCGGCCGCTTGGCCCGTTCAGTAGCGATGATGACCCATTCCTTGGTGAAGAAGTTCTGGCGCAGTTCGGGCATGAAGATCCCTCCAGCTTCTCCATCGGCAGGTAGGGGCGTTTCTGGAGTGTCGGTCCGGGAACCTGTGCGGAAGTGGTCCTCCTTTCGCTACTTGCCGACTCGCCAGCTCGCATTGGAAGCTTGTAGAGTTGTCATTCCGACCTCCGAACGAACGCGCGGGGCGGAGGAATCCGCTGTCCCCGACTGTTATAGAATTCCAAGTATTCCTAATCGAGATCATATGAACCGTAAAATTCCTATCGGTATTCTCGGCGCCACCGGCGTCGTCGGCCAAAGATTCATCCAGATGCTGGAGCACCACCCGTGGTTCGAAGTGGCCTGGCTGGCCGCCTCGGACCGTTCCGAAGGCAAGGTCTACTCCGAAGCCGCCCGCTGGCGTCTGAAAACCCCGATCCCGCCGCGGGTCGCTGCGATGAAGGTTTCACCCGCCACTCCCGAAGGCGCGCCCAAAATTATTTTCGCCGCGCTCGACGCCTCCATCGCCGCCGAGATGGAGCCCCGTTTCGCCGACGCCGGCTGCGCCGTGGTCTCAAACTCCAGCGCACTGCGTATGCAGCGAGACGTGCCCCTCGTCATCCCCGAAGTCAACGCCGGCCACATCAAGCTCATCGATATCCAAGCCTGGCGCAAAAAATCCGGCGGCTACGTGGTCACCAATCCCAACTGCTCGGCGATCGGCTTGGTGCTGGCCCTCGCGCCTTTGCACCAGAAGTTTGGCCTCGAGACCGTCATGGCGGTAACCATGCAGGCCGTCAGCGGCGCGGGATATCCCGGCGTAGCCTCGCTCGATATTCTCGGCAACGTGATTCCCTTCATCAAGAACGAAGAAGAAAAGATGGAAGAGGAAACCAAGAAACTTCTCGGTCAGGTTAACGGCACGAAAATCATTTCCGCCGCCTTCGCCATGAGCGCGCAATGCAACCGCGTCGCCGTCGAAGACGGACACACCGAGTCGGTTTCCATCCGCCTGAAGACCAAAGCTGAGCGCGAAGAAATCATAGCCGCGTGGAACAGCTATCGCGCCGAGCCCCAGGAACTGAAGCTGCCCAGCGCTCCCGAACGCCCGGTCGTTTACCTCGAAGCCAACGACCGACCGCAGCCGCGTTTCGATATCGACATGGGCGCCGGCATGACGACGGCCGTCGGGCGCCTTCGCCCCTGCGGAGTGCTCGACTGGAAATTCACCGTGCTCTCCCATAACACCATCCGCGGAGCCGCCGGGGCCGCCGTGCTCAACGCCGAGTTGCTCAAGGCCAAGGGCTACCTAGGCGAGGAACACGAGGGATGATGAAAAGCAACGCCGCCGGAAATGTGGCGCCGGCGAGGAAGCCCCTCCGATGATCGTCATGAAGTTCGGCGGCACCTCCGTCGAAGATGCCAAGGCCATCGACCGCGTCGCCTCCATCGTCGAAGGGCGTCTCGCGCAAAAGCCGGTCGTCGTGGTCAGCGCGATGGCCAAGGTCACCGACACGTTGCTGACCATGGCCCGCGCCGCCGGAGAAGGCGAACGCAAAACCGCGCTCAAACTCTGCCGCTCACTCCAGGAACGCCACTACAACACCGCCAGCGAACTACTCGGCACCGCCCGCTTTACCGAATTCCATTCCGACCTGGGCACGGATTTCGAAGCGCTCGACGAACTCCTGCGCGGCATCTCCGCGGTCGGCGAAATCACCCCTCGCACCACCGACCATGTCGCCGCTTTCGGAGAGATGCTCTCCAGCAAAATCGTCGCAGCCGCTTTCGCCGCCCGCGGATTGAAGGGCGTGCACGTCGACTCCCGCGAAGTCCTGGTCACCGACAACAGTTACATGGAAGCGATTCCTCAGTTCGAAGAAACCAACGCCAGGCTTCTTGAAAGAGTGCAGCCGCTGCTCGCCGACGGCAAAGTCCCCGTGATGGGCGGATTCATCGGAGCCAATCGCGCCGGCATCACCACCACTATCGGGCGCGGCGGTTCCGATTTTTCCGCCGCTATCTTCGGCGCAGGCCTGGGCGCCGAGCGCATCGAAATCTGGACTGACGTCGACGGCATCCTCACCACTGACCCCAGAATCTGTCCCGAAGCCCGCCGCATTAAAGTGATCGGCTTCGACGAGGCCGCCGAGCTCGCCTACTTCGGCGCCAAAGTTCTGCACCCGGCCACAGTGCTGCCCGCCATCCAGAAGAATATTCCCGTCTACGTGCTTAACTCGCGGAATCCAAGCTGCGAGGGTACCCGCATCACCACCCGCGCTCCCCAGGGCAAAAACATTTTCAAAGCGATCGCAGCCAAGAAGCGGATCACCATCGTCGACGTGGCCGCTCCCCGCATGCTGCTGGCGCACGGATTCCTGCGGTCCATTTTTGAGGCTTTTGATCGCCACAAAGTTTCCGTCGACGTGGTCTCGACCTCCGAAGTCAGCGTTTCGCTCACAGTCGATTCCAATCAGGCAATCCCCGCGCTCGCCGCCGATCTCGCCAAGTTGGCCGACGTAAAATATGAAGGCCGCAAAGCCATCGTTTGCCTGGTCGGCGAAAACCTGCGTGATACCCCCGGCATCGCCGCCCTGGTATTTCGGGAACTGGCCGACAAAAAAATTCGCATGATCTCGCAAGGCGCATCCGAAATTAACCTGACCTTCGTGATTGAGGAAGACGAAGTCCCCGAAGTGATCCAGCGCCTGCACAAAACATTTTTCTCCGACCTCGACCCGGAAGTGTTCGCATAGCGGCGGAGGCATTTCGCCCGCTCCGTACACTCAACGAGGGATCATCGGCCCGGACGAATGCGTCCGAGGCTACGCGTTTTTCGTCTCCTCTGTGCCCCTCTGTGTCCTCTGTGGTTAAATCTTTGTGGACCCCATGAAACTCCTGATCCTAGGCCGTGGCAAAACCGGATCGCTGGTGGCGGAAGTCGCCGCCGCCCGCAAACATCACCTCGTCATCGCTGGCTCGAAAGAAAACGCATCCTGCGCCGCGCTCACTCCAGAAAATCTCCACGACATTGACGCCGTAATCGACTTCACCGCTCCCCACTGCGTGCTCGCCAACATCGAAGCCTGCGTAAAATCTGGAAAGAACGTGGTCGTCGGCACCACCGGCTGGTACAAAGAAATCGATCAGGTCCGCGCCCTGGTCCAGCAGCACAAAACAGGATTCGTCTACGCGGCAAACTTTTCCATCGGCGTAAATCTTTTTTTCGACGTTGCCCGCACCGCCGCCGCCGCCCTGCGCCACGACTATAGTGGCCAAATCTTCGAACGCCATCACGCCCACAAAAAAGACGCCCCGTCCGGCACCGCGATCGCACTCCGGCGAATGATCCGCGAGTCGAGTGGCAACGAAGAAGATATCGAAATCACATCCTTCCGCGAAGGCGACGTAGTCGGCCTGCACGAAGTCGTCCTCGAATCTGCGGCCGACCGAATCTATCTCTGCCACGACGCCAAATCCCGCCGCGGCTTCGCCGAAGGCGCAGTCCGCGCCGCCGAATGGCTCGCTGGAAAAAAAGGCTTCCACGATTTCAAAGACATCTGGCGCGAACTGTAGAGAGTCTTCTACTTACTGGGGTGCCGCATTTCTCGCTTCCATTGCAAGAAGTGGGGCTTTTGACTTCCTCTCGCAACCATTCAAACCGGGAACGCCACGTCCCCACGCCTCGCAAAAACCCCGAGACATGGGGCACCCATTTCATCTCGACTCTCCCGGTTTTCCCTCGGCCCCGACTCGCGCTATCCTATTCCCATGCAACTCCGTGGCTGCGGCACCGCCCTCGTAACTCCGTTTCATCAGGATGGCTCCATCGACGACGCGGCTCTACGCAACCTGGTCGCGTGGCAGGTCGAGTCCGGGATCGATTTTCTTGTTCCGTGCGGCACCACCGGCGAGACGCCCACCCTCACCCACGACGAATGGCTCTATGTCATCGACACCGCCATCGAAGTCGTCGCGGGACGCGTCCCCATCATGGCCGGCGCCACCTCCAACGCCACGCACGACGCCGTCGAGAAAGCCAAAGAAATCGCCGCCCGCCCCGGCGTCAACTACATCCTTACCGCGAATCCGTACTACAACAAGCCCACGCAGGAGGGCCAATACCGTCATTTCAAGGCCATCGCCGAAGCCGTCGGCGACAAGCCCGTCATTCTTTACAACGTCCCCAGCCGCACTTCGGCCAACCTCGAACCCGCAACCTTGGCGCGCCTCGCCGAGATTCCGAATATCGTCGGCGTGAAAGAAGCCAGCGGCAACATGACCCAGATCGCCGAAGCGATCAATGCTGTGCCAGAAACTTTTCTGGTTTTCTCCGGCGACGACTCCGTGACACTGCCGGTCATAGCCCTCGGCGGCGTGGGAGTCGTTTCCGTCGCCGCCAACGAAATCCCGCACGAAATGGCGTCGCTCACCCGCGCCGCGCTCGCCAACGACTGGACCACCGCCCGCACCATTCATCGCAAGTACTTACCTCTGATGCAAGCCAACTTCATCGAATCGAGCCCGCTCCCCGTTAAAGCTGTGCTCACCATGATGGGAAAAATCGAGGAAGTATACCGCCTGCCACTGTTGCCCATGCGCCGCGACACCCGCTCGCGCCTGCAAAAAATCGCCACTGACGTGGGACTCATCGCCAAGCCGGCAGGACACGCCGTCGAAGCTCCGCAATTTTTCATTTACGAAAACTGGGCCGCC
>DATHQJ010000069.1:0-19954 GCA_035482825.1 Binatus sp. (SeqCode) | reverse complement strand
AAGTTACGGCGAAATTTCCTTCGGAGAAACGCGTCGGGCGCATGCCGGCGGAGAGAGTGAGCCAGGGAAAAGGCTTGAAGCGGTCGTCGATATAAAAAGTTTCGAGGTTGGCGGTGGGGTGTTCGGAGTCGGCGATGGGCGTTGGCACAGAATTATAGGCTCGCGGGTTGAACACGGCCCCAAAGAACTGGTCATCGCGCTGGTAGAAGCTGAGGAAGCCGACCTGCAGATCGTTCTTGTTGTAGTTGGCGGCGACGCTGGCCTGAGCTCCGGCGTAAGTGGAGCTGCGATCTTCCGTACTGGCGACCGGATTGTCGTTGGGGTTGCTGGCGTAATCTCCGGTGTTGTGGTGGTAGAAGGGCGAGACTGTGGTGAGGAGATGCGAATTGAAAGTGTGCAGCCAGGTGAAGAGGACGCCCTCGTCGTTTTCGGTCTGGGCGTCGCGCAGGCCGATGCTGGGATATTGTGGAGAGAATCCGTTGGCGGGGATGGATCCGTTTTCGATGTCGTTGGGATTGGGATCGTAGGGAATTTGGTAGAAGTCGCGGCGGGCTGAGGTCATCAGGCGGAGCTGGTTCGAGGGATCGAGATTGTAGATGAACGATCCGAAGCCGCCGACGCCGTTTTCGGCATCGTGCACGACCTGCGGAACGGGCGGCTGCAGGCCGAGATCGCTGCGGTTGCCGTTGACACTGGCGTAGTAGGCGAAATTTTTTGTGTGGCTGCCGAAGCTGAGGGCGTCGTCGGTCTGCAGGAAACTGCCGGCGGTCAGTGTGAGTTCGGCCTGATTGTTGCGCTCGAAGCCGGTGCGGGGGACGACGTTGAACACGCCGTAAGTGCGGTCGCCGAATTCGGCGCTGTAGCTGCCGCGATTGACTTCGACATAATCCATGTCTTTGGGATCGAACTGGGGGCCGAGATTTTGCGCGATGGCGGTGTTGATGACGGGAATGCCGTCGAGCAGCCATGTGGTCTGGTGGCCGCCGCGCATGTGCAGCATGTCGTGAGTGACGTAGGCGCCAGGGACGTAGTCGGTGATCATGGCCAGGCTGTTGGTGCTGTCGGCGCCCGGAGTGCGTTCAATATCAAGACGGCTGACGACAGTGGTGGGAGTGAAGCTGTCGGTGGCCACGACTTCGGGGGTGGCCGACACGGTGACGTTTTCTTTGGCTCCGGCGACCTGGAGTTGAAAGTGAACTACGGGTACGGATCCGGAGACAACCATGACGTTTTGTGAGACCTGCTCGAAGCCCGTGCCGGCGACGCTGATGGAATATTCGCCGAGCACGACGGCATTGAACTGGAATTCGCCGCTGGCGTCGGTGGTGGCACTCTTGGCCCAGTCCGATGATTTGGCGCGCAGCATGACCATGGCGCCTTGCACGGGGCGGTGTTGGGGATCGTGCACGACGCCGCGGATGGCGCCGTAGTCGTTGGCCAGGGCGGCGACGGATGCGATGGCGAGGAAGGCCAGATGTAGCGAGATGCGGATGGTGCGCATGAAATCTCCTAGGACCTGCTGTGCGGCGGCTTAAGAGCCTGCCGGGCTGCGCCCGGCGACCGGGTCAGATGCCCGGTCCCACACGTGCACTTTCTAAGTGCACTTATGATTGCGGGAATTTTCTGGACTGCTCAGGCGATGGAGGTTTGCGGAGGGGCGCGAGTAGATTGCAAGGAGAATCGCTTCGCGGCGGGAGTCGCGGTGCGCGATTCGCCGATGCGGGCTTCGACGTCTTGGACGAACGCAGCTGTGGTCGTCGGCTGGGCGTGCGCCCACTGAGAAGTGGTTGCGGCGCGGCAGCCGTCGTGGTTGCAGCAGCTGGCATCGCGGATGGAGCGCTGATCTGATTCCGGGGCTGAACCGTGGCACTGGTGGACGCCTTTGCGCAGGCAGCAGGCGTGCTCTGGGGCAGCGGTGGCCGCTAGCGCGAGCGGAGCGAGAGTTCCGACAAACGCCAACAACAACAGCAATCGTGCAGTCAGGCGGTGCATTTCGGTTGTGAATCAGGGTCGCGGCCAGCATAGTACAGGATCGCGAACCGGCGCAAGCGCGGCGGACTTTGGGTGTGGCTGAATTTCGGGCTATTTATCATAGGCGGGCAGACCCACTCATTTCGGAACTCAATCCTACTGGCTCCGCACTTCGGCGCTTGCGAAAACGCGTCCCTACCGTGCAGCGATCTGCCGCCCACATAGGAGTATACACGCTCGGCGCAGAGCGCTGGAATGGCGCTATGATGGCCGATCTCGGAGCATCAGGACAACTTAAGCCAATGCCGACTTGGGCTGTTATACGAGCGGGAATGCAGAGCGGGCTGCCGTTGCGGAGACTGGGCAGAGCCCGCCCTAAAGATTAAAGAGTAAAGAATAGAGATCAGGCTTTGCCGTTGATCTTGGCCCACCACCAGCGGACGCCGACGAAGAGAAATCGCCAGTCGCTGAAGAATTCGGGGGGCTTGCCTTCAAAGGCGTGGCCGACGAACTGGAGGACCCATCCGATTGCGAAGAGGGCGAGCGCCAGGAACCAGAGGCGATGGAAGAAGAATCCGGCGACGGCGACGGCGAGCGAGATGAGAATCGTGGGAATGCCTAGTGTGTGGCAGAGACGATTGATGGGGTGCTGGTGGCTGGTGGAGTATCGGGCGATCCACTGCTCGCCGGTGCGGTTGCCTAGCATTGGTGGGGATGATACTACGGTTTGCGAGTCAAAATCCCCACCCTCGCAAACAAAAAACGAGAAGGGTGGGCTGCCCTTTCGTCACCGGTAAATCACATCGTGGGCGTGCTGCTTTTGGATCTCCGCGTCTTCGGCCGGTGACAGCGGTAGGTTCTTTTCTCCTTCGCGAACCGAGCCAGCCCGCATGAATTCCTCAAAACCCGGCGCAGAGAAGGTAACGGTCAGGATGATGTTGTCCTTGCCGATGTTGGAGACAGAAATCCACGTGCCGGAGGGAATGAATACGGTGGCGCCACTGTGGACCACTCTCACGACGTCTCCCAAATGAACGCGAGCGGTTCCGCTCTGCAGAAAGAGGATTTCGTCGGCGCCAGGGTGCTTGTGAGCAGCGATTTCGCCACCGGGAGCGAGGTCGGCCGTCACGAAGACAAGATGCGAAGACCCTCCGTTTTTCGGGTCGACCTTGAGGATGAAGTTCTCACCCGGTTCGGGGTGGCCGGGCCAACCGCGCATAATTCTTCTCTCTCCTTCGTCTTTTTCGAGGATGAGGGGTGCGGTGCTGGGAGCGTTGGATGCTTGCGGATTACGCGCGGACGAAACCACGCAAAAGAGCACGGCACAGAACCCGGTGACGACAGGAGCGATTCTCATGATGCACCTCGGGCAAAACCAGGGGATGATACTACGGTTCGCTGCGGGGATTGGGCATCAAAAATCGGCAACCCAACGTCCCTCCGCTATGTCGTCGCTTCGTTCCGGCTGCGGCCGGGATGGCAGGGGAATAAATGTGGGGTTGGGTATTGCACCCGGTTGAGGCGTTCGCGCTCCGCGTGGTAGCATCCTACGTTTTGGCAGGGGATGCTGGGTTGGCCTGCTGCTGTCCTCATCTTCTTTATGGCCGTTTCTTTCCCACGCCTGCCGAAGGGAGCCCAACTTGAAAGTCTATTCGGGAGCAAACATCAGGAATGTGGCGATGGTGGGGCACGGGCATGCGGGGAAAACCACGCTTGTCTCCGCGATGCTTTACACGGCCGGCGCCACGCAGCGCCTGGGGCGCGTAGACGACGGCTCGGCCACCACGGACCACGACGAGGAAGAAATCGCGCGCAAGATGTCGATCGCGACCGGTGCCGCGGTGGTCGAGTGGGGGACAGCTTCGGGCACATCCTCGGGCACAACCAAGATCAACATTCTCGACACTCCCGGATTCAGCATGTTCGTGCACGAGGCCAAGATGGTGCTGCCCGTGGTCGACGCCGCCATCGTGGTGGTCGATGGCGTGGCGGGCGTGGAAGTCGTGACGCAGCGGGTATGGAATTATTGCGAAGAATATAAAACGCCGCGGCTGATCGTGGTCAACCGCATGGATCGTGATCGGGCCAACGCCGAGCGCGTGCTGGAGTCGCTGACCAACGCCTTCGGCCGGGACGTGATTCCGATCGAGCTCCCCATCGGCAGCGAAAAAAATTTGAGCGGCGTGGTCGACCTGGTGCGCATGAAGGCCTACACCTACGAACTGGGGGGGAACGGCAAGGGAAAAGAGACCGAGATCCCCGCCAACATGCGGGCGCAAGTGCAGGAAGCCCACGAAATGCTGGTCGAACTGGTGGCCGAGGGCGACGACAAATTAATGGAGAAGTTTTTCGAGGCGGGAACGCTCGGTGAAGAAGATCTGATCCCGGCGCTGCACAACGCGATCCGCGAAGACAAGATTTTTCCGGTGATTTTCAGTTCCGGGCTGGGCAACGTCGGTGCCGACCGGGTCATGGATTTCATCATCGACTACACTCCCGCGCCATCCGAGCACGAGTGGGTGCAGGGCGAGGCGGGCGGGAATGGCGACGCGCCCAAGCGGCATGAGTCGGACGCAGAGCCGGTTTCGCTGTATGTATTCAAGACGGTATCGGACGCGTTTGCGGGACGTATTTCTTACTTCAAAGTTTTTTCCGGCGTGCTCAAGAACGACGTCACCATCCTGAACTACAGCCGCGGGGGTGTAGAGAAGTTCGCGCACATCTCCACCATGCAGGGCAAGACGGCGGTCCCAGTGCCGGAACTGCACGCGGGAGACATCGGCGCGGTTGCGAAATTAAAAGACACGCTCACTGGCGACACCCTCGGCGACAAATCCGCACCGATTCAATATCCGCGGGTCAAGCTGCCCGAGCCGGCGATCACATTCGCCATCGAACCCAAGAGTCGCGCCGATGAAGACAAGTTGGGGCCCGGGCTGCACAAGCAGATGGAAGAGGACGCCATGCTGCGATTTTTCCGCGATCCGCAGACGCAGGAATTTCTGATCGCGGGCACCGGGCAGCAGCACATTGAAGTTGTGGTGGCGAAGCTGAAGAAGCGCTATCACACGGAAGTGATTCTGAAAGCGCCGAAGGTGCCGTATCGCGAGACCATCCGCGGCCGGGCCGACGTGCAGGGGCGCCATAAAAAGCAGACCGGCGGGCACGGCCAATACGGCGATTGCAAGATCAAGATGGAACCGCTGGCGCGCGGCGGGCAGTTCGAGTTTGTGAACGATATTTTTGGCGGCGCGATTCCCAAGAACTATATCCCCGCCATCGAAAAGGGAATTAAAGACGCGGCCGCGCGCGGATATCTCGCCGGCTTCCCTGTCGTGGATTTCAAAGTGATTCTCTACGACGGTTCCTATCACGACGTGGATTCCAACGACATGTCATTCCAGATGGCGGGCCGCATCGCCTTCCGCAAGGCGATCGAACTGGCCAAGCCCACGATTCTGGAACCTGTTATGGCGGTCGAAATCACGGTGCCTGACGATTTCGCCGGATCGATCATGGGCGACCTCAACAGCCGCCGCGGCCGCATCCAGGGCATGGACAACAAGGGCGGCAACACGGTCGTGAAAGCCGAAGTCCCCATGTCAGAGATGCTCACCTACGGCGTCGAACTGACGTCGATGACCCAAGGGCGCGGCAGCTTCAACATGGAAATGCATCACTACGACGTCGTGCCCGGACAACTGCAGGAAAAAATTATCGAGAAGGCGAAGGCCGAGCGCGGGGATGTGAAGGAAGAGGAAGAGTAGCCGCTGCTTGAGAGAACGCCTGGTTGCTGCCGGGATCGGGTTAGAGTGTGTAGGGGTCCTTCGACTGCGCATGAACGCCTTTCAGGCGCTCATGCTTCGCTCAGGATGACATAGAAAGTGTGTGAGGTTAATTATGAAAGTGATTCTGATTGCTGTCTGCTCTGTCATTGCCGTTCTTTTCGCGATGTCGCCATTCTCCGCCGCCCAAACGCAGACCTTCACGACTTCGGCGGGTCCGGTCAAGATTACTCCGCTCTACCACGCCAGTACCCTGATCGAGGCCGGAGGAAAAACCATCTATCTCGATCCCGCCAAGCCCGCGAAGTTCGCGGGACTGCCCAAAGCGGACCTGATCCTGATTACCGACATTCACGGCGACCACATGGATCCGGATTCGATCAAAGACGCCAGCAAGGCGGACACGGAAATTTTCGCAGCGCCGGCAGTCGTGCAAACCGTCACTACCGCCAAGCCCATCGCCAATGGAGAAACGAAAACCTGGCAAGGCTGGACTATCGAAGCCGTCCCTGCCTACAACCTGAAGCGCGGGCCCGCTGCGGGAAAACTTTTTCATGATAAGGGACGCGGCAACGGCTACATCCTTACCTACGGTGGCAAGCGCTTCTATTTCTCCGGCGACACTGAAGGCGTGCCGGAGATGCGCGCGCTCAAGAATATCGACGTGGCGTTTGTGTGCATGAACCTGCCTTACACCATGCCGCCCGAAGAAGCCGCCGACGCGGTGAAGGCGTTTCATCCGAAGATTGTGATTCCGTATCACTACCGCGGCTCCGACCTCACGGTATTTCAGAAGGGATTGGAAGGGACTGGAATCGAGGTGCGGTTGCTGGAGTGGTATCCGAAGTAGAAATGCAGTCGAGCTGCGCTCGACCCTTCGGGTTCACTCAGGGCAGGCTAGCCGAGGGCGGCTGTCCCCACATAAACATCGAAGCTGCTACGCTTTGAAAATCTCCTCCACAGGCTTGCGGAACAGCTTTCCAATCTTGAAGGCCAGCGGCAGGCTGGGATCGTACTTCTCCGTCTCAATCGCGTTGACCGTTTGGCGCGAGACGCCGAGTTTTTCGGCGAGGTCGGCCTGCGTCCAGTCGAGTTGCGCCCGCAGATCGCGCACGCTGTTTTTCACTCGTACCTCCGTTTGGCGATGGCCAGTCCCAGACTCCACAGTACGATCAGCAGCGGCGCTACCCAGGCTACGTCGAAACGAGGCAGTCCGGCGTTCTGCTGAAACGCCCACGTGAGCGTGATCAGGCACGTGGCCAGGAAGCTGAACGCTACGGCCTCGAACTGGATGCGGCGCTGCAGTTCGTCCAGCCCGCGAAAGAATCGCACGAACGCCCACATCGCGAACCCCGACGGGATGATCGGCAGAAAGGCGATGCAATATCCCAGCGGGGTGTGCTCGTGCCCACGCAGCATCCAGATCGAGAGCGGGACCATCACCGAGTATCCGGCCATGGAGCCGAGGAATTCTTTTAGATAGCGCTTGCCGTTCGCGTCCATTGAGACCTCCAAGTCAAGCATGCTTGACACCTAGAATGTAAAGCACGCTTTACACGCTGTCAAGTCCTTTCTCGCTCGAATCCTCGTCACGGGAACGGGCTCCTGGATTCTTGACCGACCATGTATAGTGCTCGTGTCGTTGTGTCGCTCCTAAGAGCTCTTCCCCGACAATTCTCGCCGAGGGGGTTTCGATGGCCACTTCCGCGCCCGATCCGCCGTCCTCTACCTCAGGGCTGACGTTCGGGGGATACGCGCTCGAGGAGCATGGGCTGGAGGGCGTATCGTTTTGGCCCCGGGCCGTGGCGCGAGTTATCGACTTTGTGATCCATTACGGCGTCGGCTATTTTGCGGGAATGTTGTTCCGCATCATGCTCCAGATCGCGGCGGGCGGGCACGTCCCTCTGCGGATCTGGCTGAAGATCTCACACCTGAACTTGCCTCTGTTTGTTGCCGCGCTACTTGGCGCCACTGCCTATCAGGTCATTTGCGAGACGGTGCACGGGAGCAGTCTGGGCAAGCTGATGTTCTCGATGGTGGTGGTGAACGAGGACGGCTCCCCGTGCCGCCTGCGGGCGGCCATTATCCGCGAAATCGGTTACTTTCCCGATTCGATTTTCTTCGGCATTATCGCTTACGCAGCGATGCAGAAGAGCCGCCAGCAGCAGCGCTACGGCGATCAGTGGGCGGATACCGTCGTCTGTAAACGATCAGACATCGCGCAGCAGAATCTGCGCGGAGCGGGGAGATTCGTGCTAGCGCTGATGATCGCTGTGATGGCGGACGCTGCATTCCTGATGCTCGGGCTGCTGATCCAAATCAATAGCTAGGAGACCGCTGCGGCTCTGGCGCGCGCAGTGATTGCGGCGCGCCGCGTTTCCTTTTACTATCGCCTTATCGTGCCGCCCTCAGAAAAACCCGAACTCAGAGAGCGCCTGGTCTCGGCGGCGCCGGTGGAGGACGATTCATCGTTTGAGCTGAAGCTGCGGCCGCAGCGCCTGGCGGAGTTCATCGGCCAGAAAAAGGTAAAAGAGAATCTGGCGGTCGCGATCGAAGCCGCACGCTCGCGCGGCGAGGCCATGGACCACGTTCTGCTCTACGGCCCTCCCGGACTCGGCAAGACCACCCTCGCCAACATCATCGCCAACGAACTCGGCGTACATTTTCAGCCGACAGCCGCACCATTGCTGCAGATCAAAGGCGATCTGACCGCAATCGTCACCAACCTGCAGGATAAGCAAGTTCTGTTCATCGATGAGATCCACCGGCTGCAGCCCGTTCTCGAAGAGCTGCTTTATTCCGCTCTGGAAGACTACAAACTCGACATCATCATCGGGCAAGGCCCGTCGGCGCGGACGCATACCATGGAAGTGAAGCCCTTCACTTTCGTCGGAGCCACCACGCGGGCCGGGCTGATTTCCGCACCGCTGCGCTCGCGCTTCGGCATTATGCTGCGGCTGGAGTTTTATACGCCCGCGGATTTGCAGGTGATTGTCGAGCGCTCGGCGGAGATTCTCGGAGTCGCGATTGACGATGCGGGCGCAAGTGAAATCGCCAGCCGTTCACGGGGCACGCCGAGAATTGCGAACCGCCTGTTGCGCCGCGTCCGCGACTACGCCCAGGTTCGCGGCGCCGGCAAGATCGACGAGCCCACCGCCAAGGCGGCGCTCGAAATGCTCGAGGTCGATCAATATGGATTCGATGAAGTGGACCGCCGGCTGCTGCTCACCATAATCGAGAAATATCAAGGCGGGCCAGTAGGCGTGAACACGCTGGCCGCCGTCCTGGCGGAAGAGCCGGACGCCATCGAAGAAATCTACGAGCCGTTTCTAATGCAGATCGGATTTCTGAACCGGACTCCGCGCGGCCGCGTCGCCACGCAGCTGGCGTATGAATATTTCAAGATCACGCCGACTCGGAAGCAAGCATCCCTGTTCTAGGCTTTGCCCAAATCCACTCGAAATTCGGCCTTCAGCCCCTTGATTTACCAGCGGTAACCTGTTCGGCAAACCTCACAAACATTTATTTGCTGTTTTATTTGCACGCCCGTGGTGTATCTTGCTCAGTTCCCCCGTAGGGGGCGGGGGAGGAGCGGGGATCCTTGCGTCTGGTTCGAGTTCTGCGTCGACAGGCCTATGTTCGAGCGAAGCTGGCGGTCATCGCGACCCTGGTCCTGTCTGCAACAAAATTGCCCGCTGTCTCTTCCTGGCCGCAGTCCACACCGGCTGGCGGGACAACCCAATCCGTCTCCAGCCCGCAAGATCCTGGGCCGCCTTCGCCGACAAACTCTGCAATCCCTGGGCAAGAGTCGAAGCCTCCGGGGCAGGTTCCTGCGCCATCGCCGCAAGTGCCGGAACCGCCGACTAAGAATCCGGGGGTGCAGCCCCCGCCGAAACCCGCGCTGGCGCCGCCCGCCCTGACGATCCCTCGCTTGCCGCGTCCTCCCGTGCTCGAGGATTTTCTCTCCATGCATCCGCAGGGCGAAATCGCCCTTCAAATGGCCAAGGTCAACGGCTTCACGCAGCGTGCCCCGCACGACGGAGAACGTGTTTCCGAGCCGACCGACGCCTACCTGGGCTACGACCAGAAAAATCTCTACGTAGTATTCGTCTGCTTCGACGATCCCCGAAAAGTTCGCGCCCGCATGTCAGTCCGCGAAGACATCTACGACGACGACCAGGTCGAGGTCATGCTCGACACTTTCCACGACCGCCGCCGCGCCTACGCTTTTCAAACCACGCCTCTCGGCGTGCAGTGGGACGCTATGTGGTCCGAGGCTTCGCGCGACGAGGTGAACGGAAATTTCGACACCTCGTTTGACACGGTGTGGAGCTCCCGAGGAAAAGTAACCGAGCAGGGCTTTGTCGTCTGGATGGCGATTCCTTTCAAGAGCCTGCGTTTTCCCTCCATCCAACAGCAGGTGTGGGGCATCATTCTGTATCGCGGCATTCACCGCAAGAACGAGGATTCTTTCTGGCCCAACATTTCGCGAAGAATCCAGGGCCGTCTCGGTCAGGCAGCGACCTTATACGGCCTGGAGGGAATCTCGCCGGGCCACAGCATCGAACTGATTCCCTACGGCTTGCTGCGCGGCTTTCGCGCACTCGATACGCGCGATCCCATCAACCCTTATTTTCAGCACGCGGACGTGCAGGGTCAACCGGGCATGGACGCGAAGTTCGTCATCCACGATCACTTCGTCGTCGACCTGACCGCCAACCCCGACTTCAGCCAGGTCGAGTCCGAGGACCCGCTGATCACCGTCAACCAGCGCTACGCCGTTTATTTTCCGGAGAAGCGTCCCTTCTTTCTGGAGAGCGAAGACTTTTTCCGCACCCCGATGGATCTGCTGTTCACGCGCAGCATCGCCGATCCCTCGGCCGGAATTCGCCTCACCGGAAAAGATGGCCCCTACTCGGTTGGCCTGCTGGCGACCGACGACCGCAGCCCCGGCCTCGCCGTCCCCGACTACAGCCCGTTCTCCGGCATGCGCTCCTACTTCACCATCGCGCGTGTGAACCGTGACATTTTCGGACAGTCCAGTGTCGGCGCGATCTACACCGATTGGGAATGCCCCACCACCGGGGAATTCAACCGCATCGGCGGCGTCGATACTCATCTGAAACTGGGATCGACCTGGACGCTTGAAGGCCAGGCGGTCGCCAGCTCCAGCAAAATGAATCTAAACTGCGAAGCCAACCTCGACCCCTTCAGCTCCGGCAATGTCGGCAACGGGAACTACTACGCCGGTCCGGCCGAGACGTTGAAGTTGCAGCGCGAGGGACTGCACTTCTCCTACGAAGGAACTTACAACGACATCACTCCGGGGTTCGTGACCGTTCCCGGATTCATCAATCGCGTCGACATTCGCGAAAGCAAGCAGGAGGTTCGCTACCGCTTTCGTCCCAAGAAAGGCTGGGTTTTGAGTTGGGGCCCGTCGCTCAACGTCCGCTACGATTTCGACCACACTGGCCTGCGCCTCGACACTGACTACTTTCCCTACTTCCTGGTTCAAGGCCGCGGCCAGACGTTCATTTACGTGACGCCCTATGAAGAAACGCGCGAGCGATTGCGGCCGCAGGATTTCTGTTTCCTGGGATTCTCTTTGTATTGTTCGGCCCCGAACGCCGGCAATCAGGACTATCACCAGCACACCAGCGGCGCTAGCGTCCAGACCGGATACCTCAAGAAACTCACGCTGCGCGCGAACTATTACTGGGGAGACGGCGTGAATTTCGTCGCACTTCCTGACGTGCCCCCGGCCGCTCCCACGCCCTACAGTCAGCCCTTCGTGGCCCGGCAGGACACGGCTTCCGCGTCGTTCATCTTTCGCCCAGTGGAGCCGTTGAAGATCGAGACCTCCTACCTCTTCGAACGCCTGCGTACCACCAACAGCGCCTATCTGTTCGAACAGTCGCAGACTCCCGGCGCCGGACGCGGAATTTTCAACGATCACATCCTGCGCAGCAAATGGAACTGGCAGTTCACGCCCCAACTTTCCGCGCGCGTGATCTTGCAATACAACGGGCTGCTGGCCGCGACTCCCGGCATTGGCTCCCCATACACCTACCTGCCAACCCAGAAGCAATTTAACGCCGACTTTCTGGTCACCTACCTGGTCCATCCCGGAACGGCGATTTATGTTGGCTACAACAGCGACCTGCAGAACCTGAACGTCGTCCCCGGGATGGGAGTGTTCAATACGCCGAAGGGATACGTCAACGACAGCCGGCAGTTTTTTGTGAAAGCCAGCTATCTGTTTAGGTTCTGAAGAAAAGCGGTCAGAGGAAGCTGTCAGCTTTCAGCTAGAACCCCGGCCGCCGAAGCCGCGCCTTTTCAAGGCACGGCCGCTGGTAGGGGCATGACGCGGCTGGGTTTAGCCTGATGGCTGACAGCCGAGAGCTGACGGTTCTTCCCGATTGCTGAATCCTCGCCATATCCGGTAGAATCTAAGGATTCGAATAGGAATAGGAACCTGATATGAAAGCAGCCATTCATCCTGCATACAACGAAGTGCGCGTGCATTGCGCGTGCGGCAACGCATTTGTGACCCGGTCGACCCATAAGGGAGATATCGGGGTTGAAATCTGCGCCGCCTGCCATCCCTTTTTCACCGGCAAGCAGAAGCTGATGGATACCGCCGGCCGCGTCGAGCGCTTCCGCCGCAAGTACGCCAAGAAAGAAACCCCCGCGACTCCGGCGAAGTAACTTTCGTCGCTGACTTGGCTGATAGATCCAGAAACTGAAGCCCTCGCTCCGGCGAGGGCTTCGTTTTGCGTCCGCAGGTAGAATAAGACAAGTGAAGAAATTTTGGGACAACTCGGCTGGATCGGTGCCGCCGGCAGACGCGGGCAAGAGTGCCCGCGCCACACGGGTCGTGCCCTCTTCTCTCAACATCGGCACCGTCGCTATCTCCCCCGCCACGGTCCTCGCGCCCATGGCCGGAGTGACCGACACCGTCTTCCGCCGCTTCATCCGCAATTTGGGCGGATGCGGGCTCATCATGACCGAGTTCACCTCCGCCGACGGCGTGTTGCGGATGAAGGACCAGAAGGCCAAGCGCTACCTTCATTTCTATGAGGACGAGCACCCCATCTCGGCGCAGCTTTTCGGCAGCGATCCGCGCGTGATGGCCGAGGCCGCCCGCATGGTCGAAGGCCTGGGCTTCGATTTGGTCGATTTGAATCTGGGCTGTCCCGCGAAAAAAGTCGTGAAGTGCAACGGAGGCTCCGGCCTGCTGCGCGATCTTCCGGCCATCGGCAGGATTTTTGAAGCCGTGCGCGCCGCGGTGAAAATTCCCTTCACCGTAAAATTCCGCGCCGGGTGGAACGACGAAGAAATCGTCTGCGTCGAACTGGCCCGCATGGCGGAAGATTGTGGGCTGGCTGCGGTCGCGCTGCACGCCCGCACCCGCGAAATGGGCTACAGCGGAAATGCCCGCTGGGAGTGGATCGCCGCCATCAAAGACGCCGTAAAGATTCCGGTGATCGGGAACGGTGACATCCGCAGTCCCGAAGACGCCTGTGCCATGGTCACCCAAACCGGATGTGACGCTGTCATGATCGGTCGCACGGCGCCCTCGAATCCGTGGATTTTTCGGCAGATTAAGCAGTACTGCGCCGCTAAGAGAAACGCAGGAGAAAGCGCGAACCGGGAAGGGCACGACTTCAGTCGTGCCAAAAATGCGGATCCTTTGGAACCGGCTTTAGCCGCTGGGGGCCGCTTCCCGGCGCACAGGGATGCGCCCTCAGGGGCTAAAGCCCGAGACTTTCTGGCTCCCAACGGCACGGCTGAAGCCGTGCCCTTCCCGTTCGTGCCCCCGTCGAGAATCGGATCGGGAGGAAAGCTATATGAAGAGCCCACCGAGGCCGACCGCTACCAGATGATCCGCACCTACTTCCAGATGCTGATCGAAGAAGAGCTCCCCGACGCCGTCGGGAAGATGAAGCAGTTCGCCAGCTGGTTCACGCACGGCGTCCCCGGCGGCGCGGGACTGAGAAAAGAAATCTACGAGTCGAAGAGCGCGCCAGAAATCCTGGCGCGGGTAGAAACTTTCTTCGAAGCGCGGCTATGTGGCGCGGGCACCCCTGACCGCGAAGCTGCTGGTGCCGTGTCAGCAGAATGAGTTCGAAGAATGCTGATGGCCAAGGCTATCCCGCCCACTGAATCCGCTCCAATATCGCGCGCAAGCGTTTCCCCTTCTTCGGATTGACCCGCTCCACGAAAGCAACTCGTCCTTCGAGGTGCTGACGAAATCGTGGGCGTCCTTCTCGATTCTGGCTCTCGGGGCCGAAGCGAATCGAGTTGGTCAGCGTGGCCTTGAGGCGATCAAAGTCGCTTCGCACTACGTTCACCCGCTGGTTGGTTACCAGGCCGGCCAGATGTTGCTGTACTCCCTGACGCATGATCCGCGTCTTGCGGTGATGCACCGTGAAGCCTTCTTCCCGCAGAATCGCCGCGACATACAGGCTAAAGCGCTCGACACATTTCTCAAATTCCTCGCCACCGGAAAAAGCCAGGTCGTCGGCGTACCGCGTGTAGGCTGCGCTCACGGATTTTGCCAGCCCGGTCAGACGGCAATCGAGCCGATAGAGACAAAGGTTGGCGAGCGCCGGCGAAGTGGGCGCCCCTTGTGGCAGATGAGGCCGCGCATACAGCCGGCGCACTTCGCCTACGCGCACTGCGTCATGATCCGCGATCTCATTCCATACGTCGCGCGGAGCTGCGTTGGTGCAGATTCCGCCGAGCAGACCGGCCACCGGTTCGGGATAGCCCAGCGTGCGAAAAAAAGCCTGAATTCGCACCCCACCGAACGTAGGGAAGAAATCTTTCAGATCCATGCGCAGCACGACCCTGCGGCCAATGTGGGGGCCCACGAAAGTCTCAATCGATCGTCCCGTCACGAAGCCATGCACGGCCGGATGAGGAGGGATCTTCTCGAGAATCCACCGCAGAATCTGACGTTGCAGTTCCTTCAGGCGCGGCTTCGGCGCTTCAATCAGCCGAATGCTCCCAAATCGTTTTGTCAGAATCCGGTAATGATAGTGGCGTAACTGCTGCCCGGCCCTCTTGTAAGCCAGGCCCTTCAAGTCGGCGAACCACCGCAGTTCACCGATGTCCAGGCCGAGCCAGGCCGCGAGGTCTCCGGTGGACAAGATAGAAGGAATGTCCCAGGTCGCAGCGGCCGCGACCGGTTGCATCTGCGGCGGTTCCGTCAGCCAGTCCTGAATGGAGAATTCGTTGAAATACTTTGACCGCGCACGCCGAAATCCGCGATCGGTTCTCAGAAACTGAACCACATCGCGATGCCGCGGCCGTATCCCGCCGGAAAATCGGTTCAGATAGCGCCGCGACAGCGGTGTAAGCCAGCGCCACGATTTCCCCAGCATGTGGCGGCAACGAGCGGCGAGGAGTTCCGCGGTTGACTCGGCGATTGGTTCGCCGGCCAGCAGACAATCGGCCAGCGCTCCGAGCAAAACAGAGTCCTGCATGACGGACTAGGGTGGAATGCTCCAACGAGTCTAACCCTGCGTGAGCACGCCTGCGCCGGTCGCGCAGTGACGCTCACGCGACGAAAATCCCAGTTCCTCACGTTCCCCTGGGGTGACCCCAGAGAGGCTCAACCAGACCCGAAGGCCCGATCTAAGCCAAGCTTGGAGCATTCCACCGCGGAAGACAATATAGCAGCTTTCGTGATTCCCGATTCGTGGCTGCCGCTTCGAGCCTAGCCTCGAGTAGCTACGAGCCGAATACCGTGCGCACCGATTCGCCGGTTCAACTCTTCAATTCCGCGCGAAAGCTTTCAGCATTTCATCCTCTGATGGTGGGACGAGGACGTTGCGCTCCGCAAAATCCTGCGCTCGTGGATACGCCGTGGCACGAATGCGCTCGGCCGCTTGTCTGAGATCGTAGGACGTGTGCCGGAACTCAACACTGGGCCCCAGCAGGAGCCAATCGGCGCCAGCATCTCCAAAGGGCATTCCCACGCTGCCCGCATTCACCACTCGAGTCTTTCCAACCGTTCGATCAAACTGCATGTGGGTATGTCCGCAGACAACCACCGGTGCACCGGCTTCTCGAAAGACCGGCAAGAGGACCTCTTCCGGCGTCTGACGCGTGAATATCTCGGTGTTGTTTCGCGGCGTGGCGTGACAAAACAGCGTTCGACCTAGAAAACTCACCTCGACGCTACACGTCGCAGGCCAGCTCGTCAGCCAGCTCACGTGCTCCGGATGCAGCTGCTGTGCATTCCAGCGCACCGCCTCGCGAGCTTGTTCTGGAAGAGTGCCGCTCTCAACACCTGCCAACTGCGCGAGCACCGCCGCTTCTCCGTTTCCTTGGATAAATTGCGCCGCGGTCTCCAGGCCGCGCAAACGTTCGAGGGTTTCAACGGGCATCGGCCCCGGAAGCACGTCGCCCCCGACCAGAATCAGGTCTGCACCGCCGGCACGAATCTCATCAAGCACGGCTTCCAGTGCAGGCAGATTTCCATGGATGTCGTAAATCGCCGCTACCCGCATGACTCGCACTTCCCAGTAGATGGAATAACAGTCCAGAGATTTCTAGAACAGTCTTACCGCCTTCGCCTTGTGCACCGCCGGAATCGTCCGCAACTTCGCCAGCACTTCGTCGGACACGCGTCCGTCCACATGCACCACCGCAATCGCCTCGCGCGGCTGATCGGAATCTTTCTCGGCGCCGCGCCGCCCCAGCGAGAAATCCGCGATGTTAATCGATTCCTCTCCCAGAATCGTTCCCACACGACCGATCACGCCCGGCACGTCGCGATTCCGCAGATAAATCAGGCTGCGCTCCAGCGGAGCTTCCACATCGATGCCATCCACGTGCAGCAACCGCGGCGCGTCCCCATGCAGCACCGCGCCCTTCACCATGTGTTCGTCGGTTGAGGTCTTCAGGAAAATCGAAAGCACGCTGCCCGCGCCCCCAGTCGACGCCTTCGCCTTGTGCGATTCCAGCACGCGCAGCCCGCGCTCATCGGCAATGGTGGCCGCATTCACCAGGTTCGCCTTCTCCTCCAGCGCTTGATTCAGAATTCCCTTGATCGCCCCATTGCGAATGAGTTCCGTTTTCCACTCCGCGATGTGCCCGCCATAGCGAATCGAAATCTCCTCAATGCTTCCCTCCGACACCTGCGCCAGAAATCCCCCCATGCGCTCCGCCAGCACAATGTAGGGCTGCATAATCGCGTATTCTTCCGCCGACACCGAAGGCACATTCACCGCGTTCTGAATTACGCCGTGCTTCAAATATTCCTTCACCTGCTGTGCGATCTGCACACCGACGGCCTCCTGCGCCTCAAAGGTCGATCCGCCAACGTGCGGCGTGAGCAACACATTCTCCAGCGAAGTGAGCGGAGAATTCTTCAGCGGCTCCTCCACAAAGACATCGAGCGCCGCGGCCGCCACGCGCTTCTCTTTGAGCGCCTGCGCCAGGTCCGCCTCATTCACCAGCTCTCCGCGCGCGCAATTCACCAGCCGCACGCCCTTCTTCATCTTCGCGATGGACGCCCCATTGATCATCCCCGCAGTCTGCGGCGTCAGCCCCACGTGTAGCGTGATGTAATCCGCCGACGCGTAAAGTTCGTCGAGCCCCGCCAGCCGAATCCCCTGCTCCTTCGCCACAGATACCGATACGAATGGATCGTGCCCCACCAGTTCCATCCCAAACCCCCGCGCCCGTCGCGCGACTTCCATTCCAACCCGTCCCAAGCCGATAATCCCCAGCGTCTTGGCCCGCAGCTCCGTCCCCTGCAGCGATTTTTTCTCCCACTTGCCCGCATGCATGAGCGCGTCGGCCCGGCACAAATGTCGCGCCATCGCCAGCATCATCCCCAGCGTCTGTTCGGCCACGGCGACCGCATTCGCGCCCGGCGTATTCATAACCGCGATCCCTTTATGGGTCGCCGCTTCCAGATCGATGTTGTCCACGCCCACCCCGGCGCGCCCGATCACCCGCAACTTTTTCGCATGCTCCAGAAGCTTGGCGTCCGCCTGCACCGCCGAACGCACGATCAGCGCGTCCGCCGTCTCCAGCTGCTCCTCCAGCTTGCCCTCCAGTTGGTCCGAAGTGAGGACGGTCCAGCCGGGCTCCTGCAAATGCGCTACCGCCGACGCTGAAATCTTTTCCGCTACGATAATTTTCACGAATGAATTCCTTTGAATTTTGAATAAAGACCCTGCTTCAGAACTTCGCCCGACTACCGCCGCACGTACAGCTGGAGCCTCACGTACAACTGGAAATGACCGAAAAATGACGGGAGTATGACACGCCTCTGACATACCCCCGAATCCGATTTTCTAGACTCGTTCTCACTGGGCACCGGCCCCTGGGAGAACACTATGAAACCTTTTCAAATACAGAAACTGATTCCTACCACCGCGCTGGTGACGTTGATTGCTCTCACCCTCGCCTGCGGATACAGCTCCAAGATGACTGCGCCAGTTGCGGGCAGCATCCCAACGATCGCTCAACTCGCGCCCAACAGCGCGACCGCAGGTGGCGCGGGATTCATGCTGACCGTCAACGGAACCAACTTTAGCTCGAAAGCAGTTGTGAACTGGAATGGCGTGGCGCAAACCGCCAACACCACTTTCGTCAGCGGCAGTCAGCTCACCGTGGCCGTTCCGGCATCGGCCATCGCGACCGCCAGCACCGTCCAGGTTACGGTGACCAATCCCGCCACGCCCGGTACCGGCATCTACGGCAGCGGAGGCACGATGGCCGCGACTTCGAGCCCCATGGACTTCACCATCAACTAGCGTCGCCCTGAACTGGAGGCGCCGCTTTTCAGGCGCCGACCAGTTGCCGCTTTCCCGACAAGGTGCGGGCATACACCTGCTGTGCCGCCCGCACCGCCGCGCCGTATTCCACGCCGCGGTCAGTGACCTTGGCCAGCACATGTTCGAGCGCGCCCAGAATGCCGATTGTGTCGAGATAGTCGTAGTAGCCAATATGGGCGACCCGGAACAGATGCCCCTTCATCTCTCCCTGCCCGTTCGCCACCACCGCGTCAAACGCCTCGCGGAATTCTTTCACAATCTTGCTGGAGTCAACTCCATCCGGCGCGCAGATCGCGGTCAGCGCCGCCGCCGGAGCCGACGCATACAACTTCAATCCCACCGCTTTCGCCCCGGCCCGGGTCATCTCGGCGCACAACTCGGCGTTGTTCACCAGTTCCTCGCGCCCCTTCGCCAAGTCGCCCTTGCCCATGCCACGGATAAATTCCAGCGCCGCACCCAACGCCGCGAATAATGAAGTCGCGGGAGTGTAAGCCGACTCGCCCTTCGCCGCCGACTTCCGCTCCTTGCGCAGATCGAAGTAGTAGCGGGGCGAAGTTGTCGTTTCCATTCGCTTCCACGCCCGCTCGCTGACCGCGCAATAGGCCAGTCCCGGAGGCATCATCAGCGCCTTCTGCGATCCGCCGATGATAAGGTCGACGCCCCAGGCATCGACGTCGAGATGCGTCGTGCCCAGCCCGGTGATCGCGTCGACGACGAGCAAAATGCCGTCACCCTGGGCGCGCACAATCTTGGCGATGCCCTCAATGTCGTGCCTCGCCCCGGTCGAACTCTCCGTAGCCTGCACAAACACCGCGCGGATATTAGGAGTCAATTTCGCCCGAATTTCATCCAGCGAAAACGTCTCGCCATAAGGAACGCTGAACACGTCCACATTGCAGCCGAAAGCCTTGGCCAGCCCCGTCCAGCGCTCGCCAAACTTCCCCGCCGTCAGCACGAGTACAGAATCGCCCGGCGAGGTCAGGTTCGAAACCGACGCTTCCATCACGCCCGTGCCCGAACAGGCCAGTACCAATACATCATTCTTCGTGCCAATAAATTCCTTCATGTCGGCCAGCACCCGCTGAAACAGCGCCTTGAAATCCGCGGTGCGATGATGCGCGGTAAACGAAGCCATCGCCGTCTGCGCGGCAGGCAAGAGAGGAGTCGGTCCCGGAGTAAAAAGACGATTCTTATGCAGCATTGTCAATAATGTCCTAGACGCCTCAGGAACGGGAGGCCTTAAGAATTTGAGGATATGGTTCTCTATTAGTTTATCGGAAGGCAGCGGATTCACGCACGCGCCCCGCTCGCTGCGTTTACAAAAAGCAGGCAGGGCGCGCGCGGACAAGAGCTGATTGCAGCGAGAGTATTATTTCGAGGCAAGAACGTCGGGCTTTG
>DATHQJ010000068.1:0-6940 GCA_035482825.1 Binatus sp. (SeqCode) | reverse complement strand
AATCTGATTCGTTGCGCAGGTGTGGGTCAGCGACAGGTTGAGCGTGCCGCCGGTTCCTCCGCCGATAAGCCCGCTGCCGGTTGCCGTAGTGATGCCAGCGATTCCTCCGCCCCCGCCTCCGGCGAACACAATATCCAACTCGGCCGCATGGCTGGTTGACGTGCTTTCCTTGCTGTCGAAGGTCGCATTCACCGGGCTGTTGCCGACCAGCGCAATGCCGTCATTGGTGGTTCCACTCAGCCATGCCTGCACCGCCGCAGTGATGTCGATGAGAATGTACTGGTTCTTGTCCGCCGTGGTGAGCGGCACGCTGGCGGCGATCGTGGTTCCGAGCGCCGGCGCCAGGTCAGCAGTAATCGTGTTCTCCGCCCACGTGCCGTTGACGTAGTCCACGTTGAAGCTGCCTGCGGCCGTCACCGAATTGACGTAGAGCTTCAGAGTCGCCTTGGTGATGTTGGCGCTGCCGTATTCGGTCGGAATCGACGAGAGATCGAATCGAACGTAGGTCGTCTGCGAGGCGCTCTCGACGTCGAGCAGTGTCTTGGCTCCGTAGTTTGTGGTCGGATCAGCAGCGTTCGTGTACGAATCCGCGCTGGGCGTCAGTTGTGCGTAGCCGCTGCTCAGCAAACCGACCATGCAGAGCATGAGAATGAGCAGCTGAGATCTTAGGGTTTTCATAGTACGCTCCAAATTTTTTTTTCCGCGAGTAATGAACCAACGGGCGCTACGGGATCACTCGGAAGGCCTGATTACTCTCAAGAACCCCGCCTGGAGTTGTCACCTTTATGAATCCGCTAGTCGCCCCGTTCGGTACAACCGCCGTCATATAAGTCTTCGAGGCAACGTGGAACGTCGCCGCCGTGCCATTGAAAGAAACGGCAGTGGTACCAGTGAATCCCTGGCCCAGGATTTCAACGGTCTTTCCAACTTTTGCCGAGCCGCTAACGAGCCGGACAAACGGCGAGAGGCCGGCGCTGAATGAGTAGAACGTCCCAAGATCATCGCTCCCGCCCCATGCGGAGTCACTATAGAAAGTTCCGTTCGTATGCTGGGTCAGGGGTGCTCCCGGGGCTCTACCAGACGTGCTATCGAAGCTGTACAAGGTGTCAGGACTCCCGCCGCCTAAAGAAATGGAGTAAATCGTCCCGTCGTTGAAGGTTCCCCCATCGACCGTGGCGCCGTACAGAAATCCGTTCGTGCCCTCAACCAAAGCAGAGAATGGTTCTCCGCCCTCGGTATTGGGGTCGAAGTCGTGGAGATCAGTGAAAGCTCCAGCCGGACTCATTTCAAAGACAACGCCGTTGCCATACATGCCGCCGTTGACGGTCGAGCCATAGAAATTGCCGTCGCTGGCCTGCATCAACGGGGCATATGGCCCACCGCCGTGGGTTCCATCGAAGCTATGCAGAAGTGTTATCGCGCCCGCCGGCGTGATCTTGAAAATTGCACCCAGGTTAGGATTGGTTACCCCGGCCAAGCCGAGAGTCGTGCCATAGAAATTTCCATCGTTTCCCAGTACGAGTGGCGCAAGGGGCTGGCAGCCGTGGGATCCGTCAAAGTTATAGAGAGTTTTGAACGTTCCCCCGACAGTAACGCGGTAGACAGTGCCGCAGTTTGCTGATCCCCCATTTTCGGTAGTTCCGTAGTAAGCGCCGTCCGTGCCCTGGACCGGTGCTCCCCAGGGGCTCGAGCCGTCGGTGTCGTCGAACGCGTGCAGGACTGTGAGTTTCCCGCTAGAGCTGATTTTGAAGACAGTCCCGTAGTTCGAGGAGCCGTTTACATAGGTAGTGCCGTAGAAGTTTCCGTCGGTGCCGAGCGTGAGTCCGCTGGAGGGAAACGCGCCGGTTACGCCATCGAAGTTGTAAAGTACGCTGACCTGGCCCGCAGGAGTGATCTTAAAAACCGTGCCCGCATTGTCAGTTCCACCATCATGGGAAGTGCTGTAGAGGTTTCCATCCCGGCCCTGGGCGACAAATCCAGGATAGTTGGCGTGCGCCGGGTCGCCGGTGTGTGTTCCGAAGTTGTATAAGGGCGTGAATTGTGCGCCGGCGCTCGAACCGAGCGTCAGGAGGAAAGCGAGCACAAGGACGGTTCGAACACACGCTTCGTTCGGGATACTGGATGCGATTTTCTTCATCGATTCACTCACGGCTGGCTGTAGCTGCAATTTCCGCTTCTTCATAGATACTCCCCTCAAGATTCTTCTTCGTTCGTTACTCGAACCAAACGGCGATCGGCGTTGGTTCTCTGTCGCTCTCATCTACATAGGCGCGAACCGTGGAAGGAAACTATCAGGGCTTTGTATCTTTTTTCGCGCCGGCCAGCTTACGAGCCTTCCCCGAAATCGCTGCCACTTTCGCCCATGCCCGCGCATCGGTCAAGGAATTCTCCCTAGACCCTACATGACTTCGTAAAACCAGTGTCCATAAGGGCTTACGAGGTTTCATGAACTGACTTTGTGCGATAGAATGAGGGCCCCGCAGGGAAGTACCAATGGAGAGCACTCAACCTAAGCTCGGCTCGATGCGCACTGGCTTGTTTGAGATTGACCTCGACGCGGGCGAACTGTCGAAAAGTGGCCGGAAAGTAGGGTTGCAGGAACAGCCGTTTCGGGTTCTGAAGTTGTTGCTCCAGCGTCAGGGAGAACTGGTCACCCGGCAGGAGCTTCAGACTCAACTCTGGCCCGCCGATACCTACGTGGGTTTTGACGAAGGTCTGAACACAGCCATCCGCAAGCTGCGAACCGCTTTCGGAGATTCGGCCGACAGCCCCCGTTTCATCGAGACAGTTCCGCGCCGCGGATATCGGTTTATAGCTCCCGTGACCCGAGTGGCACCGCCAGCCCCAGCGGCAACCCCAGACCCGGCCGAGGATCCGCAAACACTTCTCTCTCCTCCCAAATCTCGCAGATTTGCCGTACGGGGGGTCGCTGCCTTGGCGCTCCTGCTGATACTGCTATCCCTGAGCGCCATTCCGAGGATAAGGAGGTCGGCCTGGGGATTGGTGTCGCCCCCAACGCAGGTGCCGCTGTCAACGACCATTCGTTCCCTGGCGGTTCTGCCTCTTGAAAATCTCTCCAACGAACCGGCCCAGGAGTACTTCGCTGATGGCATGACCGATCAGTTGATCACGGACCTCGGACAGATCAAGGCCCTGCGCGTAATTTCCCGTACTTCAATCATGCAATACAAGGGCGTGCACAAACCTATCGCCCAGATTGCGCGGGAGTTGAATGTAGATGCTGTAGTCGAAGGCACCGTAATGAAGTCGGGAAACCAGGTCCGGATCACTGCGCAGTTGATTCAGGCGCCACTCGATCGGCATCTTTGGGCCAGGAGCTACGACGGTGACCTGCACGACATTCTCAGTCTGCAGAAGGATGTGGCCAGCGCAGTCGCACAGGAAATTCAGGTTGCGCTGACTCCCCAGGAACGAGCTCTGCTGAAGTCCGCACGTCCGGTCAATCCCGAGGCCTACGAAGACTACATGCAAGGCCGGTATTTCTGGAACAAACGTGACGGGGCTGCCATGGAGAGAGCGATCGAGTACTTCCAAAAGGCCACCAGCATCGATCCTAACTATGCTCCGGCTTATGCTGGCTTGGCTCAAACTTATGTTCTCCTCGCCGGCAACACAGGTCCGAAGGATGAGTTCGTGGCGGCGGGAAAAAAGGCGGCCAAACAAGCACTGCTCCTCGATCCCAACCTTTCCGAGGCGCACACCGCGCTCGCGCTGCTACTTGGTCGTGAGTACAACTTCGCCGATGAAGAAAAAGAGTTCAAGCTCGCGGTTGCACTGGATCCGAACTACGCCACTGCGCACCACTGGTATGGTGAGGGCTATCTAGCGCCGATGGGGCACTTCGAGGAAGCAAATAGCGAGATGCAGCAAGCCCTGGCTTTGGACCCACGCTCGCGGATCATCGCTACGGATTGGGGCGCGACCATGGTCTTTGAGCGCCGCTACGACGAGGCTTACCAGCAGCTGTGCAAAGTGATCGCCATGGACTCTGGGTTCTCCGAGGCCTATTTGTGGCGCGGTAAAGTGCTCTTGCTGCAAGGTAAATATCGAGAAGGTATCGCCGATCTGGAAACCGCGCATCGCATCAACCCCGGCAGCCAAACCATTTCGCCCACTCTGGCCTATGCGTATGGATTGTCCGGCGACCGGGTAAAAGCAAATGCCCAACTTCGCAGCTTGCTTGCCGAGTCGCGCCATAGGTATGTGAGCCCTTGGGCCATCGGTTCCATCTATTTCGGGCTCGGCGATAAGCCCCACGCCCTTGACTGGTTCGAAAAAGCAGTACACGAACGTTCTGCCGATATGCAGGCCGCGCGGGTTACACCAGAATTCGATCCGCTGCGCGGCGAGCCAAGATTCAAGGTACTCCTTGCAGCTATGAAGTTGCCAAACTGACGGCGGAGCGCATCGGGTTTTGATCTCACGAAGACAGAAGAGAGAGCAGGGCGTATCCTGCTCTCTCCCCATGCCACCTTTCCATCATTTCTCGATATCGGACACCAGCGGTGAACAACAACTATTGCGGGCTCATAGACTGTGCTCCGGTTCGGCCGAAGCGTAGTTGTTGCTGAAGCAACTTGCGGGCGTCGTCGCTCAGAACCCTCCGGGCGACCACTCCCTGTGAAGTGCTCTCACTGATCGCGGAAGCGTGAGTCGGGGTGGCGAGATAGGTGTGAATCTCGCCGCCGCTGGTCAGGCCCAGGCCGGTGATTTCTCCGCGAGAATTGACGGAGCAACCGGTGAGCAGATACAGCGGAGAATCGCCCACGGCCAGCGTGTTGAGGTCGGTCATCACGCCCTTTTCCCACAGAAACGCCCGTGGGTTGAAGTTCGGGTCCAGGGATACGCCAACCACCGAGCCGCCGTCGTTGATGCTGATGCCGTTGCTCGCTACGTCGCCAGAGAGTGTGCCCAAATCCTGCATCCCAGTTTTTCTGGTCCAGAGAAAAGCGTGAAAAGTTGTGTCGCCCGCCAGGTCCGAACTACCGACGACTTCACCTCGGTTATTAACGTCATAGCCGGCGTTTCCGCCCGCTTGTCCGGTTTGGCCGCCGAGATTGCCGAGATCCGTCGCTTTCCCGTTTTCCCAGAGCAAAGCATGGACCGCCAGCAGGCTGTTCAGAAAATTCGGATTGAACATCGTACAAGTGCCCGATGCGCCGACAACCAGGCCGTCGTCGTTGACGTTGTAGGCGACACCATCTGGATCGCCCCCAACTGTAGGCAGTCTGTGAGTCACTCCGTTTCTCCAGACGACGGGCTTAAATTCGAGAACTTGGGGAGCTGGGCAGCCTGGGTCTGGCGTCGAGTTCTCCGCAAATCCGGCCACTTTCCCGCGATTGCTGATCGCATTCGCCGCGCCGTTGTTGCCTCCGAGGGTTGCGAGTTGAATCATTTTCCCGTCCTGCCACAAGAAAGCTGAACAAGTGAGGTGAGTTCCGAATCCGCAAAAATCTTCACCGTTGGGATCCGGAGTAGAGGTCTCAGCTGCACCGGCCGACTGGAATCTTTCATTGTCGCCAAATGCGATGCTATTCGGTCCGCCCAGCCCGGGCGAGCCGATGTCCCCCATCAGTCCATCCAGCCAGAGGGTTGCGTGTTGACTGCCGTCGGCGACGCTCGACGAGCCACTTACCAGACCATATCTGTTAATGAAGAACGGCTGGCTGAAATTGCCGCCCGACAAAGTACCGAGATCGGTCACAGTGTATTGCGGAAGAGTACGTTGCTGGGTGTCCTGTGCCGCGATGGTCAGTGGAACCGCCAACGCCGCGAGTAACCAGGCTGACGACGACAGCAGAAATTGCGACTTCATATGACCTCCTAAATGTTTGTCCGCGTTATGCGGCTGATTTTGAGCTCATTTCGCTCTCGTCTAAGTAGGCGCAATCTGCAGCGCGGAACTATCAGCAGGCCCGGTTTAATTTTGAAGCGCTGGTTAGGCAAGGTATGATTCCCGGTGCGGGGGGCTATGGGGAACTCAAAGTTGCCGGCGAATGAAACGGAGCCGGATCTCGATCGTGGGGAAGTGAGCATGTTGCTCCGAGCCTGGAGTGACGGAGATCGCGCCGCGCTCGATCGGCTGACCGCCATTGTTTATGACGAACTCCGCCGACTCGCCAGGCGCTACATGCGTGGCGAACGCCCTGGTCACAGCCTGCAGACGACCGCCCTGGTCAATGAAGCCTACATGCGACTGGTGGACTATAAAAGCATGCAGTGGCAGAATCGCGCCCATTTTTTTGCCGTTTCGTCCCAGCTGATGCGGCGCATCCTGGTGGAACACGCTCGCCGTCACAATTTAAAACGAGGCGGCGGGATACCGCATGTTTCCTTTGAAGACACAGCTGAAGTGGGCGGCGATCGCGCCGCCGATCTGCCTGAAGCAAAAAATGCTTCGCGCTCATCTGTAGTGGCCTGAATGCGTCAACTCAACGCGCATTATGGTATATTGAATTCCTGCAATTCAGGTTGCACCCCGTCCGCGGAAAGGGAAGATCCCACCTGAATCAACCTGCAAGCACAGACTCATGACTTCTCTTTTGCCCGTGCAGCGGACACCGGGCCACAAAAGGAGAAGTGTATGTCTCGTGAGCTGCCCGCAAAACCGAGCCTCGAATATCTGAGGAAGCAAGCCAAACAATTACAACGCACGACGTCCCACGGCAAGCTGGCCGATGCGCAGCATACACTGGCTAGGGAGTATGGTTTTGCCGACTGGGCAAAACTGAAATCGTACGTGATCACCTTGGGTCTACCGCCTGCTGAAGCTTTGACCGCTGCCATTCGCGATCAGGGTGCGCAGCGGGTTCGCGAACTTCTGGAAAGCCATCCAGAATTGAGAGCGAAGATCAACGAACCGCTGCCAAACTACGGCTTCGGTCAACATGCTCTGTTTGCTGCGGTGCAACGGAGCGAT
>DATHQJ010000067.1:0-16819 GCA_035482825.1 Binatus sp. (SeqCode) | reverse complement strand
GGGCTGACCGCGGCCACGTTCATTTTATTGGCGATATTAAACATGTCGACGATCAGGTCGGCGCTGAAGCGCTCACCAAACGGAATGCGTTTGGAAACGCGCATATCGTTGAAGACGGTCCAAGGGGTAATTCCGGCGTTGCGGCCAAGGTTGCCGTCGAGCGAGAGAAGAGTGCCGTTGTAATCGGCGCCGCAGGGCTCCTGCAGTGTCCCGGTCGGTGAGTACTTGGACTTATAAACCGTGCCGCAGGCTGGATTCACAGTGGTGTTGGGCCGGCCGGTCAGAGACGACAACTGAAGGTTGTCCCCGTTGCCGGTGATGATGTTGAAGGGACGCCCGGATGCGATGTCGATCAGGGGAGCGACGGTCCAGTCGCTGAAGAACTTGCTGGCGAAGCCGCTGCCGCTCAGTCTTCCAGTCTGATAGACGCCGCTGAACACGAAGCGGTGGCGCTGGTCGAACAGCGACGTGGAACGATCAAGGGCAGGATAATAGCTGTCCTCTGGCGTGAGCGTCGATTGCAGATCGGTGGAGTCGTCAATGGCGTGCGACCAGGTGTAGGAGGCGAGGAATTCGTAGTGGTTGCTGAATCGTTTGCGCAGGTTGGCGGTCAGGCCGTGATAGACCGAACTGCCGTTGGAATAGTTGGCGTCCATGTCGCCGAACGGGACGCAGCCGGCGAACGTGGCCGGATTGCAGCTGGCGTTGAATCCCGGAAGGCTGCTGACCATGGCCTGCGCCTGGGCGATGCAGCCGAGCGGGTCGCCGACCGAGGCGTAGGCGCCGATGATCGACGGATTCAGGCCGCCGGGGCGGAAGAAGTTCATGAGCGAGGCGTCGACAAATGGCACGGGACCATAGGGGCCGCCGGGGGGATTGCACGTACCTGACACGGTGAAGGGGCTGGCGAACGATTGGCCATCGGCGAGCGCCGCCCCGTAATTGTTGATCATCAAATCGCCGCGGATTGTATTGGCGTTGATCGGCCGGTTCAGGTGGCGTCCGCCGTTGAAGTTGTAGGCGACGCTTAGAGCAAAGCCTGCGCCCAGATCGCGCTCAAATGTCAAGTTCATCTGCTGCGAATAGGCATAAACAAAATTTTTCGACTGGGGATAGCCGAAGGGCTGGAACCCCAGCGGGAGAAAGGTCCCGCTCGCCGCGTTCAGGTAGTTCTGGTTGAGGAACTCAGATTGCGGAAAGTTCAAAGACTGGAACTGTTGTTGGTTGGGCAGGTAGCCCAGATTGGTGTTTGCCTGGGGGAAGGTCGACGGCGCGCACGAGGCTAGTCCGAGCGTCCCTTGAAAGATAGGAATTGCGTTCAGGTTGCCGGGATTGCCCGCGCCGTTGCAGGGAGATGTTCCTCCAAAAGCCAGCTGGCCGCTCGACGAACCGTCAGAGGCATCGCCGAGAAAATAGAGCCCGAGCAGTGGATGGTCATAAAACAATCCGTAGGACGCGCGCACCACAGTCTTGCCGTTCCCGCTCGGATCCCACGCGACGCCAAGGCGGGGCTGAACATTGTTCTTGTCGGTTTGAATTCCCTTCTGCAATCCCAGCAGGTTGTAGGCCGGAAGAGCCAGCCCCTGGGGTGGGGTGAACTTTGGCGGAATTTCCACGTCATATCTGACGCCGTAGTTCAGAGTAACCGTGGGGCTGACCCGCCACGAGTCCTGCCAGAACGCGCCAATGGGAATGTTCTTGAAGGAGTCGCTGGGACTGCCGATCCCTTGGATGAAATCTCCGGGGACACCAAAACCGTAGGCCTGCACCGCCGACAGCGGCTTAATGCTCTGCTGCAAGGCTGCGGGCAGCGCATTGTAATCGGCACTGGGCAATGCATTACTCGCCGCGACGCTTCCGAAATCGTACACACCGCCATAATTGACTGTGAAGGTCGCCGTCAGCGGAAGATAGTTGACGTCTCCACCAAACTTCATATTATGTCGCCCGACAGACCAGGAGAAATTGTCGGTGAATTGGTAGCGTTGCTCGACGCGCTGAATGTACGAATAAGGCTCGCGGCCGAAATAGGCGAACCCCGGAATGTTTACCGCCGGGTCAGAGCCTCCCGGAATCTGCGTGTTGTAAAAGTATGAAAGTCCGCGGCGGGCGTACTGGAAGCGGAATTCATTGACCTTGTTGTTGCCGACGGTCCAGCTGTCCTGAAACACGCCGGCCACGTCGCGGTAGGTTTGTTGCGAAGTGCGCGAGTAAGCGTTTTGTCCGAAGGGCTGGTCCTGGCCGCTGACTTCGATTCCAGTGACGGTGCTAGGGCTGACGTTGACGCGAAACGTCAGGCGATGGCTGGCACCCAGGTTGTGGTCGAGGCGCAGTGAGTAGAGACTAGTTCCTTCAAACACCGGGAAGTTCCCCATCTGCGACGCCAGCGTGAGGTACGACCCGGGAGCATGGGTAACGGGGAAGAGCGCTGCCGCAGGGCAAGATGACGGTATACAGCTGGAGGGAAAGCCAGACCAGTTGCTGAGCGCCCCACCCGAAAAAACTTGAGCAACGCCCGTGGGCCAGGCGCCACTGACAGCTTGCCCCGAGGAAGCCCCGGCCAGTCCTGCATACTCGGCAACGATCCGGGCAACGTTGGGGTCTGCTTCAGCGGCGAGCGTCTGCGGGTCGGTCAGGAATCCGATCTGGTCCGAAGTCAGCGGGAGGGTGCCATAAGGCATACCGACTTGGGTAGTGTCGAACGGCACCAACCCAAAGTTGTCGGCGCCGATGCTGGAAAATCCGGTCTCGTGCCGCCGCGTGACTTCGTAGGCGAAGTAGTAGAACGTCTTATCCTTCTTGAGCGCCCCGCCAAACGCTACTCCGGCTTGCACTCGCGTGTAGGCCGGGTCCGGAACCGTGCTGAAGGGATTCACCGCCTGGAAGTTGCGGTTGCGCAGATAGCCGTAAACGTCGCCGTGAAAAGCGTTCGATCCCGAGCGCGTGATGATGTTGACGACACCACCGGAAGCGCGACCATACTCCGCCGCATAACTGTTGGTGATGATCTGAAATTCCTGCACCGCTTCCTGCGAGACGGTGGAGCGCACGCCGTTGACCGAGTTGTCGGTGGCGTCGGCGCCGTCCACGTTCACCAGGTTCGAGCGCGCGCGCTGCCCGCTCATGTTGAGGCCGGAAGTGGGCGCCGCGCCGGTGTTGGGAGCGTTGTCGCGTACGACCTGCGAATCGGTCAGCGTGAAATTAATGTAGTTGCGGCCGTTGATCGGTAGATTGTCGATGCGCCGCTGTCCGATGGTGTCGGTGGTCGAGCTGCGCGAGGTCTCCACCAGTTCCGCCTGCGAACTGACTTCAACGACTTCCTTTCCTGTGGCTACGGCAAGTGTGATCGGAAGCTCCACCAGTCCGCCGACGGTGATGGCGACCCCGGTGCTTAACATCCCGCTAAAACCGGCAGCATCAATCGTCACCGAGTAGGTGCCTGGCGGCAGCTGTCGAACACTGTAGCCTCCCTCGCCATCGCCATTGGCGGTCCGCACCAGGCCCTTCTCCACGTTCCGCGCCGTCACCGTCGCATTGCTGACCAGATTCCCTCTGGGATCTTTGACAGTCACGTGCAAGTCGCCGGTGGCAACACCTCCCTGACCGAAACCTATGGCGGAAAGCAGCACGACGAGGACGGACACAGAGACAGCTTTCAAGGCGCGTATCATCAAGGCGCGGATCATAAGGTTCTCCCTTGGACTCGCGAAGGCGAGCAGACGACGAGAACGATTCCCACGGCAGGTTGCCGATGTAATCACAAAAAAGATTTGGAACGATTTGCAGCCCGCTGGGTTTTATAACAGAACGGGGAGCGAAAACAAGTGAGGAATCGGGAACCGGCGTTTCTTGCAGTTCCAGCTTTGACCCAAAACCGTGTTTTTCAACAAACTGTTCAGCCGCTGCGGTGCGCCGTTAGCTTAAACAAACTGTCTAGCCGATCGCGATCAGATTACAGCGAAGCCGAAATGCGAACCGGAGTCGCGGGATTCTGCAGCCTGCCGAGCAACATGGCGGAGCCGTTCAATTTCTCGTAGCCGCGCAGGACGGGCTCGGCCGCCAGGCCTGAGTTTGGCCAAGCCAGGGCAAGATAGATTCTCAGCAGCGCGAAGGCAGCGTTACGTCGCAGTAGGAGCGCATTATCCACCAGACGCCTCGCGGCTTCCACAGTGGGCACATCGCCCGCGGCCAGGGCGGCTTGCCCCATGCGGACCAGAACGGCCGCGTTTCGTCCCGCGGTGTGAACGTAGGCAGCCATGGCGCGCAGTCGCCGTCTCCGCACGATGCGAAACTCTGCAGCAGGCAGGCGGCGGCGCAGATAATCGTCCTCGGCTGGATCAATGAGGTTGCGGAAAGCCTCAACGTCAATGGGCTGAATCTGTGTGGCGAGGTTCGTTCCCGCAGAAAGCTGCAGACTGCGAGAGAGCGCGACGCCCAGAATAACGATCAGCGCAACCGCAGCTGCGATCACCAGGATGATGGCCAGAGTCATGGTTGTACCAGGCGCTCCAGTTCCCGGTTCCACGCTTCGAGACTATTCTCGGGCAAGGAAACCGCAGACTTCGCGGCGGGTTTCTTGGGGACGAGCAGGTAGTAGAACCAGATCAGCACGCAGACGTGATAGGTGGCCATGTTGAGAAAAACCAGGATCATCCGTTTGGAATCCGGCAAGCCACCGTTATCGATCAGCGCCCAGGATGCGAGGTGTACACAACTCGAAATGCTGAGGCCGAGCGTGATTCCGAAAAGCCGTCTTTCCCAGACGAGATGAAAATAGAATGAAAACAGGAAAATAAAAACCAGCAGACCAGACTCAATCAGATATACCGCTTGTTCCAAAAAATGGAAGCCTGAGACTATTCCAAAGCGGCTGTTCTGAGGGGCGTAAGCCGCCGCCGCGGTCGCCACCAAAATTAAGGCAACTCCTACCCACTGGATGAGTAGCCTGCCGAGCCGTGCCACGGATCGATACGATCCGAAAACCTGTGAGAAGATTTCGCCGAAGAGCAGGAACTTCAGCACGCCCTCAATCAATAACCCGACCCAGTTAATCCCCCAGAAAGTCCGAGGTCCGACAGTTGGAAGTACATCAGCTGCATAAACGGCCAGTTCGCTAACTGCGCTCAGAACGGCGAGAGCAAAAAAGGCAGGAACCTTCCTTGCGATTCCAAGCTTCCAGATCAAGAATCCGAGAATGAGAAGAAGCAGATTTGGCGCAACCCAAAGGTACGTCCAAAGGAGTGAGTGCGCACGAAACATGACGTAGGGCACTATACCGCGATCCGCTGCCAGCGGCAACGCAGTCGAGAACTTTGTTCGGGTTTCGTAAGGCCGACTAACAAACTCTCAACTCACACGATTTTCATGCAGAATAGCGGTACCCTACGGCTTGCAGAGGACATTGCCGCAGCTGGTGCCGCCGTTTCCTCCGCCATCGGCCCGGACGACGGTTGGAATCACCAAAGTGTTCAGCAAGAGGACAGCAACGCCTACGGCGAGTAGTATTCGTTTCATGGTTGTTTTCTCCTTGTGACTGCGAAGTGGACCGTGATAGTTTCATGGGCGCAATCGCGTCGGCAATGGGTTTAAAAAGCTTTGAGCGTTCGGAATTTGTAACAAGATGACCCTGAAATCGGCTCTACAGGACGTGAAGGAAACCACTCTGGCCGCGGTCGCGGGCCTGCTGGGGAAGCTGGCCTATCTGGCCTCTCTGCGACGCGCTCAGGGGCGCTACGAACATTGGGGGATGGAACTGGTCCATGGGCCGGAGTCTTCCGATCGCGCCCTGAAGACGGCCCATACCGAGATTGTGGCGGGAGTTTTGCGGACGCCGCTGGCGTCGCTGATGGAAGATTTAGCCGAATCGAGCCGAGGCTCAGGGGCGACCGCGCAGGCTTACGTCGAAGGAATGCGCGACCGCTTCGAGGACTTGCTGCCCGGCGAGCGCCCCGACTCACCCGCCGCCAGTCACCTTAATTCAGTGCTGCTGGCCCTCTCGAGCCTGGAGAAGTCGAGCCTGGAGAAGAATCGAGGGCGTGCCACTCGGTCAATTTCATAGCCACTCCCACGACCTGGCCCAGCACTTCGGCTTCCTGCGGGTGGCGCAGAATCCGAATCGGAACCGGAGACAAGGGATGAGGTTGCAGAATAATCTCCTCGCGCCGCATGCTGCACCAGCAGCAGGTATGGCCATCGCGGGTTTCCACAAAATAGATGGGACGTTCATACTCCGAACGCCACGACCCTTCCACCACCTTATTCTTCGACTCGTCCACCTGAATGAAACTGCCCGGCGGCAGAATGGGATACATGGTGAAATCCTGGGTGCCGACGTAGCCATAGGTGAAATCGCTGTTGGCAAATTGCGCCAGGTAGGAAATCGGGACGAGTCCCCACTGCTCGACCATCCGGCCCAGGTTGGTGGTGCGGCGATCGTCAAACGCGGGATCGAACCGCACGGGAACCTGTACCGACGACAATCCGTTCAGAGCGTCCGACACATGCGACTTCGGCGGAGACACCAGACCCAGGTCTGCGGGCAGCTTGTTCAGGTCCACGCCGTACCACGACATCAACTCACGGAAGTCGCGACGGTAGATCACCGACATGGTGTAGAGCCGGAAAATGCTGGGCAGAATCCCTTTGGTTTCGATGTCCGAAAGACGGCTGGGAGGAATAGAGAATTCCTCGTTGCGATATTTGTCGGCCACGCGCGCGCTTGAGTTCTCGACGTCACGCATGGTGAGGCCGAGTTTCTCGCGCAGCGTACGAAGGCTTTTTCCCGCCGGTAGCATCGGTACGCCTCCTCAGAAAGTGGGGGAATCATATCAAAGGCGAGCGGCATTTTGACGTTGGAGTTGTGCAAAAGTTTCGACGCTCCGGCCTTGTTACGAAATCCGAACACGCGCCGAGCCTTGTCAGACGCGCAAAAATGAGTGTTCCCCACTGACAACGACGCGAACCACGCGCCCATTACCGCATTGTGAATTTCCTGTGCGTGTTCGGAATTCGTAACAGGCCCATGCGGGACGTAAGGTTTTCCCCTGTCCCGTCGGCTGGCCCCGTTTCCGCTTTTCCCAAGAATCCTGAATTTACCGGTCACCGAATTCAGTGTGACATTTGTCACTCCCGCCGCGTGATGGATGGCACTGGTGCGCTGGTTCCCCTTCCGCGATGATGCAGTCACGGTGGAAAGAATAAACCAATTCCGCCAAACCACCGGGAGGCTGAAGATGATCGCAACCTTGGAACAACCGCAGCGCGCAGAGGCAGAGACAGACATCACGCATTCCGGTCTCGTGGTTGCCAGTCTCGAGGGGGTGAACAAGAACTACGGCGATATCCGGGCGCTGCGTGGCATCAATTTCTCGGTGCGCGCCGGAGAGGTGGTCGCGCTGCTCGGTCCAAACGGCGCGGGCAAGACGACTGCGGTGAAGTTGCTGCTGGGGCTGCTGCAACCGAACTTCGGCCGCGCCCGGGTTTTCGGCGGCGACCCCACGAATCCTGAAAACCGGATGCGCACCGGCGCCATGTTGCAGGTGGGACGAGTTCCGGAAACCCTGCGCGTCCGCGAGCACATCGACTTGTTTTCCAGTTATTACCCGAAGCCGATGCCGCCGGCGGAAGTTCTGGCCGCGGTCGGACTCGAGAAACTGGGGGATCGCAAGTTTGGCGATCTCTCCGGTGGGCAGCGGCAACGCGTGCTGTTTGCGCTGGCGATCTGCGGCGACCCGGATCTGCTTTTTCTCGACGAGCCCACGGTCGGGCTCGACGTGGAAGCGCGCCGCATGTTGTGGGACGAAATTCGCCGCATGGTCACGCGCGGTAAAACCGTACTGCTCACCACTCACTATCTGCAGGAGGCCGACGCCCTCGCCGACCGCGTCGCGGTCATCAATCAAGGCGAAATTATTGCGCAGGGAACTCCGTCGGAGATCAAAGCGAAAACCGCCGGCAAGCGGATTCGCTGCATCACGAGTCTCGAGCTGAACATCCTGCGCAAGATTCCGGGAGTCACCGAAGTAAAGGAAGATCGCGAGGCGATCGAGATTCACGCGGTTGAAGCAGAGCCCGTCGTCCGCGAACTGCTCGCACGGGATGCGAGACTCTCCGGCCTTGAAGTGACCAGCGCCGGCCTGGAAGAAGCCTTCCTGGCGCTGACCCAGGAAAACGGTCAAAACGGAAATCACACGAAGTGAGCGAAGCGGGTGCGCAAGCACCGAGGAGAAGCAAATGAGCACCGCAAGCATGGCATTGACCAACGCGCCGATTCAGCGAACACCGCATCACACGGCGACGATCTACCTAAAGGAAGCCAAGTACGAATTCCTGAAGAACCTGCGCCTCCGCATGTACACGGCGTCCGTGCTCAGCTTTCCGATCATGTTCTATGTCCTGTTTGGGCTGGTGCTGAATTCGAAGGAAGCGATCGCCGGCACGCCGGTCCCCGCGTATTTGATCGCGACCTATGGCACGTTCGGCGTGATGGGCGCGTCGCTATTTGGAACTGCTTCAGGTCTGGCTTCCGACCGCGGTCTGGGATGGCTGCAGGTGAAGCGTGCCAGCCCAATGCCGCCCTTCGCCTACTTCGCGGCGAAAGTAATCACCAGCATGATTTTCAGCACCATCATCGTGCTGGCGTTGTTCACGCTTGGAATCACGCTGGGCGGCGTGCGCATGCCGCTCGCCGATTTCGCGAAGCTGCTGGGAACATTGGCCGCCGGTTCCCTCCCGTTCTCCGCCATGGGACTCGCTCTCGGATATTTCACCGGACCGAACTCTGCGCCCGCAACCATCAACCTTATTTATCTGCCCATGTCGTTCTGCAGCGGACTGTGGGTGCCCATCATGTTCCTGCCCAAGGCGGTGCGGCAGATCGCGCTGGCGATGCCGCCTTACCACCTATCGCAGCTTGCGCTGGGAATCGTGGGAGCAGGACAGCACGAATCGAACCTCAGGCACTGGGAAGTGCTCGCGGCTTTCACCCTGATCTGCCTGGGCGCGGCACGCATCGGCTTCCAGCGCGACCAGGACAAACTGTACGGCTAGAAACTTGCGAGCTGGTTTGGGGAAAGGGATGTAGCAAGAGCCGCAAATGGTGGTACCACCGTGGAAGAGCGCCGCTTCGAGCGCCGCGTGCAGCAAGCAGAATCGATGCCGGCCTTTAGCCGCTGAGGATTGCGAGGAGGAAACCATGAGCGCAAATTCAAAAAAATCGATGACCTGGACCTTCGTCCTCATCCTCCTCGGCATGGCCGCTCTCTACGGCGGATCACGTTGGCTGACGATCCTGATCCCCGCGGCCGGGCTGGTGTGGTACATCGCGCGGCCCATGCTTAGAACTGGCCGGAATTGACCGAAAGGTTGAGAATAAGGAAATGCCTTTCCTGGGTGCGCGTGAATTCGATGACAGTTCCCCGGCAGGGAGCCGGGGGATGAAGCTGCGCTCATTCCAGTCGGTCATAAGAGACCGGGATCACGGTTGGGGTCCGCTGCTCTGGGTGCTCTATCTCGGCTTCTTCTTCGTTCAACCCATTGCATTAAAGGAAGGCCTCAAGCCCTGGCTCCTGGACCTCCTCGGCGCCGCGATCTTCCTCGTCCTGTATTGGGGAATCTTCCTGCTGGAGAGACCGCGAGTATTTGTGCATGTGGGCGGCATGGTGCTGTTGGGAGTCGCGTTCCTCCACTACAACTTCGGCGCCTGCACGTTTTTCATCTTCGCGGCGGCGATGGTTCCCTTCATGGTCGAGACCAAGGCGCGGGCAATCGCCTGCCTGGCGGCCATCGCGGCCATCGCCTCGATCGAAGGATTGCTTCTGCATTTAGCCGCATGGCAAATCTTCTGGGCGGCGGGCTTTCCCGCGTTTATCGGCGCAGGCAACATCTTTTTCGCCGAGCGCAACCGCATGAACCGGAAGCTGCGAAAGGCGAATGAAGAAATCGAAAACCTGGCCAAGGTCGCAGAACGCGAGCGTATCGCCCGCGATCTGCACGACGTCCTTGGCCACACTCTGTCGATGATCACGTTGAAGTCCGAGCTCGCCGGCAAACTTATGGATCGCGATCCCGAGCGCGCGGGAAAAGAAATCCGTGAAGTCGAACAAATCTCACGGCAGGCCTTGACCGAGGTGCGCGATGCGATTCGCGGCTATCGTTCGCAGGGACTGGTCGCTGAACTGGCGCAAGCCAAGTCGACGCTCGAAACCGCTGGCCTGACCGTGCAGTGTGATGCCGCGACTACGGTGAAGCTTCCTGCGGTGCAGGAAAGTGTTCTGTCGCTGGCCGTGCGCGAAGCCGTCACCAATGTTGTGCGTCACGCCCAGGCTCGTACCTGCCGCATGCGGCTCGAGCAGCAGAACGGCACTTGCCGCCTGGAGATTCACGACGACGGCTGCGGCTCTTCCAACAGCGAAGGCAACGGATTACGCGGCATGCGCGAACGTGTCGAGATGCTGGGCGGCACGCTGCAGCGCAGCACCGAAGCGGGTACCACGCTCACCATCACGTTGCCCCTGAAACCAGTCGCTTCCCTAGACGAAGGTTGCCAGAATTGAATCCGTCATCCCGAGAAAACCCCCGCGAAAACGCGAAAGAAACACGCAAGACCATCCGCGTGGTTCTCGCCGAAGATCAGGGGATGGTGCTGGGCGCGCTCGCCGCCTTGCTCGACATTGAAGGCGACATTTCCGTCGTGGGCCAGGCACGCAACGGCAAAGAGGCGCTCGAAGCCGTGCTCGCGCACAAGCCCGATGTTTTCATCACCGACATTGAAATGCCACACATGAGCGGCCTCGACGTGGCCGCGGAACTCAAGCGGCGCAAGACTGGAACGCGTGTCGTCATCGTGACCACGTTCGCTCGCTCGGGATACCTGCGTCGCGCACTCGAGGCCGGAGCCTCCGGTTATCTGCTGAAAGACATGCGCTGCGAAGAACTCGCCGACGCCGTCCGCCGCGTCCATCAGGGACTGCGCGTGATTCATCCCGAACTCGCGACCGAAGCCTGGGGCGAAATGGATCCACTCACCGACCGCGAGCGGCAAGTGTTGCGCCTGGCCGGCGAAGGCCTGGCCAGCGGCGACATCGCGGGCGAGTTGGGCCTCTCCGACGGCACGGTCCGGAATTACCTCTCCGAAGCGATCAGTAAGTTGGGTGCCAGCAACCGCGTCGAAGCCGCGAGGATCGCGAGGACTAAGGGGTGGTTATGAACTTTGTTGCTCTCGCTCAGAGACATTAGAACGAATTACCTAGGCGCAAGAAAGTTTTTTCGCAGTCGCCAGTCTCGGAGTAAACTCGGCTGTGCCCAACATTTGCCTCACCGCCACTCTGACTTTCTTGATCGCGTTATCGTCCTTCTCCGTTGCCGCCGATTCTACTTCGGAGCTGCCGCAGAAAGCGATCGAACGGTCTCAAATCACGCTGCCTGGTTCACATCCCTTCGTTCTGAAGGCGAAAGTGTCGGAAGGCACCAATCCCGCAAACACGAACTACAACGCAGAAGTTGAAGAATATTGGGTCGCGCCCGACAAGTGGCGACGAGTCGTGAAGACGGCCAGTTTTTCAGAAACGCTTATCGTGAACGGGGGAAAGACGAGCGAGCAGGCTACCGGCGATTATTATCCTAACTGGCTGCGAACCATCGTGGCGGCCATCTTCGAGCCCGGAGATGCATTGAAGGGCGTCGATCTGACGCGTTCATCGGATAACCCGATGATTGGTGGATCCAAGGTCTGCCGACGCTTTACCTATATGGCCGGAGTTGCTCCGGTGAGCAACAAGGTATTCTCAAGCTTCTGTTTCAACGATGGGCTGATCGACTTTGTAGCCAAGCCCGGCTATGAAGCCATTTATAAGAATTACAGAAATTTCGCTGGCAAACAGGTGGCCCGCACGATCAGCGAAACCATAGAGTCAGGAACCCGGGTGGAGGCGAATATCGAAGACCTCACGGAATTAAAGTCGCCCGACGAGGCCATGTTCGGCGTGCAAGACCCGAGCCTTCCACTGCAAACCATCCGAGCAGACGAGCCAACGTTGCGCAGTCTCGCGCTAAACGCTCCTGATATCGTTTGGCCAGCGGTCCACGGTGGCGCAGACAAGGGAACGCTCAGCCTCTACGTTTGCCTCGACCGCAGCGGGCGCGTGCGTGAGATTTACGAGCTGAATTCCAGCAATCCTGGTTTGAGCGACGTGGCTCGCGACCAGGTGATGAAATGGCAGTTCAGAGCTGCATCCAGTCAGGGAGTTCCTGTGCAGGTGGAGTCCATTCTGACTTTTGCGTTCCAAATTGCGACCGGCGGTCCAAAATGAAGTTCAACGAGTTGCGTTGAGGGCTGAAGTCGGCCCCAGGGTTCAGGTTTCGCGCACAATGCCCGCTTCTTCCTTCTTCACCGTCTTATACGCCCAGGCCATGCGGGGGGTGTTGTGGGCGATGCCGATGTGGCCTTCGGGGTTGAGCACGATGATGCCGCCGTGTCCGTTCAGGCGCTGCTTCAGATAGTTCATCGCTTCCTGCGCGGACCACTCGGGCAGATTGCCGGCTTGAATGCGGTCGGCGGTCCACTTGGCCAGCACTAACTTCATGATCGGCTCGCCCCATCCGGTGGTGGAGACGGCGGCGCTCTCGTTGTTCGCGTAGCAGCCGCAGCCGATCAGGGAGGAATCGCCGAGGCGGCCGGGAGCTTTGTTGAGCGTGCCTCCCGTCGAGGTAGCGGCGGCGATGTTGCCGTTGCGGTCGAGGGCGACGGCGCCGACGGTGTCGTGCGAAATGTAGGGCGCAAACAAATCGTTGCCGCTCGGCATGGCGGCGTGCTGTGCGAGGTCGGCGTGATAGGCGCGTAGGCGCTCCACTTCGCGCGGGATGACGAGGTCTTCATTCTTGCAGAGAGCGATGCCATGTTCGGCGGCGAAACGCTCCGCACCTTCTGCGACGAAATAAACGTGCGGACTCTCGCTGAGAATCTTGCGGGCGGCGCGCACGGGATTGCGCAGGCGCTCGACGCATCCCACGCCGCCGGCGCGGAGCGTGGCTCCGTCCATGATGAGGGCGTCGAGTTGAACTTTTCCGTCGCGGTTGAGAAAGCTGCCGCGTCCGGCGTCGAAAGTCTCGTCGTCTTCCATGATGACGACGGCTTCCTCGACGGCATCGACGGCTGTGCCCCCATGCTCGAGTACGCGCCATCCCGCAGCCAGCGCGTTAGTGACGCCGCGGATGTGGGCGTCGACCATGTCATCAGGCATGGCCCACGCGCCCCCATGAACCACCAGAACCGGATCAGTTGGCATTAATACCTCTCGGAAGGCTCTATATTAACATGGCTTAACCGCTACATGCACGAGTTAAGACATTGATAATAATATGCTTAGTATGCAATTGGTGATTAAGGTCAACGCGTTGACTCTAGTTGCAATCGGGCATATTCTAGCTCGATGCAGGAGATCTCTAGCGGCGAAATCATCAAACGGATTCGAGTCGAGAATCCTTGGTGGGAGGGGACCCACAACATCGTTCAGGGCTATCGGAATCTGAAGCCACGTGCATACTTTGAACGCTTCCTTCCACTGGTCAAGAATCTGTCAGTGCGGCGAGCCGTGGTCCTGATGGGTCCTCGTAGGGTCGGCAAAACCGTAATGATTCATCAGGCAATCCAGAGTCTCTTGGACGAGGGTATTTCACCCCAGGCTGTCTGTTATTTCTCAGTCGATCACCCCATTTTCAACGGGTTGAGCTTGGACAAGCTACTCGAATGCTACGGATTGGCAACCGGGATGGACTACCGATCCAGTCAGATCTACGCATTTTTCGATGAAATCCAGTACATGCGTGAGTGGGAGCAGTATCTGAAATCGCTGGTCGATACCTATCCCAACGTAAAGACTTTGGCCTCCGGATCTGCCGCCGCCGCACTGCGACTGAAGAGTGAAGAATCAGGCGCTGGACGCTTCACGGATTTTCTCCTGCCGCCCTTGACGTTTTACGAATACTTGGACCTCCTCGGCAAAACCGGCCTCTTCAAATTATCTCCCGACGACGGGGCGTTCACGGCGATTGACATCGACGAAGTGAACCGTCAGTTTATCGATTACCTAAATGTTGGGGGATACCCTGAAGTCGTTTTTTCGCGTGAGATTCAGTCCGACCCTGGACGCTTTATCAAGAACGACATCATCGACAAGGTCCTTCTGCGAGATCTGCCAAGTCTTTACGGAATCAGCGACATTCAGGAGCTCAACTCCTTATTCACCACCCTGGCTTTCAACACCGCAAACGAGGTTTCTCTTGAAGAGCTATCAAAGAATTCTGGTGTAGCGAAAAACACCATCAAACGCTACATGGAATACCTCGAGGCTGCTTTCCTGATTAAGTTAGTACACCGCGTAGATCGCAACGCGAGGAAGTTTCGCAGGGCCAACTTCTTCAAAGTCTATCTCGCCAACCCGTCCATGCGGGCCGCTCTGTTTGCGCCGATTGATGCGAATGACGAGAGGATCGGGGCGCTTGTAGAAACGGCAGTATTCTCGCAGTGGTTCCATGGACCACCCGCGGTTCTCCACTATGCCCGATGGTCCGGTGGTGAAGTTGATATCGTCTCGCTTGCCTCGGATACCCAGAAGCCTAGTTGGGCAGTCGAGGTGAAGTGGTCGGATCGCTACTGCGATAACCCCGGAGAACTGAAGAGCGTGATTGCCTTCTGCCGTTCGACAAAGTTGCGCGATGTTCTTGTCACTTCCAAAACGAAGGTATCGACGAGTGAGAAAGAGGGAGTGACAATTGAATTCGTTCCTGCCAGCTCATACTGCTTCACGGTCGGATTCAATGCAATTCACAATCAGAGCCTCTCGGTTCATGCGAGAGAGCAAAGCCGCTGAAAGTCGTTTTTGAAACCGAATTGCCTCCGAAGTCACGCGGCTTGGCCGGCTTTTACCGTGGTGGGGGAATCCTGCGTCCGGGTCCAGGTGTAGCGCATGCGGTGGATTACCGTGATGGTGCTTAGGACGGCGATGACCCAGAGGACTGGGGCCATGCGGTTGAAGAGGGCTCCGAGGATTACCAGGACCAGGCGTTCGGGGCGCTCCATGAATCCTACGCGGCAGGAGCCGATGATGCTTTCGGCGCGGGCTCGGGTGTAGCTGACCATGATGGCGCTGACCATGACGAAGGCGGCGAGCACGACCCAGAAGAAGCGTCCGCCACGGGCGTAGAAAACTAGCAGTCCGAGGAATTGGCTGGCGTCGGAGTAGCGGTCGACCACCGAATCGAAGAACGCACCGAAGCGGGTGACGCGGTTAGTGGCGCGGGCGACTTGGCCGTCGACCAGGTCGAAGAAGCCGGAGAAGATGATGACCAGGCCGGCGTAGAAGAACATGCGCTGCTGGTTGTCGGCGTTAGCGGAAGCGAACAGAACGGCGGCCCAGGTGTTGACGAGCAGTCCCATGAAGGTGAGGACGTTGGGATTGATGCGCGAGAGCGCGAGCCAGCGGACGATGGTGTCGAGCAGGACTCCGCAGGCGCGGCCGAAGGCGCTGGTCCAGCTGGGAGCCATTACGCGCCTGCCTTTGTGGGTTCGTCGGCGATCTCGTCGTGGATGGTGCTGAGTTTCAGGATTTCCAGTTCGCGCTTGCCGTTGGGGGAATCGACGATGACTTCGTCCCCGACCTTCTTATTGAGTAACGCGCGGCCGATGGGCGAGGTGGTGGAAATCTTTCCGGTGGCTACGTCGGATTCTTCGCTAGTCACCAGCTTGTATTGCATTTCTTCGTTCTTGGTGTTGTCGAAAATCTTGACGGTGGAACCGAGGCCGACGCGGTCGTGGGGGATGTTGTTCATGTTGACCATGGAGAGGTCGGCGAGGCGCTTGCCGATCTGGCGGACGCGGGCCTTGACGAACTCCTGGCGCTGCTTGGCCATGTGGTACTCGGCGTTCTCGCTGAGGTCGCCGAGGGCGGCGGCCTTCTTGATTTCTTTGGGCAGCTCGTGGATGAGTTCGTGCTCGAGCGCGTCGATCTCGTCCTGCAGTTTTCGTTTGATTGCGTCAGTCATGCCAATACTCACAGCCTTACGGGATTATAAACCTTGAGGAGGGGTGTGGGATCGTGGAGAAAGCTCTTAACCGCTGAGATCGCAGAGAACGGCCGCGGAGTTCGCAGAGAAGAGCCGGTTAGGGACAGGATCAAGGTCAAGGGCGACGGACAGAGCCTGCCCTGAGCGAAGTCGAAGGGAGTGTCCGTCCCACACGGTCAGTTCTTACGCTTGGAATTCGGAGGCTTCGGGGAAGCGGAGTTTGCACTTGGCCAGGGCGGCGGTGAGGATCTCTTCTATTTTGTTCTCTTCGACATTGCGGGCCATGGCCAGTTCGCTGACTAAGAGGTAGCGGGCGCGCTCCAGCATTTTTTTCTCGCGGAAGGAAAGCGGCTTGGCCTGGTGCAGGGCGATCAGGCTCTTGAGGACGCTGGCGACCTCTAGCAACGAGCCGGTACGCATGCGTTCGGAGTTTTCCTTGAAGCGGTCTTTCCAGTCGCCGTTGCTGCCATTTTCGCCGATCGACAAAGCGTCGAGAACTTTCTGGATTTCGCCGTTGCGCACCACGCGGCGCAGGCCAACGCTGCCGGCATTCTGGCAGGGGACCATTACTTTGAGGCTGCTGGCTTTGATGTTGAGAAGGTAAAACCTCTCGACCGTGGCGCCGATCGACCGGCTGCTGATTTGTTCAATAACCCCTACCCCGTGATTGGGATAGACAACCTTGTCGCCGATGTGGAAATTCAAGTCCGTGCTCATGTAAGAAACCCGGGGGAGGCGATAGGTCGTGGAAGAAACGCAA
>DATHQJ010000066.1:0-25881 GCA_035482825.1 Binatus sp. (SeqCode) | reverse complement strand
GAATTGGAATCCGCTCTCGCAGTGCTCCGGGCCGGAGGGGTTGAAGCCGATCTGGTTGACACGCAATCCCCCGATCATGCCGGGGACGAAGCCCGCAAGGCGATCGACTCCGGGTGCGACACCATCTTCGCCTGCGGCGGCGACGGCACGATCAACAATATCGCGCAAGTCCTGGCAAACTCGCCAATCGCGCTGGCCATTCTGCCCCTGGGCACCGCCAACGCCCTGGCACACGATATTCGCCTTCCCCTGAACGTGACCGAATCAGCCAAGGCATCGCTGCACGCCGCACCCCGCCGCATCGCGCTCGGCCGCGTGACCTACGCCGACCTCCACGGCAATCCCGGCACGCGTTATTTTGTGGTCGCCGCCGGCATCGGCGTCGACGCTCATCTGTTCTACAAACTTCATACCGGAATCAAGCAGCGCATGGGCATGGCCGCCTACTACGCCAAGGCGTGGAACCTGTGGTTTACCTATGCTATGCCGCGCTTCGTAGTGGAGTACGTCGAGACCGGCTCGGGTGCGGCACACCACGCCGAAGTCACCGAACTGCTGGCAGTGCGCATCCGCCAGTTCGGCGGCGTCGTCCAGGAACTCGCCCCCGGCGCCTCCCTCGACCGCGACGATATGCGCCTGGTCTGCTGCCGCACCGCCAGCCGTATGGCCTATCTCGCGTATGTGACGCGTGGCCTGCTGCGGGCGCGCTGGAGGATCCCGGGCATCGACCTTGCCTATAGCCAGCGCGTCGCCTGCGAGTACCGGTCTCCATCGACCACAAACGACGCCCAGCGCAAAATCTATATCGAAGCCGACGGCGAACTCCTGGGCACGCTCCCCGCAGAAATCACAGTAGTCCCGGATGCCTTGACTCTGCTGGCGCCGCCTCGCTGAGCCGCATTTCACGCAGCCGAATTGCTTTACGATAGAATTCCTCGAACCGATTGGAACCGATCACTCACTTCCTGACCGGCGCCTGCATGGGACGCGCCGGACTCAACCGCAAGACCGCCCTGGCCACGCTCACGCTCACGCTCGCCGCCGAAGCTCCGGACCTCGACGTGTTCGGCAGCATTCGCGGTTCGGCCTTCGGCTTCGCCCATCATCGCGGATTCACCCACTCCTTCGTCGGCGTTCCGCTCGATGCCCTGGCCGTAGTCGGCTTCGTGTATTTAATCTGGCGCATCCGCGGGCGCAAACTAAAAGATCCCAAACTCCCTCCGCGCTGGGGACTGCTGTTTCTGTACGCGTGCCTTGCCGGACTCAGCCACATTCTGCTCGACTTCACCAACAACTACGGCGTTCGCCCCTTCTGGCCGTTTTCCGAGAAGTGGTACTCCTGGGACATCGTCTTCATCGCCGAACCGGTCATGTGGGCTCTTTTGATTCTGGGACTCATCGTCCCCGCCTTCTTCGGCCTCATCGACAGTGAAATCGGCGCAAGCCGTCGCGGCCCCCGCGGCCGCGTTGCCGCCACTCTCGCACTGGTTGGAATCGTCTTGCTGTGGGGCCTGCGCGACTACGAGCACCGACGCGCCATCAACGCTCTCGAATCGCGCACCTACAACGGTGTCGACCCCGTCAGAGCCTCAGCCTATCCCAAGTACATCGATCCCTTCCACTGGGACGGCGTGGTCGAAACGCCCGCATTCTTCGCCCTCGCTCCGGTAAATTCCCTCACACCCGAGGTCGATCCCGCAGGCCGCCTCGAAATCCGCTATAAGCCGGAAGAAACGCCGATCACTCTCGCCGCCAAGAATTCCTACGTGGGACGCCGCTTCCTCGACTGGGCGCAATATCCCATCGCTGAAACCGAAACCCTCCAGCCTCCACAACAAGGTTGGATCGTTCTTTTTCAGGATCTGCGCTATTCCGGGGTCCTCAAAACTTTCACCAGCCGCCCAGGTCGCGGCGGTCTGAGCAAAACGGTAGAGATCGACAAGAACCTGCATGTGGTCGGCGACGTTTTTCAAACTGCGAAGGGCCAAGTAGTCGTGCCCGAACCCGGCCAGCCGTAAGCCAACTTCTTGCTCGTTCACACTTGTAAAAACTGGCGAGGCCAACGATCCTCTCTTGACGCCAGCCTCGCCAACGCCCAGAATAAGAATTCATTCGAGGTGATTTATGCTGCCCTATCTATTCGTGCTCTTGGCCATCGCGATCCGCTTCCTGCCCTTTGCCGGACCTCTGAACGTTCTGCCCCACGCGTGGCACTTCACGCCGCTGGCAGCGTCGTTGCTGTTTTTCGGAGCCCGCGGTTCGCGACGCCAGCTCTGGATTCCGCTGGTGTTGTTCGCAGCCACCGACGTGGTTCTGACCAAGTACATGTATCACTATCCTGTCCAGTGGGATCAGTTGGTTACCTGGGCATGGTATGGCGCGATACTTTTGTTGGGCACCACGTTCTTGCGCGAAAAGGCGGGCTTCTGGCGGGTCGTGGGCGCGGCTGTGACGAGTTCAGTTTCGTTCTTCCTGATCAGTAACTTCGCCGTCTGGGCCGCGTCTCCGGAAATGTATCCCAGAAGCTTCGCCGGCCTGATGCTGTCTTACAGAGCCGGGATCCCGTTCTACCGCAACACCGCCGTCAGCGATCTGTTCTTCTCTCTGGCGATGTTCGGCACCCCAGTGCTGATGCACGCCCTGGCCGGATTGCTCAACAAGTCCGGCGACCACACCGCCGCCGCATAAAAATCGACTCATGTGGGGACGGGCGCCGTCGCCCGTCCAGGCCGCGACGGTTTTCGTCGCGGCAGCGCACTTTGTTCACTACTTGCTGTCGCTGCCCGCCGCCTCGCCCGCCTTTCTCCGCAACCGCACCACCATCCAAACGCAAACCCCCGCCCCGACCGCCGCCAACACCCAGCCCCAATGCTGCTTCAACACTCCCCCGAACAGTTCCACGATCTCCGGACCAAACCACAGCACCAGCACCGACAGCAGCAGAAACCGGACAAACCTTCCCAGAAAAATCGCCACCAGAAAATCGCGGAACCGCATTTCAAACACTGCCGCGCCCAGCACAAAGATCTTGAACGGCAGCGGCGGCGGAAGCATCCCCGGAAACATCAGCGCCCAGAATTCATGCTGTTCGAACGAGCGATGAATCTTCAGGAAGCGCTCCTCCGAAATTCGCTTGCGCAGCACTTTCTCCCCGCCCAGATATCCAACGATGTACAGCGGAATGCTGCCCAGCGCCGACCCCAGCGACGCCATGGCCACGTAAAGCAGAAGCCGTCCGCGGTCCCGATACACATAGGTCGCGACCAGAAAATCCACGGGCATGCCCAACAGCGCGCTGTCGGCAAACGCAATCACAAACACGCCCCAGATCCCGAACAGCTTCATCAGCCCCAGAATCCACGCCGTATAACGCGCCAATATGTGTCCAATATTCTTCAAAGGAAACAGCTAGTGTAACGTGATCAAGGACGAGTGCCGCCTTTGATTTTGACTATGTGGGGACGGGCGCCTTCGCCCGTCGAGGCCGCGACGCCCTCCGTCGCGGCTGCGACCCTCAACCGGCCCTGCTATCATCACTGCCTCGGAACCATCTCTATGCGCAAAGCTCTCCTCTTTCTAGCTCTCGCACTCCTTCCCACCTTCCTCCCCGCCCAACAAACTGGAGACCGATACGACATCGTCCTCGAAGCCGGCCGCGTCATCGACCCCGAGACTTCCCTCGACGCCATCCGCAACGTCGGCATCCGCGATGGAAAAATCGCCCGCATCTCCGCCGCCACGCTCGCCGGACGCCGCGTCATCCACGCCGCCGGCCTCGTTGTCGCCCCCGGTTTCATCGACCTGCACCAGCATGGCCAAGAGATCGCCAGCCAGCGAGTCAAGGCTTTCGACGGTGTGACCACAGCTCTCGAAATGGAAATCGGCGCCCCTGACGTCAAAGAGTTTCTTGATTCCAAGCAAGGCCACTCCCTCATCCATTACGGCACCACCGCCAGCCACGTAGCCGCGCGTTCCCTGATTTTCGGCACGCCCCTGCCGGACGGATCTATCCTCCCGAAGATCGGCCCCGCGACCGAGCAGCCCGCCACCCCCGAACAGATCGTGCGCATTCAGCAGCGCCTTCGCGGCGAACTCGACGCCGGTGCTCTCGGCGTCGGCATGGGCATTCAATACACTCCTGGTGCGACGCGCCTCGAAGTCATCGACATGTTCCGCGTGGCCGCTGAGCGCAGGCTGCCGGTCTACACCCACATGCGCAGCTCAGGACGCATCGAGCCCGGCTCAGCCATCGAATCCGTCGAAGAAGTAATCGGCGCGGCCGCCATCACCGGCGCATCGCTGCACATCGTTCACATCAACAGCACCTGCCTGCGCGACTCGCTCGAATGCATTTCTCTGATCGAAGGCGCCCGCGCTCGCGGCCTCGACGTGACCACTGAGGCGTATCCCTACATCGCGGGCATGACCGCCATCAATTCCGCCGTCTTCAACCCCGGATGGCGCGAAAGACAGGGCATCGACTACAACAATCTCGTGCTCCCCGACACTGGCGAGCACCTCACGAAGGAGCGCTTCGACGAGCTGCACAATTCCACCAAACAGCAATGGGTGCTGATCTTCGCCAACCCCCAGGAGATCATCGACTCCGTCATCCCCAACCCGCTGGTCATGATCGCCAGCGATGGAGCCGAAGGCCATCCCCGCAACGCCGGCACCTACGCGCGCGTGCTCGCCCAATATGTCCGCGATAAAAAAACGCTCACTCTGATGGAAGCTCTTCGAAAAATGACGCTCATGCCCGCGCAGATGCTCGAGCGTTCCACTCCTGCCGCGCACCAGAAAGGACGCCTGCAGGAAGGCGCTGACGCCGACATCGTCATCTTCGATCCGCAAACCATCGCCGACCACTCGACCTTCGAGAAGCCGATGGAGCCGAGCGTCGGCGTTCACTATCTCCTGGTTGGAGGAACGCCCCTGATCGACGAAGAGAAACTCGTCCCCAACACGTACCCGGGCCGCGCGATTTTGGGACCAGGAAAATTGGCGCATTGAACATCCCGCCGAATGCGCGCGCGGCTCAGTGTGCCGCGGAAGGATCACCGGTAGCCGGTGGCGCATGATCCGCGGCAGCGGGAGGCCCCAGCAACTCCGTAAGCATCGGCTTCAGCGCATCCGCCCACACCTGATATGCCTTCTCCGTGGGATGGAGTTTGTCTTTTGCGTTCATCATCCCGTCGAACAGCTTTCCGTCGCTAGCCATCTTGTCATTAATATTCAGATAGCGAATCTTCTGGCCATCAGCGAGCCCCGAGAGACTCCGATTGATCTTGTCGATGACGGGCAGGAACGCCATGTTGTCATTCCTTGGAAAGATCCCCATAAGTACGATTGTCGCCGCCGGCGCCTTTTCATGAATCGAATGCACAATCGCCTGCACGCCGCGTGAAATGTCGGTTGCTCGCGCATCGGCATCCACCGGCGCTGAAGGATCGCTGACGTTGTTCGTTCCGGCGAGCAACACGACGACCTTGGGGTTGACTCCATCCAACTCGCCGTTCTCCAAGCGCCAGAGAATGTTCTGGGTTCGATCCCCACCCCATCCGAAATCAGCCGCATTCCAACCGAAAAAATTCTCTTTCCAATTCGACAGCAGTTCCGGATAGTCGAGCGCGTCCCACCTTCGAGTGATCGAGTCCCCCTCGAAGTAAACGTCGATTCCGGCCTGCTTCGCCTTCGCCAGCAACTGGGCATGAGCAACCAGTGAGTTCGCATCCGTCCGAAACACCGGCTGATCGGCTGCGAGCGCCCCCGCTGCCGGGTGATAGTCGAAAAATTTATCCACCCAGGGAATGAAGTACTTCCAATTCGGCGCATCCGTGTGTCCGGCATCATGCTGCCGCCACGCGAGTTGCCCATCGAGCAGCCCGGCATTGATCGGCGGCATCTTCGCGCTGTGAAAGTCGTCACCGACTCCCAGATCCTTTGCGCCCAATAACCTGAAGACGCTGCCCGCCGCCACAGTCGCCATAAAGCTGCCCTGCTGGTCCAGCCACTTCGCGTCGCCCATGGCAGGGTCCCCGAAGCTGATAAATGTCGGTCGCGGCGCGCACAGGGCAATCAGTTCGTTCGAATCCACCGGCAGATTGCTGGCATTCTTGCTTCCGAACGAAGCCTCGCTGGCACCATACTTCAAGAAATTGCCTGCCATCCAGTGATACTCGCCCGAGCCCGTAAGACTCTCCACCTGCTCGCCGAAGTTGCGCCGATGCGGTTTCGCGCCGCCCTCGCCGGAAGAACCGACCAGCACGACCGCAAAACGCGAATCGAACGCCATCGTCACCAGCGCGGCCTTTCCATAGCGAGAAACGCCTTCGATGCCGACGTGCTTCGCGTCGACGCTCTTGTCGGTCTCCAGATAGTCTAGCCCGCGCGAGGCGCCCCAGCCCCACGCCCGCAACGCACCCCAATCCTCCGGCTTTCGCGGCTTACCCTTATTCGTAAGCCCGATGATCCCTTGCGTCAGCCCAGCCCCGTTGTCTGCTTGAATGCTGCTGGTGTCGAGCAGCGCGTATCCCCACCCGCTGGCAATGAGTTGTTCCGTCGCGGGCGGATCACTCCCCATCATCTTCTTAAATTCCGGATGGCTTGCCAGGAACTTCAGAATGGCCGCACTAGTGAACATGATCATCACCGGCACCGGCGCCTTCGCATTCCCGGGCGTGACCAGCGTCATTTCGATGTCAACGCTGATCGACGGATACGCGGAGTTGTCCACATGTCCGACCAACTGCTTTTCAACGACAGGGAAAACACCGGCCTTCGAATCGCTTGTACTCTTCACCGCCCAGATCACCCTCGGCACGTTAGACGGGATGCGGCCCACAACTTCGCGCTCGAAGTCTTCGACTATCTCCGGGCGTCGCTGCTTCCACCACTGCTCCGCAGAAGTGACCCGTTGCCCGCTCTTCAGCGTGAGCGCGTCCGGCAAGTCGCCGTAGGAATTCGCTTTCGCCTCATCGTAGTTGGCGTGATTGGCGTCCTTCTCATTCCCACTCGGCCCCGGACGCAGCGCCTTGATCCCCAGCTGGTCCATCATGTTCTGATGGTCCTGCTCCGCCGTCCAATTCGCTGGCGGCGTTTGCGCTCGGGAGGAGATCGAACAAACGAAAATGGCAAAAGCGGCGATCGCGTGAGCAGAGATGCCCCTCTGGGGACGGGTGCCCTCGCCCGTCCAGGCCGCGACGCTTTCAGTCGCGGCGGAGCACTCCTCGACGCCAGCGATGCTCAATGCTCCGTCCTCCCGCTCAACAACTCAAGCGCATGCGGAATCAATCCAGCCACGGCCTCCAGCGACTCCACCGCCCCCGCCGGACTCCCCGGCAAATTCAGAATCAGCGCCCGCCCCCGTACCCCGCACACGCCCCGGCTGAGCGCCGCATAAGGAGTCTTCTTGCTCCCCTCGCTCCGCATCCGCTCCGCCACGCCGTCCAGCAGACGGTCGCACACCGCCACGGTGGCTTCGGGCGTCACGTCCCGCGCGGCAATCCCGGTTCCGCCGGTTGTCACCACCAAACGTACTTCCCGCGCTAATCGAATCAGCAGATTTTGAATGTGGATGGAATCATCCGCAACGACTTCACGCATGGTCACCGAGAAATGAATTTTCTGCAGAAATTGCGCCACCGCCGGACCCGAAAGATCTTCGCGTTCCCCGCGGGAGCAGGAATCGCTGACCGTCACTACCGCCGCGGTGAGTTCCAGCGGCTCAGCTGTCATTGACTCACCGTCAGTCGGTTAAGCATCGAACTCCGCCATCCGGTCTAACCGTTCACCTTAACCATCGAGGAGGTCATCTTCCTCTTCTACCCGTCGCGCCCGGCCCGCAGCACTGGGAGGCGCACTCGCAGCCGCGGGCGCCGCGGCGGCTGGCTCAGGTTCCGGCTCGCCCCCACCTTCCCGCGAGGCTTCGTCAAGCAAGCGCAAGCCTTCCATCAACAGACCCTGGGTGTTGAGTTGCGTGGTCTCTTTGTCGGTCTTGCCTTCGAAATCGAGCTGGAAATTTCCCCCAGTCCAGCGCAGCACTTTGAACACAGCCGGATCGCCCACCAGGTCTCCATAGGTCGCGTGCTTCACCTGGCCTTCGGCAAAAAACACTTCGCACTTATCGCCCTCGTTGCTCAGCGAGAGCTGGCAACTCTTCCGCCCCATCTCCAGCGACTGCATCAGATCGATCACGTTCATCTGCGCCAGGCTGCCGCGCACCACGCCGTCCTTGGGCGCGGTCTTCGCCATCTTCTCGAGAGCAATCCGGTCGATGGTGCGCTTGATGCGCCGGGTGGCGTCTTTCAAAAAGAACGGCTTCTCCAGATAATCATCCGCCGCGTCCACCGGCGAGAGCCGTTCCGCGATGTCCGCCTTGCTCGCCATCAACACCGTGGAAAAATTCGCGGTCGCCGGCCGGCTCTTCAGTTTCTCCACCAGCTGCCGTCCATCCATCCCCGGCATTTTGTAATCGCATACCAGCAAGTCGGGAGCGTCATCCACCGCTTTCAACAGCGCGTCCGCCGCGTCGGTCGCGGTCGTTACCAGTGCCAGTGGCGTCAGCGCCTGTTGCAGCATCGCCAGCACCATCGGATTGTCGTCCACCACCAGCAGTTTGACGTTGTTCGCCATGAACTTTGAATTCGTTACTGCGCAATTCTTTACTGAGCCCGCCGATACTCCCCGCTTTTGCCCCCACTCTTCCGTTCCAAAACAATCTCCCGAATCTCAATCCCCTTGTCCACGCCCTTGCACATATCGTAGACCGTCAGCGCAGAGATGCTGGCCGCGACCAGGGCCTCCATTTCGACGCCGGTCTCGGCGGTGGTCGTGACTTTGGAGGTAATAGCGACGCCATTCTCGCACAGCCGCAGATCGACATCAACGCAGGCGAGCTGCAGCGGATGACACATCGGAATCAACTCGGCGGTACGTTTGGCGGCCATAATGCCGGCGATGCGGGCGACTTCCAGCGGATCGCCCTTGGGGTTGTTTGGCAAAGCCGCCAGCACTGCGGGTTTCATCGCCACAAAAGCGCTGGCCTCAGCCTCGCGCTTCGTCGCTGATTTGCCGGAAACATCGACCATCCGCGCTCGTCCAGCCCCGTCGTAATGGGATAGTTTCTTCGGCATTCCGATGGCTCTATCTTACATGGGCCACGAACATCGGCCACCAGCTTGGAGCGGCAGCTCCGAAATCCGGTAGTGGTCCATTTGAATTTCTCTGCGAACTCTGCGCGGGTTCTCTGCGTTCTCGGCGGTTAAAGGCTTTTCCCCTTCGGGCAGATCAAGACACTTTAACCGCCGAGCACGCGGAGCAAAGCCGCAGAGTTCGCAGAGAAAATCAAATTTAGCCCCTCTCCGAAATTGCTGATTGTTGATTGAGGATCCGATGCAAGGCCCGTGAGATTTTCAATCAGCACTCAAAAATCAAACATCGCCTTTCATCACCGCCACCCACTCGCCGGCGGAAAGCCGCTCGCGGTCCGCGGAGACGACGATGTAGCAATTCGCGCGCGCGATGGCGGCGATGTCCCCCGACCCTTGCCATGGAACCAACTCGACCTGCGCATCCTCGAATTCGCCGGTAAGGATGGCCGGCAGAAAACGTTTGAGGCCGGTCTTGACACGGATCTCTTTCTTAAGACGCGCGTGGAGGAATGTCCGCCGGCGCGGAGATTGTCCGGATAGCGCCTCCAGCATCGGGCGCGCGAAGAGTTCGAAGGTCACCATGGTCGAAACCGGATTACCGGGCAAGCCGAAAAAATAAGTATCGCCACATTTGCCGAATACGACGGGGCGTCCGGGCTGAATCTTCGCGCCCGTGAAAAAGAATTCGGAGTGCAGTTCCGACAGCGCCTGCTCGACCAGATCGTAACGCCCCATCGACACGCCGCCTGTCATGAGCAGCAGGTCGGACTGCAAACCCTCTTCGATAAGCCGTCGCAGGCCTTGCAGTTCATCGGGCGCAATCGGCAGCAGCACCGGTTCGCCGCCCGCCCGCCCAATCTGCGCTGCCAGGGAATAGCTGTTCGAGTTGCGAATCTGCGTCGGACCGGGAGTGGCGTCGACGCCCACGATCTCGTCCCCGGTAGTCAACACGGCCACCAGAGGGCGCTTCTGGACCTGCAGCCGCGACTTGCCGACCGATGCGGCCAGCGCGATGGCAGACGCATCCAGACGCAGACCGCGCTCGAGTAAAAGCGCACCCGCGCGAGCCTCGGCGCCGCGGGGAACAATGTTCTCTCCAGCCGAAACACCTCGCGTTATTTCGACCCGATGCCCGCGCTGAGACGTGTACTCCACCATCACCACCGCATCCGCACCCGCAGGGACGGGAGCTCCAGTCATGATGGAAGCGGCTTGTCCGCTGCCGATGTTGATGGGGATTTTGTCCGGCATCTCGCCGGCCTTGATTTCGGCGATCACGTCGAGCGTGGCTGGAAGCCGCACCAGGTCAGCCGATCGCACGGCATAGCCGTCACGTGTCGATCGCGGAAACGGAGGGAGATCGCGGTCCGCCGACACCGGCTCGGCCAGGACGCGGTCCGCAGCCCACAGCAGATCGACGGATTCCGTCGAGCCAGCCAGAGCGCCGGCTCGGGTCAGCGCCGCTTGTTCCTCGATCACACGGCAAGCGTCTTCGAAGCTGAGAACGGTGGAGCTGGCGGGCGGAGCGGGCATGCGGAAATGATACGACAGGTTGCAGTTCGGAGAATTCTAACGCGCCAATTCCTGCCCCAGAGCGGCGGCATTGCTGGCAAACGAGAGGCCGGTTTCGAGATCGACCACGCGGTCCTGCACCAGTTGGGCGATTTCGCCGTCAAAATGCTGCATACCCTCGGACGCCCCCGCTTTCATGGCGTCGAGCAGACTCTTGTTTTCGCGCTCGCCCTTTTCGACGCACTCGCGAGTGCGCGCATTGGCTTTGAGGATCTCGAAGGCGGCTACCCGACCGCTGCGATCGTGCTTTGACATCAGCCGCTGGCAAATGATGTAGCGGAACGATTTGGCGAAACGCTCGCGTACCGACTGCTGTTCGGCGGGCGTGAACGAGGTCACGATTCGCTCCACCGTTTTGGCGGCATCCATGGTATTGAGACTGGAAAACACGAGGTGCCCGGTTTCCGCCGCTTCGAGCACGATTTCAATGGTTTCCCGATCCCTCATCTCCCCAACTAGAATCACCTTCGGCGCCTGCCGCATCGCGGAGCGAAGCGCGTGGGCAAAGCTCGGCGTATCGCTGTGCAGTTCCCGCTGGTGAATCGTCGAGCACTTGTGATTGTGCAGGAACTCGATGGGATCTTCGATAGTGATGATGTGGTAATACTTCTCCGTGTTGATGCTGTCCAGCAGCACCGCCAGAGTGGACGATTTACCCGAACCCGCCGCGCCCGTCACCAGCACAATCCCATCCTTCAGCTTGGTGACGTCGGATAATTGTTGCGGCAACCGCAAGGACGCATAGTCGGGAATGACGGTAGGAATCACTCGCATCACGACCGCGCAACTGCCCCGCTGAATAAAAATGTTGACCCGGAAACGCGCCAGCCCGGGCAATCCGAAAGAAATGTCGCAAGCGCCATGCTCGCGAAGGGTGGTAATGGCCTGCTTGTTGTCCCCGATCAGATCGGCGGCGATGTGACGCGTATCATCCGCCGTCAGGTAGGTCAGCCCCGGCACCTGCACCGGAATCATCTGGCCATAGACCTGAACTTGCGGTGGACGGCCAGGGGAGAAAATCAAGTCGCTGATCTTTTCGGCAGCCCGCAGCATGGCGCCCAGCAGAGCCGGTGTCGCCACTCTGCCGCTTCCAGAGAAGCCATCTAATGTAACCGAAATCGGAGCAATGGTTGGTGCAGCCATTCGTCCTCACACCTCAGGAATCGCACGCACCACAGAACGGGATGAAAACTCAGATAGTTAACTGTATCGCGCCGCGGGCCGGACGCGAAGGCCAGTAAGTACATAGACCTTGGTAACCTCGGGTAACGCGCCAAGCCTGCGCAAGCAGCTCCAACCAAAAAGGGCGGCTCCTTTGAGCCGCCCCGGCATTGCCTAGGTCCGAACGAAACTAATTCTTTGAAGGCTTTTTCTTCGTACCGTAACTCGTTTCCACCTTGGCACCGAGGCTGCCCAGAAGATCCTTGGCATTCTGCGCGTTGGGGCCGGTAGGGGCAATTTCCAGATACTTCTGGAAGGCTTCGACAGTTCCGGGCGCAGCGACCGTCTTGTCTCCTTGCAGAGTCGCTTTGCCAAGCAGGTTCACACCCTTCTGGTAGTAGGCTTCGGCCTTAGTAGGATCCGCCGCAATGCACCTATCGAAGGCTGTGATCGCAGCGTCTACCTTGCCCGCGTTGGTAAGGACCGCGCCCATATTGAAATAAGCCTGCGCGGCCGACGCCGGGTCGGTCTGCGCTGACAGTTCGTAGGTCTTCACGGCGTCATCGGTTTTTTTGTCCTTCGAGTAAGCATCTGCCAGGTTGTTGTAGTAAGCGGCCAGATCCTTGGCAGCTTTGGCCGGATCCTTGTCGGGAGGTGCGGCCTTCTTGAGATCCACCGCCTTCTGATAGGACTCCACGGCGGAGTCCAGACGCTTCTGTTTCTCCGCTGGATCCGTCTGCTTGGGCGCCGACATGCGGTAATAGTCACCCAGTCTGAACCAGAGCAAGTCGCGGGTTGGGTCCATCTGAGTAGCCTCGGTCACGGTCGCGATGGCGGTATCGAAGTCGCCGGCATCAGCCGAGGTCTTGGCGGCATTCAGCTTGTCGTTGAGTTTGCCGACCGTCGATTTTTCCTTCTCCGCCTTGGCGTTCAACTCCTGCTGCTGCTTCAACTGCTCGGCAGAAATGCCCTTGCCCTTGGCGGCATCCTCCATGTCCTTCTTCATGTCGAGATCGAGATTGTTTTCCTCGAGCGTAACCGTAAATCCTTTGACGTGATCCATTTCCTTGCCGGCCTTCATGTCGTCGGCATCCTTGTACAGAGTCACCAGGTACTTGCCGGGCGTGAGTCCCAGCGAGAAATACTCGCCTTTCTTGTTGGTCTTCAGGGTGTATTTCTGGCCGTTGTCCATATTGGCCCACACCACAACTGCGTCGGCCACGGGGGTGCCCTGGGAATCTTTGCAGACGCCCTTGACCGTTCCCGAAGCCTGGGCGAAGACCGGAGGAACGCACAGCCCAAGCGCCAGTATTGCGAATAAAAGAATTGCGAAGTGCTTTTTCATTTTGCCTCCCGGCAAAGTCGAATTTTCGCTGGCCAATCGAAAAACTAAAAACACTCATTCCGACGCCGCTTATCCGGCCGCGTACGGAATCGGATCCGGAACTCCCGCCGCTGTGAAGGCGCGCCTGCGCAACACGCAGCTGTCGCAGACTCCGCAAGCCTGATCCTCGCGGCTGTAACATGACCAAGTTAAATCGAAGGGCGCACCCAGTTCAAGGCCAAGCCGCACAATATCGCTTTTCCGCATGGCGATGAGCGGGGTAACGATCTCGATCAGGCCATCCTTCGTGCCGGTTCTCGCCACCTCGTTGAACGCCTTGTAATACGCCGGACGGCAATCAGGATAGCCCGAACTGTCCGGTTCAACTGCGCCAATGTACACCTTTTCCGCGCCCAGCACCTCCGCCCAACTCACCGCGACCGCAAGGAAGTGCGCATTGCGGAACGGAACGTAAGTGACCGGAACCCCGCGTCCGACCTCGTCGGCATCCGGCACGGCAATGGCGTCGTCGGTGAGCGCCGACCCGCCGATGGCTCGCAAAGCCTCGTTTCGGACCATGAGTTTGTCGCGAATTTTCAGGCGCTGGCTGATGGCGAGAAACGACTGCCGCTCGCGCTCTTCGGTGCGCTGCCCGTAGCTGATGTGGACCGCCGCCACTTCGTGATCGCGTGCTGCTAAAGCGGCGCAGACGCAGGAGTCCATGCCTCCACTGAGCAGGACCACCGCGCGGGATTGCTTCGCAGCTGGCATCAAGAACGATAGCTGATTGTCGATTGTCGATTGAAAGTCAAAAGCGCCGTCTTTGAATTTCAATCACAATCAGCAATCAGCAATTTTTTAAACCCCCTTCACCGCCGGATCCCAAATGAACTTGTGCAACTGCATACCGAGACGGGCGGAAACGTTGTCGGCAAGCATCCACTCCGCCAGTTCCTGCGGGTCGAGCAGGCAATGCGAGCTGTCGCGGGCGCCGGTCGCGTCTTTGCGAAATGCCGGAGAGAACAGGACCGCGTTCACCCGCTCCGCCAGATTGTGCCGCCGCGTGAACTCCCGGGCAAACTCGTAGTCGATCCGGCTGCTCAGGACGAATTTGATTTCGTCATGAGGAAGCAAGGCCTCAAGATTTTCCTGGCAAAAAGTATCGCCCTCGCCCGAGTCTGGGCATTTCACGTCGACGATCTTGACCACCCCGGCTGGAACCCGCTCCAGTGGCCGCTCTCCGCTGGTCTCAAGCAGAACCTGGTAACCGTCATTCAGAAGATGCTGCATCAGGGGAACGACTTCGCGCTCCTGCAGCATGGGCTCCCCGCCCGTGATCTCGACCAGGCCGCCGCCGGGACTCAGGCGCGAAACCTCGTCCACAACCGCTTCGACGGCCATCTTGCGCCCGCCCTGAAATGTGTACTCGCTGTCGCACCAGGAACACCGCAGATTGCATCCCGTGAGACGCACGAATACGCAAGGCAAGCCCGCATAGGTAGACTCACCCTGCAATGATTTATAGATTTCCGTAATCTGCATGGTAGCGCTGTTTCGAGTAGCGCCGCCGTCCCCGGCGGCTGTCGCGGGGGCGTTCCCGCCCGCGCATCAGGACTGCGGACACCTATTCCGAATACTTGGCGGTGGTGGTGTCGGTCTCAAACACGGTAACGTCCTTCACCCGCACCCGCCCGCTGCTCACCGCCTGCAGCTTGGTGTTTGACTCGTCGTAGAAATACTTCGCCAGATTCTCCGCTGACGGATTGATCACGGTAAACGGCTCGATTTCGTTGATCATCTGGTGGTCGAGGCGCTCGATGACGTGCCTCATCACCTCCCGCAGATCTTTGAAATCGAGCAGCAGGCCAGCCTTGTCCAATTCCATCCCCGCCAGCGTGACCCGGATCTTATAATTGTGCCCGTGCGGATTCTCGCACTTCCCCTTGTAGTTGCGCAGGTAATGGCCCGCCGCGAACGTATCTTCCACCGTGACTTCGAACATGATCCCCCGGCAGCCCTGGCCTGTATACAGGCGGCCTGCGCCATATTACCAACCATCTATTGTACCGCCCGATTCGTGGCGCTGAAACGCCAGTGCGAACGCTGGCCCCTCGGGAAATCTTTATGTGGGGACAGCCGCCCCTTCGGCGAAGCCGAAGGGGTCGAGCGAAGCTCGACCGCTCTTGACTCCCTTCCCCGCCGAACTGTAGCTTGCCTATTCGGCCTTACATTCCAAGGAGCACTCATGCTGCGTCGAACATACTCAATCCTCGTTCTATTCGTCCTAACTCTCACGGCGGTTCTCTCCGCCCAGAACCGCCCTGACGCACCTGAGTTCGACGTCAAAGAACACTACACCAAGTACGAGTACCGGATCGCAATGCGCGATGGGGTTCACCTGTTCACCTCCATTTACGTGCCCAAAGACAGCTCGCGCTCTTATCCGTTCCTGATCAACCGCACGCCCTACAGCGTCGGCCCCTACGGCGTCGATCTGTACCGCACTCAACTCGGCCCTTCACCGGACTTCGACAAGGCCGGATACATCTTCGTCAACCAGGACGTACGCGGCCGCTACATGTCCGAAGGCCAATTCGTCGAGATGCGTCCCCACATCGACAACAAGAAGTCCAAGCAGGATGTTGATGACAGCACCGACCTCTACGACACCATTGACTGGCTGCTCAAGAACGTGCCCAACAACAATGGCAATGCCGGAATCTGGGGAATTTCGTATCCCGGATTCTTCACCTCCGCCAGCATCATCGACTCGCATCCCGCGCTGAAAGCCGCGTCCCCGCAGGCGCCCATGACTGACCTCTTCATGGGCGACGACGCCTACCATGGCGGCGCATTCATGCTCGACGCCAACTTCGGTTTCTATGTTGTATTCAAGCCCCAGGATAATCCCCAGCTCCCGCCAAAATCGAACGCTTCCTTCGACTGGGGCACGAAAGATTCCTACGACTTCTATCTGCAGGCCGGTCCTCTGTCGAATCTGAACAAATATCTCGATGGCAAGAGCGCCCTCTGGGACGACCAGGTGAAACACAATACCTACGACGATTACTGGAAAGCCCGCAATCTGGCGCCGCACATGAAGAACATCCACTGCGCCGTCCTGACCGTCGGCGGATGGTTCGACGCCGAGGATCTGCAGGGCCCGTTCTCCACCTTCCACGCCATCGACAAAAATAATTCCGGAATCTTCAACGCCCTCGTAGTCGGACCCTGGGTGCACGGCGGATGGGCCCGCTATGACGGTCAACATCTCGGCCGCGTAGAATTTGCCTCGAACACTGGCGAGTACTACCGCAAGAATATTCTGTTCCCGTTCTTCGAGCAGTACCTGAAAGGCGCCAGCGACGCCAAGCTTCCGAAAGCCTACGTCTTCGAAACCGGCAGCAATGTGTGGCGTCAATACTCGGCGTGGCCACCGAAAAATGCCGAGCCCAAAACTCTGTACTTCCACGCCAACGGCGGGCTTTCCTTCGATCCACCAGCTGCCGAGTCTCCGTCCTACGATGAATACATAAGCGATCCCAATAAGCCCGTGCCCTTCGTGAACTACGCCGCGCTGAACGTGCCCCAGGAATACATGCTCTCCGACCAGCGCTTCGCCGACAGCCGCACCGACGTTGCGGTTTATGAGACGCCGGTACTGCAGGAAGACGTAACCATGGCCGGACCGATTTCGCCCAAGCTTTTCGTCTCCACCAGCGGCACGGATTCCGATTTCGATGTGAAGCTGATCGACGTGTATCCCACCGATTACCCCGACAGCAAACAAGACGCCCCCCGCCCCGAAGACCGCGACAAGCCCCGTAAAGACGTTTCCGCTCCATCGTTCTCGATGGGTGGATATCAACAGCTAGTCCGCGGCGAGCCCTTCCGCGGAAAATTCCGTCACAGCTTCGAAAAGCCCGAGCCGTTCACGCCCGGAAAGGTGGAAGAGATCAACGCCACGTTCCAGGACATCAACCACACCTTCCGCCGCGGCCATCGCATCATGGTGCAAATCCAGAGCTCATGGTTCCCCCTCACCGACCGCAACCCGCAAACCTTCGTCAACATCCCCGAGGCGAAGCCCGCGGATTTCGTGAAAGCCACCGAGCGCGTGTATCACACGAAAGCCGAGCCGTCGGGAATTGTGGTGGGAGTGATAGCGGATAAATAACTGATAACAGGATTGATACAGCCTATTCTTAGGATAACTGCCGTGCCGGATTTGACAATCAAATAGCCTTACTATAAAGTAAGGAATATATTATCTAGAAAGGATTCGTATGGCCGCCGCAACAATCACTTCCAAGGGACAGATAACCATTCCTGTCCGAGTGCGGGCTGCTTTGGGCGTCGATTCCGGAGACCGCATCGAATTCGTCGAGGTCGAGAAAGGGCAGTTCGTAATCATCCCCGCCACCCGATCCCTTCAGGAATTGAACGGACGATTTAAGGGAAGGCGGAAAACGGCGGCCACCATCGAGGAAATGGATGAGGCGATCGCCAAAGGCGCAGCCGAATCCTTGTGATCGTCCAATGCTCGTTCCACCGCCCCAATGACGTCCTAACATGATCGGACTCGACACCAACATCCTCGTCCGCTTTCTTACTCACGACGACCCGGCGCAAACCCCCGCGGCAATCAAGCTAATGGGGTCGCTATCTTCCGCTTCTCCGGGGTTCGTGTCGTTGGTCGTGATCGTTGAACTGAGTTGGGTGCTCAAGTCGCTGTACAGCTTTGAAAAGAGCGAACTGGAGATCGTTCTCGAAAACCTGTTGCGCAGTGACGCATTGCTGGTCGAGAACTCAGAGATAGTGTGGCAAGCCTTGCGAAAATTCAAGACTGGCAATGCCGGATTCTCTGACTACCTAATTGAACGCTCTGGCGTCGCAGCAGAATGCCTCTATACCGTAACCTTCGACAAACGCGCCGCGACCGCCGGGATGCGGTTGCTTGAAAATGCATAATCTTCGCGATCCCGATTGCCCCTCACGATTACGCAGACCCCGCTCCGAACCACTCCTCCACCACCTTCAAGTCCGTAGTCCGTTTGTACTTCGGCAAACTCTCCACAAACACCCGCCCGTACTGCTTCTTCAGAATCCGGTTGTCGAGCAGCACCAGCAGTCCGCGGTCATGCAGCGACCGGATCAACCTTCCAAATCCCTGCTTCAGCGTGATCACCGCCGCCGGCACCTGATAATCGAAAAACGCATTCCCGCCCTCAGCATCAATCGCCTTCACCCGCGCCGCCACCACCGGATCGCTCGGCACCGCAAACGGCAACCGATCAATAATCACGCAACTCAGTTGCTCGCCCTGCACGTCCACACCCTGCCAGAATGAAGACGTCGCGAACAGCACCGCGTTCGGAGTCAGCCGGAACTCCTCGAGCAGCGCGCTCTTCGGCGCATCCCCCTGCCTCAGCATGGGATAGTCCAGCACGCCCAGCAGTTGCTGGTAAATCTGATTCATCTGCGCGTAACTCGTGAAAAGAACAAACGCCCGCCCGCGCGTGAGTTCGAGCAGCTTGCGAATCCGTTCCGCGGCAATCGCCGCAAACTGTGGCGTCCGCGGATCGGGCAAGTCCGGCGGCACATAAAACAGCGCCTGACTTTCATAATCGAAATGTGACGCCAGCACCGCCTCGCGCGGATGCTCCAGCCCCAGCCGCTGGCGGATGTACTCAAACCCTCCTCCCACAGCCAGCGTCGCCGAGGTCAGCACGGCGCACTCCAGCTTCGACCAAAGATACTCACGCAGGATGGGGCCAACATCAATCGGCGTCGCCTGGAGAAACACATTCTGTCTTCCCCGGCCCACGCCTCCAGAAGCCGCATCCGAGCCGCGCGCTCCCCAACGCCCGCCCCGCCGCTCAATCCAAAACACCGTATTGCGATCTTCCGACTCCAGCGCGTACCCCAGCTGCGCCTGAATCTCCTGCGCCCGCCGCACAAACTGGAAAACTTCCTCCGGCTTCTGCGGCAAGCCTTCAAGCTCTCCCGCCAGCCGCGTCAGTGCCTGATTCAGCCCAACGAACTCCTCTCCGTTTTCCTCCAGAAATTCGCGGCGCGTATCGAATGCAAACCGTCCGTCTCCCGGAGGCAACAGCGAGAAGAAGAATTGCGAGCGCTCCCGCAAACTTCCGAGGGCCCCCGACAGCGAAGCCGAAAGCATGCGGTTGCGTTGCAGCGAACCTTCAACGTCCCGCGCCAGATCTTCCATCCGCAGATTGCTGATCGAGATGCCGAAATAATTTCCGGCAACATCCTCAAGTTCGTGGGCCTCATCAAAAATTACCGCTGCCGCTTCCGGCAGAATACCCGCGTCGGGCGCTCCATCCGCCTGCAATTTAATGGCGAGGTCGGCAAAAAACAGATGATGGTTGACGATGACGATGTCGCTCTCCATCGCCTTGCGTCGCATCTCGGTAATAAAACAGCGTTCAAACTCGCTGCACTTCTGCCCAATACACGCGTCGGCCCGCGCATCCAGTTTGTGCCAAAGCAAGCTCGCCTCGGGTAATTCCGCCAACTCCGCGCGGTCGCCGGTGCTGGTCGCCTTCTCCCAGGCCGCGATGGCGCGATACTGCTCGATCTCTTCCAGCCCGCTCAGCACGGGCTGATCCGTCAAGTCATAAAGTTTCTTGCGGCACAAATAATTGTTACGCCCCTTCATGTAACAAACCGAGAGCCGTCCCGCACTCTCTTTGTCATTTCGAGCGGAGCGAGAAACCTGCTGTTCGCCGCCACCATACAGCGCCTGCTCCAGAAACGGCACGTCCTTATAAAAAAGCTGCTCCTGCAAATTCTTCGTTCCGGTCGAAATGATCACGCGTTTCCCTGACCGAATCACCGGCATCAGGTAGGCCAGCGTCTTCCCCGTGCCCGTGCCCGCTTCCACGATCAAGTGCCGCTTTTCTTCGAGCGCCTGCTCGACCGCCTGTGCCATCTGCAGCTGTCCGCGCCGAAATTCATACGCAGGATGCGTCCGCGACAGCACTCCGCCCGGGCCAAAGAATTGCTGCAGCGAAGCGTCCTTGCCGTTGCGAGTAGACCGATTTGAAGTCGTGGATGCCACGGAGACTCTATAATACGAGTTCCACCCGCCAGCAGCAGATAAGCTCATGTGGAGACAGCCGAGCGCGGCTGTCCCCACACCAATTTGTCATCCTGAGGCGACAGCGGTTCGTCACCGAAGGATCTGAGCGCGCCGCGCGAACATTCTCGCGTTCTCTGCGAGAATGTTAGATCGCGCGTTTGGCGCGCTTCCTTATCGGAAATGTTTTGACTCAGCCCACCTACAATTCGACCAGCACTCTCGCCACCACCGCCGCCGGCATCCCCACCATCGCTATCGTGGGACGCCCCAACGTAGGCAAGTCCACACTCTTCAACCGCGTCGTGGGCTCGCGCCGCGCCATCGTCGGCGACGAGCCCGGCATAACGCGCGACCGATTGTACGGCGATGCGGAGTGGGAAGGCCGCCGCTTGCGGATCGTCGATACCGGCGGCATCCTGCCCGAAGAAAAAGATTTAATCCCGTCGGAGATTTATCGCCAGGCCCGCGTTGCCCTCGACGAAGCCGCCGCCATCATCATGGTCGTCGACGGACGCACCGAACTCGCCGGCCCCGACCTCGAACTGGTGCGCCTGCTGCGCAAGTCAAACCGCCCGTTGTTCCTCGCCGTCAACAAAGTCGACAGCGAAAAACAATCGTCGCTGATCAACGACTTCCATCGCCTCGGCATCCCAAAGATGTTTCCCATTTCCGCCGAACACGGCCGCGGCATCGACGATCTGTTCGATGCAATCCTGGAAGTCCTTCCTCCAGCCCCGCCCGATGAAAGTAGCTCGCAAGAAAGTAGCGCCGGCGTCCCGCCGGCTGTGGCGCGGGCGCCCCGCCCGCGCAGCCGAAAGCATTTAGAGTCATTCCCGGAGCCCACTGAAGACGGCGAACCGCCAACGACCGACGACCAACGATCGTTCTTAGCCCGCCCTGAGCCGAGCGAAGGGACCGACTTCGAAACCAAAGTCGCCATCATCGGCCATCCCAACGTCGGCAAATCCACGCTGCTCAACTGCCTGACCTCCTCCGACCGCGCCATTGTCTCGCCCATCCCCGGCACCACGCGCGACGCCGTCGACGAAATCGTCGAGCACAACGGACGCCGCTTCCGCTTCATCGACACCGCCGGAATCCGCCGCAAAGGCAAGACCCACTTGATGGCCGAAAAACTTTCCGTCGTAATGGCGCGCAAACATCTCGAGGGCGCCGACATCGCGCTGCTGGTTATCGATGCCACCGAAGGCGTCAGCCAGCTCGACGCCTCCATCGCCGGCCTCGCCCACGAGAGCGGACGCTCTCTCATCATCGTCGTCAACAAATGGGATTTAGTAATTAGTGGAAAAGAGAAACCCGCGCGCCCGACAAAATCCGAACGCATGCGCGAAAGCAAGCGCCCCGGCGACCGCGACGCCTATGAAGAACGCCTGCGCTACGAACTAAAATTCCTGAACTACGCCCCCATCGTATTCATCTCCGCCCAGAGCGGCAAAGGCACCGAAAAGATTTTTCCCTTGCTCGAAGAAGTCGCCACCGAACGCCGCAAGCGCGTCACCACCAGCCAAATGAACCGCTTCATCGAAAAGGTCGACTTCGAACGCGCCTCTGTCCCCATGAAATCGCGCGTCAAGATTCTCTACATGACGCAGGCCTCGGTCGCCCCGCCAACCTTCGTACTCTTCACTAACCGCGCCGTGAAACTGCACTTCTCCTACCAGCGCTTCCTGGAAAATCAGATCCGCGAAGCCTTCGGCTTCGTCGGCACCCCCATCTGGATCAAGAACCGAGCAAGGAATTCCTAGAGTGAGAAGGTTTATGTAGGGACAGCCGCCCTCGGCTGTCCACCGGCCAAGGCCCGGCTCTTGCTCCTAACGCGTGCGGATCGGGGCCCCCTGATCGGCCAGGAATGCAACTCTGATAATTCCAGCGGAACGCACCCCCTCCAGCACCACCTTGACGGCGCCCCACCGCGCGCGCATGTCGGCAACGATATAGACCTTGCGTTCCACGCCGCGATCTTTCAAGTGATCCGCAATCCTCTCCGGCAAATGGATCGGGTCGACTCTGTCAGTGTCGAAGAATACTTGGCCGTCGCGCGTGACCGTAACCTTCATCGCGTCCTCGCGATTTGCCCCAGGCATTGCGATGGGATGCTCTACCTTGGGCAAGTCGGCGCTGACTCTGGGGTGGCCTGGCGTTATCGTCATGAACACAAGCAGCAACACGAACACCACCATCGCCATAACGCTCGCGAACTGTAGCGTGTTGAAGTCACTGAAAAGTCTTGGCGATATTCGAGGTTTTCGCGGCATGGCGCACCCGACTCTGACTTCATTTCAGCAGACCATACGCTTAATAGAAGATCACCGCAGTAACCACGCCCTCCCACCACGGGGCCAGGGCACTCACTCCCCTACCACTTCCCGCCCCTGTGTCAACAATCCAATCCGTTGCACTCCCGCCCGATGCGCCCGATCGATCACGTCAGCGATGTACAGAAAGTCCACGTCCGCATCGCCGCGAACGAACGCTACCCTCTCTCCGCGCTTCAAATAAATCTGCGCCAGCCGTAACTCCAAATCCTCCCAGCGCACATCTTCGCGATTGATCTTCACCCCTGGCAGCGCATCCTTCACGGTCCACACCACCTGGATCACCACCGTGCCTTCGGGCTCAGGTACGGACTTCTGATCTTTGGGCGGCTCCGGAATCTGCACTTTCTCCCCGTGCTCCGTGTCCATCGACACCACCAGCATGAACATGACGATCAAAGTCAGCAGCACGTCGATCAGCGGCGTGACATTAATCTGCGGTCCGCGCGCACCTCCGCCTCCCATTGCAAACGCCATCGAAGTTCGCTCCTGTCGGCCACGCGCGCGTCTGCAACATCAGACACCCAAGCCGCCGACGGAGTTCCCTGCGTCGTACGTTTCAATTCCGCTATCTTTCTGTCATTCCGAGCGCAGCCGGAGCGAACGCGACGGCAACCGAGGAATCTGCTGTCCGCTGCGATCAAAAACGTTCCCACTTCGCAGGCGCCAGAAAGAAATAGCCAGCGAAGCCTGGGCACGAAAAGAATAAAGAATAAAGAATGATGTGGGACGGCCGCCCCCGGCTGTCCACCTCGCGCAGCGAGGCGCTCTCTAGCCGCTAGTCTCTGGAATCAGAGGGGATCCACCAACGCCGGAGCCGAGAGCCGCTGCCGGCGGATACAGCGCCAGGCTCAACGCCCGATACCGCGGCGCAAAGAAATAAATTGCATACGCTGGGAAGAACACAATCGCTGGCACGGAAATCAGCGCCATCAAATACATGAAAGCCGCGAACAGAATGCACCCCACCACCACCGCCAGCGTGATCGTGGCAGCATTCCACGTCAACCCTGCAGTCTTCCCCGTGAGGATCGCAACGATCGACAAAAGAGCAGTCGGGATCGCCACCACCAGGGCCAGAATCAGCGTAACAATCCCGATGACGATGCCAGCCCCGATCGCCAGCACGATTTTCATCAGCACATAAACGGCATAGCCCCCCTTCTCCGCCAGCATCATCGGCCACAACCGCCTCCAGCCTTCCATGGCCCCGATGTCCTCCAGCGCCATCTGCGGCACCACAAAATCTTTGGTCAGCACCTGAATCACAGCCGCCGCCACCAGGAAAATCGCCAGCAGGAAAAACACCACCGTTCCCATCAGCACCAACCCCAATACATGATCGCTGGCCGCCCTAAACCACCCCAAAGCAAACGCAATGCCCGCCGGAATGCCAAGCAGCACGACCATCCCGGCCAGTAAGACCAGCAGGTAGCCCAACTGCCACAAGAAATATTTCCACCCTGCGCCCTGCCTGCGCCCCCATCCTTGCCGGATGTGACATTCCTTGGCCAACACCGAGTCGAAGAGAATGAACCGCATCACGCTGCTGACGTACGTCATCACGATCGCGAACACCAGACCGGAGACCACTAGAATCGCGATCAGTCCACCCAAAATCGCGGGATCGATCTTGGGCCAGTCTTGTTCAAGAAGATGTTGCCCCAGCAGATGCTTGGTCCCACCGGACTGTTGCGGAAAGTTGTAGTTGCCGCCGGGAATGTTGCAGCCGTTCGAGCCCATCTCGCCCGCCAGCAGCCCCACCGCCGCCAGCCGAGTCCACTGCCAGAAGCGAAACGGCCCTACCAGTTGCTTCTTGGTGTGCTGAAAGGCAAGCGTGATTGTCTCCACTGCGGAAATCGGCAAGCTGCACCTCGGCAAGGATGGTACAGCAGCAAGGTACTGCGAACCGCGCGCATGAAGCAAGTCGCGAGACCGATCCGCGAAGAATCAATGCGCGCCGGAATGATATTTTTCTGGCTGGTCAGTCGCCGCGGCAGCAGTTAGCAGCTCGATTTGATTTTCTCCCGCGAACTCTGCGGCCTCACTCCGCGTTCTCAGCGGTTAAAATCTTTTGACTTTGAGCCCTACTCATACCGCAGCGCTTCCACCGGATCCAGCTTCGACGCCCGCATCGCCGGCACCATTCCGCTGATCACGCCCACCACGAGCAACACCATGCCGGAAAGAAACACCGTCATCATAGAAATTCGCAGATGAATATCCCCCTGCCCGGAATCGTCCTCAAACAGCGGCCCCATCATGGGCAGCGTCCCCACCGACCACGCGATCACATACGACAACAACACTCCGATGGCCCCGCCGATCAGCATGATGAGCAGCGTCTCCGCCAGGAATTGCAGTTTGATGTGCCGCTTGCGCGCTCCCAGCGCCCGCCGCAGGCCGATCTCGCGTATGCGCTCGTCCACCGAAACCAGCATGATGTTCATCACGCCCACCCCACCGATCCCAAGAGTCAGGGTGCCGATGAAGGTCAGCAGCACCTGCAGCCCAATCGTCAACGCATCAATGACCGGACGAAATTCATCGCGCCCAAACATCTGCAACGCTTTCGGATCGGTCGGCGAAAAATTCTGCCGCGTCGCCAGCGCGGCCAGCACCTGCGCCATTGCCTTCTTCTCGAACTGCGGTGCGATGGGCTCAAACACCATCACCGCCGCATAACGCGTGTTCCACAAATCCCCCGCCGCCGAATATGGAATCCACGACGACTCGTCGTCGCTGGAAAAATAGTTACTCAACTGAATCTTCCTCGCCATGATGCCGATCACGGTGAAGCGCACGCCGGACACTTCAACCGTCTCCCCCACCGCCGGACGCCCGCTGAACAATTCTTCCTTCAGCCGCCCGCCCAGAAAAATCACGCGCCGCCGTTCCATTTCATCCTCAGCGTTAATCCACCGCCCCTCCGACGGCACTTCATTCCGCATCTCGCCATATTCCGGACAAACCCCACGCACCGGCGCCGTCCCCACCAGGCGATCGCCATAAGAAATTCCCGGCCGCCGCACCGTCTCAAGGCACACATGCTTCACCAGCGGAGCCGTCTGCTTCACCATATCCAGATCGGCCTGCTCCAGGACAACCTTCTTCCCGGCGCGCTGTCCCCCCGGCTGCTCGCTGGTCTGCTGCGGCCAGCAGATAACAGCGCCCTTACCGAACGCGTCGAATCCATGCACCAGAACGCTGCGAAAGCTGTTGCCATACGCA
>DATHQJ010000065.1:0-3066 GCA_035482825.1 Binatus sp. (SeqCode) | reverse complement strand
ACCAGGGGATTCTCTCCCTGTAGATTGATGTGATCGCGAATCAGGACCAGCGCGCCTTGCGAGTAGCTGAGGTTGATTCCTCCGGCGGCGTTGGTGAGGATTACGGCGCGGATGCCCATGCGTCCGAAAACACGGACGGGGAACGTGACTTGCTGCGCGGAATAGCCTTCGTAGAGATGGACGCGTCCCTGCATGGCGGCGACCGGGACGTTGCCGGCTTTGCCGATGACCATTTGCCCGGCATGGCCGATGGCAGTGGACTGCGGGAAAGCAGGAATTTCGGCGTAGGGGACGCGAGTCGCGTCGGTGAGCGAATCGGCAAAACCGCCCAGGCCGGAGCCGAGGACGAGGGCGATGCGCGGACGCAGAGGCGTGCGGGTCAGGACGAGTTGCGCGGCGGTTTCGGCCTGGGTGAAGGGATCGGTCATGTCGGATTACAAATCGCCGTCGGCCAGGTAACGGCCGTGGCCGTTCTGTTCCAGCCAATCATACAGAAATGTCTGGTAGAGATAAGACGCCACGACTTCCTCGCCGAGTTCGTGGGTCTCGGTGCAGATGAAGGGCAGGCGCAGGCCCGCGAGCACGGCGATCAGCGATTGCGTGATGCGGTTTGGATTCGCGCCGCGGTAGGGATATTCGGTTTTGATTTCGCTGAGAGGCGCAGTGACGACCAGTAGGCTGTGCGGCAGACGGCTCATGCGTTGCAGGCGGTTGATGAAGACGCTGCGGTTGGTGGTGAACGATTGAATCAGGTCGGCGAGGTCTTTGCGCTCGACCACGCAGGAATTCTCCATGCCCACGACCGAATAATCGCCCAGCGGCAGGGCGCGGTGCTCGATGCGGGCGAACCATCCTTTGAAGCGGCGGAAGGAAAGCGGATTCTGCTCGCGGGTGTCGACGATGGCAACGGGTAAGGGCGTCCGCAGCTGCGTTCCGCCACGATCGGCAATCACAGGCAGCGCGGGATGCGGAACTGGCGCGGCCTGCATGGACCACGCGAGCGGCGACGGGATCAGTGTACGTTTGCGGGGCATTCCGTTCTCGATGCTTTCGTTGGTTGGTACGGATTTGGAATTTCTGTTGAGCGCAGATCCCTACTTCTCGCAAAAGACGCGAGAAATGGGGCACCCGCATGAGAAGCAGGTTGTCTAGTACTTGCTTTCAAATTCATTGAACTGGTCTTCGAGTTCCCATTGTTCGCGGGCTTTCTCGTTGTGACCGAGGAATTGTCGACAGGAATCCGTCAGATTCTCGCCGCCCAATGGACTTCCTGCACATACCGTCGCCACGTGGAATGCCGGCTTGGTGGCAGACCACAGGCCTTCGCCCGGCAGGAAACAGTGCTCCAGACTCTGGCGAGCCATGCGCTTCAAATCCTCATACGAAAGCTTATAGGTCTCAACCGCGCGCAAATATTCGTGCGTCATGTCAGAGCGGGAGACGCCTTCGTCGTCGCTCGCGAGAGCAACGGGCACGCCATATTTCATATAGATCGGCAGAGGATGGTCGTCACCACTCACGCCGAGAATCAGATCGTTCGACGTGAGGCTGATTTCGACCAGCACGTTGCGTTCGGCCAGCTCTTTCAGCAGGCTGATGGGATGGTTTTCGTCCATTACGGAAACACCGTGGCCGATGCGCTCCGCGTGGCCTTGCTCCACGGAAGAACGAATATGGAAGGCGAGATCTTCAGGTTCTACCAATCCCATGGCCAACTCGCCGGCGTGAAGGGCGATGTGAACTTTGGGATAAACGCCGTGCAGGTAATCGAGCATCGCCATATGCTCTTTGAAATCGTGAATCGGCACATACCAGTCTTCGGGCATCACAAGGTTGAGGCCGACGAAATGCGGATCGGAAATGGCTAGCTCGAAGCCCAGGACCATTTGTGCGAACACGCTCTCGCGCGGCAGGCCGCGCAGCACTTGATAAAGATAACGGACGGTGACGTTACATGCCGGCTGGCCTTCTGGGGTTCCACATTTCAGTTCGGTTCGAGCGCGGGCGTCGTCCTCGGCGACTTTTTTGCTAGTACTGGCGACGATGTCGTTCAGTCCAGCGTCGAGCAACTTCTTGCGGAAAGCCGCGTAATCGGAGTCGTAGCCGACTTTTGCGCCGAGTTGTGCGGATACGAGGCCGTCGGCAGTGTGCATGAATTCCACATACTGCAGATGGTCGCGCCCGGCGCGGCTCATCACTGTGGCCACGGCTTCGGCGGCGTGCAGATGCGAAGCCAGGCCGAACTTGTCGAAGGTGGCGAAGAAGTGGTCGTGGCCGGATTCGTCGCCGGGCTTCCAGTTGCGCATCGACCAGGCGTCGATGATCTGGTTGTAGAGCACGTGGTCGCCATAGGAGCAGCGGGCTGCGGGCTTGTTCGTATATTTTTCGCAAGAGTCGTCGCAGGGTGGAGCCAGCAGTCGCGAAGAAGTGCGGTCGACACAGAGATTGTCGGAGACGGCGAAGTCGATGAGATCCTCGGCGTAGATGGCGCCGTCGAGATGGTTGTGCAGGTCGCCGCCCTTGGGCATTTCGCGCAGGAAGGCCAGCAGCAATGGCGGCTGTTTACGGATGGAGTCGAAGTAGCGGGCCGTTTTCTGCTCGGCGGTTTGCGCCGCGGCGAAAGCGGAGAGAAGGATGAGCAGGGAGGGCAGACAAAAGAGACGAAGAGCGCGGCGGGTGATCGAGTGCAAGAGGCAGCCTCCGGAAGCTGGAAATGCATTGTAGTTCGGAAGGGACGCGGCGGGAAAGCTGGACTGTTTCTTAAAGGCAATTCAGCACGGAGTCACTGAGGCGCAGGCACACCGCGAAAGAAGATCGGAATCCCGCCCTCCGGCAGAAACCCGCGGACCTGATGGATGCAAAGAAGCTTGATGCCGCGAAGTTCGATGCGGCGCGAAGGACCTCCGGCGCCGGACTGTAGTGCATTTGGTGCCATCGAAGGGACTCGAACCCCCACACCCTTGCGAGTACATGGACCTGAACCATGCGCGTCTGCCAATTCCGCCACGATGGCAAGTGACCCTACATAGCAGCGGCGACCAACGGTCGCCGTGTCAGGAAGACCTA
>DATHQJ010000064.1:0-6601 GCA_035482825.1 Binatus sp. (SeqCode) | reverse complement strand
TTTTGCGCTGGCTCGGCACGGCATCGTCGCGCAGACGGTTTCGAGTTACGGCCTGCACCGCGACTATCACCGGCCCAGCGACGATGTCGCCCATGTCGACTTTAAACATATCGAGCAGGCGATCGCGTCCATGGTCGAGCCGGTGGAGTGGCTGGCGAATTCGGATTTCAAGCCGGAGTGGGTGGCTGGGAAAAAACCCTAGGCAACTGCCAGATCGCTGAATGATGTGCGGCGGGCGATTTATCCGGTGCGGCGGACGCTGAGCAGGTTCAGGATTTCGCGCAGGCCCTGGCGGATGTGCTGGATTTCGTGTGCGGAGTTCGACGGAAATGGAATCGCGGTCTGCGACTTGTCGGACTTGCTTTCCGTGCGCAGTTGCTGGCGCGCGCCGGAGATGGTGAACCCTTGTTCGTAGAGTAGTTGCTTGATGCGCAGGACGCTTTCGACGTCGCGCTTGCGGTACATGCGCTGGCCGGTGCTGCTCTTGACCGGCTTCAATTGCGGAAATTCCGACTCCCAGAAACGCAGCACGTAGGCGGGCAGGTGACACAGCGTGGCCACTTCGCCGATGCGAAAATAAAGTTTGTCGGGGATGAGGACTTCGTCCGCTTTGTGCTTCACCGGGTTTTTCTTGCGCGGCGCCATTCGTTCCCGATCACGCGCGAAAGCCGCGTGGCTTGCCCTGACAGGCTTGCCTATTGTGACACATTGGAGTGTGGCGGAATCACAAGAATTTCACTCGGAGAGACACTGGCCACGGTGCGGCGGGGGAGCCGGTCGCGACAGCCGCCAAGTCGAAGGCGCTACTTTACGTCGAGTCGATTGAGGAACAAAGGAAAAGCCCCTCAAGAGGTGCTTCTCTTAAGAGGCCAGTGAGAAATCTTTAAGCGAGGTATGCCCTCGCTGACGGTTAATGTTTCTTCTTTTTTGCCTTCTTTTTCGTTGCCATGAAGGATCCTCCGTTGAACGATTTTCCCTTGCCAAGGTGTTGACTAAATGGCCCTTGTACTTGAAAGACCAACCCTATTCATAGTATGGGAAGGTCCTATATCACAAGATATTGCGGCAGTGTGAACAAAGTGTCAACACAATTTTACGTTTCTGTGCGGATTTCTTTGCCGCGGTCGTTGGCCGCTAGTCGTTGGTCGTTGGCAACTTCAGGGAAACGAGCATCGCGGTTGCGGGTTTTGGCGAAGGACCAACGACTGGTAGTACACTGCGCTGCATGTCAAGTGCGCGGCGCGATCCGATTGAGCTGGAGATTTTCAAGAACCTGTATCACTCCATTGCGGAGGAGATGGGGGCGGCTCTGCGGCGGACGGCATTTTCTCCAAATATCAAAGAGCGGCGCGATTATTCGTGTGCGGTGTTTGACGGCGCAGGGGAAGTGATTGCCATGGGCGACCACATGCCGGTGCATTTGGGATCGATGCCGATGTCGGTGCGGGCGGCGATTGATGCGGGTGGGATGGAAGCTGGCGATATGGTGATGTTGAATGATCCGTTTCGTGGGGGGACGCATCTGCCGGATATTACTCTGGTGGCGCCGGTGTATGTGGAGAAACCCGGGTCAACTCTCGCTGGCAAGCTGCGCGGGCGAGGGCGCCCGCGCCGCATCCGTCCGGATTTTTATGTGGCTTCGCGGGCGCATCACGCGGATGTGGGCGGGGCTTATCCGGGGTCGATGGGGCTGTGCCGCGAGATCTATCAGGAGGGTGTGCGAATTCCTCCGGTGAAGTTGATGCGGCGGGGCGCGATGAATGCGGATGTGCTCGCCCTGCTGCTGAACAACGTGCGCACTCCGGAGGAACGCGAGGGAGACCTGGGGGCGCAGCTCGCGGCGTGTCACACGGGGGCGGAGCGACTACGCGAAGTTTGTGCGCGTTGTGGTGTGGAGCGGGCGCGGCGGGCGGCGGGCGATCTGCTGGAGTATTCCGAGGAATTGATGCGGGCGTTCTTGCGGAGCGTGCCGGCGGGGGAGTATCGGGCGGAGGATTTTCTGGATGGGGATGGGATTGGGGAGCGGGCGGTGAGGATCGCAGTAACGGTAAAAGTTCGCGGTGCGAGCGAGAAGCGACGGCAAGGTGCCGTCGCGACAGCCGGCGAGGACGCCAGCGCTACAAAGCGGATGGTCACGGTCGATTTCACTGGCAGCGATCCGCAGGTGGAGGGGAGTGTGAATGCGGTGGCGGCGATCACCTTCTCGGCGTGCTTTTATGTTTTTCGTTGCCTGTTGGCGGAGGATGTTCCGGCGGCGGCGGGGTTGATGCGTCCGATTGAGGTGATTGCGCCGGAAGGGACGATCGTCAACGCGCGGCCTCCGGCGGCGGTGGCGGGAGGGAATGTCGAAACTTCGCAGCGCATTGTCGACGTGGTGCTGCGGGCGCTGGCGCAGGCCATTCCGGATCGCATTCCGTCGGCGGCGGCGGGGACGATGAACAATCTGACCATTGGCGGAGTTGATCCGCACACAGGCGAGCCGTTTGCCTACTACGAGACCGTCGCGGGCGGAATGGGTGCGCGGCCCGGCAAAGTTGGGGTCTCGGGCGTGCACACGCACATGACGAATTCGCTGAACACGCCGGCGGAGGCGCTGGAGTATGCGTATCCGCTGCGAGTGAGAAGATATTCCCTGCGGGCGGGCAGCGGCGGTGAGGGAGAATTTCGCGGCGGCGACGGGATCGTGCGCGAGATTGAAGTGCTCACGGACTGCGAAGTGACTCTGCTCGCTGACCGGCGCTCGCGTGGGCCGTGGGGATTGTCCGGTGGCGCGGACGGCGCGCCGGGAAAGACTTTCATCACACGCAGCGATGGGTCGGTCGATGAAATGCCGGCGAAGTTCAGCACGCGTCTGCGGAGTGGCGAACGGATTAAGATTGAAACTCCCGGGGGCGGGGGTTGGGGCACGATGTAAGAATCTGATCGGAAAGGAAGAGAATTTATGTACATCCTCAAGTCTGTGGGAGTCATGTCGGTCGCCAGGATCATGGGGTTGCTCTATGGCTGCCTGGGACTGATCTTTGCCCCGATGTTTCTGCTGATCGGACTCATGGGATCATTCGCAGGCCAGGACAAGATGCCGTTTATGGGAATTTTCGGCGTCGCGTTCGCCGTTCTGATGCCGCTGATCTATGGCGCCATGGGATTTGTGACGGGAGCGATTGGCGCCTTTCTATACAACGTGCTCGCCAAATGGATGGGCGGCTTTGAATTCGAACTGGAACCGCAGACTACTACGGTTGTTGCGCCCTATCCGATTGTGCCCCCGCCGACCCCGGCGATTTGAGATTTTGGAGAAGTAGAAAGATGGCAGTCGATCTCGCGGCACACTATCTCGAGGAAGCGCGGCGGCAGATGCGCGGGCACAAGCGCATGGGCGAGGGTGCGATGGCGCAACTGCGCGAGGAAGACTTTTTCGTCACGCTCGATCCCGAGTCGAACGCGGTTGCGATTCTGGTCAAGCATCTGGCGGGGAATATGCGCTCGCGCTTCACCGACTTTCTTATCAGCGACGGCGAGAAGCCGGATCGCTTCCGCGATCGCGAGTTTGAAGTCAGGCAGTCGACCACTCGCGCTGACGTGATGAAGTGGTGGGAAGAAGGGTGGGCCTGGGTCTTCGCGGCAATCGAGGCGCTCAAGCCGGAAGACGTGATGCGGACCGTGACCATTCGGGGCGAACCGCACACCGTGCTTCAGGCCATCAACCGGCAGATTGCGCACTACGCGGCGCATGTGGGGCAGATCGTTTTTCTGGCGAAACATTTGCGGTCGAGCGAGTGGAAGACGCTGTCCATTCCGCGGGGGAAATCGGAGGAATTCAAGACGGTGGCGCCGAAGGCGCAGAAGTCTTGAGCCACTCAGCAAGTCGGGCCCGTGGCTGCCCCCCGATTTCTTCAGGGCCGTGGAAGAGCGGCCCTTCGAGGGCCGCGAGAGGGAATGAATTCGGAGACGGCTTTAGCTCTGTGGTCGCGGTCCGTTGCTCCGCCGAAAAACGATCGACCGGGGCTTAAAGCCCTGCAGGGCTCGAGCCTTACGCGGCGCTGAAGCGCCGCTCTTCCACGTTGCGCACGGAATGGTGCGTGCGCTCGATGGCTGCGGCAACCAGGCGCCGGGTGAATTGCTGACGCGAAACTGGCGCTGAGGGCTGACTTGGCGCAACTCTCGACAGGACACAGGCGGAGAACGCAACCATCATCCAACTCGCCGTGGCGTGAGGACGGGGCTGCATCTACTGATTGTGGAAGAGGGCGCATCAGTGTTTCTCTGCGCCCGCATTTTTTGATTCCGCGGTCGCGGACCTTGGCCAAACTGGTGCCACCAGTTCGGTGCGCCAAATCGGGCCGCCGATGTAGGAGAGGGTCTCCGACTTGACGAAGGTGGGAGATTCGCCGTCAAGAATCCAGACGTGCGAATCGGGAGGTTGCTTTCCCAGCCACGGTGCGACCAAACCCTCGACTCCCCCGATTTTAACTTTGATCGAGTAATGTAGAGCCTCCCGGCTCGATCCCACCAGCGAGAAAGGATCTTTGGGCAGGCTGCTGATCGCGAGCTTCACCAGGCGCGGCTTGGGAGTGGCTAATAGCATCGATACTTCGATGGGGGGTGCGTCGGGTCCCAAATTCTTGAGGAAAGTGAGGACCAGACCATTGGCGAGATCGGGCGGCAGTTTGAGCCGCTCCTTCTCTGTCTTCTCGTTCCCGTCGTTGTCCTTGTACTGGACCGTAACCTGGCCGGTAGCGGCCTCAATCGACAACTCCGTGTCGTTGTGGAACGCCGGGCCTTTCTGCACCAGGCGATAACTGATCAGGCGGAAGTAACCGCGTTGTGAAAAGAGGACGGTTTCTTCCTGTCGGGAACCGTCTTTGAAGTGGAAGTCCAGGCGGCTCGTGATGTTGTTGCCCTGAGGAATCTCGGTGAGATCGCCGTCCGCGATGGGCGTGCCGTCGAGAGTGCTCAGTACGACGAAACCGTGAAGCAATCCTTCTTTATGACGCACCGCTACCGGGGACGCCGCCGCGGCGGAGAGAACCCAGGTGTAGAGCAGCAGAGTTGCAAGAAACCGAGTGCGCACTGATTCCAACCTCACAGTTCAAAAGCATTCGAAGGGTGCCGGTTCTTTCGATGCCGTTATGGGAGCTGCGGTTTGCGAGTTTGCGGCATTGCGGGTGAATCGACGTGCTTACTGGACCGGGTGCCGGTGCTAGAATCAAACGTTTTGTGTTTGATTCAGTTTTGGCATCGAACTTAGCAGGTGGCAATTATGGCTGGGGCAATTACTTCGGAAACAATGCTGGCGGTGGTGAAGCCGGAGGCGGCGGCGGGCGCGGAGATTCGTGAGGTGAAGATTCCTGCCTTCGGGCGCACCGACGTGTTGGTGAAAGTGAAGGTTGCGTCGATTTGCGGAACCGATCTGCACATTTATAACTGGGATCGCTGGGCGCAGAACCGCATTCATCCGCCGCTGATTCCGGGGCATGAGTTTTGCGGCGAAGTCGCGGCGTTCGGGGCCGAGGTCACGAGCGTAAAGGAAGGTGACTTCGTTTCCGCCGAGATGCATGTGGCTTGCGGCAAGTGCCTGCAGTGCCGCACCGGCGAAGCGCACATTTGCCAGAACGTAAAAATCATTGGCGTGGACGCCGACGGCGCGTTTGCCGAGTACGTGGTGATTCCGGAATCGAATATCTGGAAACTCGATCCTGCGATTCCGCAGGAGTACGCATCGATTCTCGATCCGCTGGGAAATGCGGTACACACGGTGCTGGCGGGGGAGATCGCGGCCAAGACCGTGGCCGTCACGGGCTGCGGGCCGATCGGCCTGTTCGCGATTGCGGTGGCCAAGGCCGTGGGCGCGACATCGGTGTTTGCTATTGAAGTCAACGAGCACCGTGCTCGCGTCGCGCGCGAGATGAACGCCGATTACGTTTTGGATCCGGCGAAGGAAGATGTGCACGCGATAGTGATGGAGAAGACTGGCGGGCTGGGCGTGGATGTGGTGCTGGAAATGGCGGGGCATCCGGACTCGATTCGCACGGCGTTTGACATTGTGCGGCGCGGGGGGAGAATTTCTCTGCTCGGGCTGACGTCGAAGCCGATCTCGCTGAATTTTTCCGAGGACATTATTTTCAAGGGCATCACGGTGCAGGGCATCAACGGGCGGCGCATGTACCAGACCTGGTACCAGATGACGGCGCTGCTGAAGAGCGGCAAACTGAATCTGCATCCCGTGATTACGGATCGCATCCCGATGAAGGATTTCTCCAAAGCGATGGAGCGGCTGAAGACCGGCGAGGCGAGCAAGATTCTGGTGTATCCGAATGGCGTGCGGTAGCTTCTTCGCCACGGATTTGCGCGGATCAACGCGGATAAATCCAAGGCTTGGGATTAGAACGGCGCTCACGCAGAGGAGTTGCAGGGATCCTTCGCGCGGAAGGCGCGCTCAGGATGACAAATTAGATTTGATTCGTTGGTTGTTAAATCAGCGTTCATCCGCGTGAATCCGCGGCAAAGAAGTTCCGAGGCGTGAAATGACCACGGCAAGCAGGACCAATCCGCTCTCTTATCTGACTGAGCAACTCAACGAGCTCAAAGCTAAGGGGACGCA
>DATHQJ010000063.1:0-15839 GCA_035482825.1 Binatus sp. (SeqCode) | reverse complement strand
CACCGGCATTGGCGGCGGAATGGTTTTCGATGGGAAACTCTATCGCGGCGTCGACGGCGCTCACCCCGAAGTCGGACATCACGTCGTCGATCCCGCCGGCCCGCAGTGTTCCTGCGGATTTCGCGGCTGCTGGGAGTCGCTGGCCGCCGGTCCCGCGATGGTGGCGTATCTCGAAAGCCACGCACCTGCGGACTACCCGCATCGCCAAGGCATCACCGCGAAGAAAATCTGCGACCTCGCGCAGCAAGGCGACGCCGTCGCGAAGCAGGCCGTCGAACATGAGGCCTACTATCTCGGTATCGGCCTCGCCAACCTGATCAACTTGTTTACGCCCGACGCCATCGTACTCAGCGGCAGCGTGATGAAAAGCGCGCCGCTTTTTCTCGACCGTATCAGGGAAGTGATCACCAGCGGCTGCCGCTTCGTCCCCGCCGAGAAGACCCAACTCACGCTCGCCTCGCTGGGAGACGACACGAATCTGATCGGCGCGGCGCGAGTCTGGCATTATCGCTTCGGCGTGTAGCGCCGCCGTCCCCGCGGCTGTCGTGGTGGCGTCTCGCCGCCACCTTCCAGTTCCTACCTCAATCTGTTACTGTTTTCAGTTCGCTTTTTGTGAGGCCGCGTGATCGTCGGAGTTCCCAAAGAAAGTTATCCCGGAGAGCGCCGGGTTGCTCTCGTCCCCGTCGCCGTTCCCAACCTCGTCAAGGCGGGACTCGAAGTCATCGTGGAGGCCCGGGCCGGCGAGCAGGCCGGTTATCCGGACGCGATGTACGTAGAAAAGGGCGCGAAGATTGTGCCCGACCGTGCCGCCGTCTTCAGCGCCGCCGACATTGTTGTGCAAGTGCTGTGCTACGGATCGAACGACATCACCGGCAAGGCCGATCTGCCGCTGATGCGCCGCGGTCAGGCGATCATCGGATTCCTCCGTCCCTTCGGTTCCGCGGAAATCGTTCAGCAGATCGCGCAAGCGGGCGTGACCGCTTTTTCCGTCGAACTCATGCCGCGCACCACGCGCGCCCAGAGCATGGACGCCCTCTCCTCCATGGGCACGATCTGCGGCTACAAAGCCACGCTGCTCGCCGCCGAAACCTCGCCGCGAATTTTTCCTATGATGACCACCGCCGCCGGCACCATCACGCCCGCACGCGTGTTCGTCATCGGCGCCGGCGTCGCCGGACTGCAAGCTATCTCGACCGCGCGCCGTCTCGGTGCCGTGGCCTCCGCCTACGATATGCGCCCTGCCGCCAAAGAGCAGGTGCAGAGCCTGGGTGGACGCTTCGTCGAACTCCCCATCGAAGCCCAGAATGCCCAAGATGCCCGCGGCTACGGCACCGCGCAGGACGAAACTTTCTACGCCCGCCAGCGCGAGTTGCTGACCCGAGTCGTCGCGGAAAGTGACGTGGTCATAACTGCCGCCGTCATCCCCGGCAAAAAGTCGCCTGTGCTGATCACCGCCGACATGGTGAAAGGCATGGCCCCGGGCTCGGTAATCGTCGATCTCGCCGCCGAGCGCGGCGGCAACTGCGAATTGACGCGCACCGGCGAAACCGTAATAGCGCACGGAGTGACGATCATCGGCGCCATTAACCTGGCCACCAGCGTCCCCTACCACGCCAGCCAGATGTACGCCCGCAACCTGACGACTTTTCTGCTGTATATGGTGAAAGACGGCAAGCTGCAACTGAACCTGCAGGATGAAATCATCCGCGAGACCATGATCACCAGCGGCGGAAAAGTGGTAAACGCGAGAGTGCGTGAGTTTTTTAAAATGCCGGCCCTGACGGCGGCGGGCGGATAGAGTTTGGGATTTGTCATCCTGAGCGAAGCGAGAGTTCGCAAAGCGAACTCTCGCGCAGTCGAAGGATCCCTATGTCACCGCGGAGCATTCGTGCGCGGCGGGGAGTTCTCACGGTGCTTTGGGCGATGGTGAGAACGCCTTGCCACGGTTGAGGCGCCGTAAGCGTGATAGGGGTCCTTCGACTCCGTGGCTGCTCCGCTTCGCGAAGCAGCCACTCCGCTCAGGATGACAAGGAACTGAGAACTGAGAACCGAGAACTGAGAACTGAGAACTAGGAGTAGCACATGGGTTCCAACCTGATCGACGCGCTTTTCGTGTTCATGCTGGCGGCCTTCATCGGATTCGAAGTCATCCGCCACGTCTCGCCGCTGCTGCATACGCCGCTGATGTCGCTGACCAACGCCCTGGACGCGATCGCGGTGGTCGGCGCCATTGTCCTGGTCGGCGAGAAGAAGAGCACGTTCGCGACCGTCCTCGGCGTCATCGCCATCGTGGCTGCCACCAGCAACGTGGTCGGCGGATTCCTCATCACCGACCGCATGCTGCGGATGTTCAAGACCAGCCGTCCGGTAAAGAAATAACTGAGCATAATACTGAGCCATAATCATGACCGAGTTTGCTGGAAGCCAGTACCTGATCGAAATTATTTACCTCATCGCCAGCGCGCTGTTCATTCTCTCGCTGAAGTGGATGAGTTCTCCTGCCACCGCCCGCCACGGAATTCTTGCCGGCGAAATCGGCATGGTGCTGGCCATCGGCGGCACGCTGCTGCATCACGGCATCGTCGACTACAAATGGATCATCATCGCCCTCGTGCTGGGCTCAGGCATCGGCATCCCGCTGGGCATGGTGCAGATGACCGCGGTCCCGCAGCGGACCGCGCTCAGCCACGCCTTCGGCGCACTCTGCGTCACGCTGGTCGGCACCGCCGAATTTTATCTGCGTACTCCAAACGTTCCCAGGTTCATGATGTCGGTGCTGTCGATGGAAGTCATCCTCGGCGGCCTGACCTTTACCGGAAGTCTGATGGCCGCGGGAAAATTGCAGGAAATCCTGCCGCAGCGGCCCATCACGTATAAAGGACAGAATCTCGTCAACCTTCTACTGTTCCTCGTCGCGGTCGGAAGTTCGGTCTACCTCGTGCTGCACCCTGAGGCGAAAATATTTTTCCCGATTATTGTCGGCGTGTCGTTGATCTTCGGAGTCCTGCTCGTAATTCCGATCGGCGGCGCCGACATGCCGACCGTGATCTCACTATTGAATTCCTATGCCGGCCTCTCCGCAGCGGCCATGGGATTCGTGCTCAACTCGAAGCTCCTGATCATTGCCGGCGCCCTCGACGGATCGTCCGGCCTCATCCTCTCCATCATCATGTCGAAAGCGATGAACCGTTCCTTCACCAACGTCCTCTTCGGAGCCTTCGGCCAGGTGCAGGCCTCAGCCGCCGCCGGACAGGAAGCGAAGCCGGTGCGCAGCGCCACTCCCGAAGAAGCCGCCGCGATTCTCTCCGCAGCCAATAAGGTCGTGATCGTCCCCGGCTACGGCATGGCCGTGGCGCAGGCGCAACATAAAGTACGCGAACTCTACGACATGCTCACCAAAAAAGGTGTCGAAGTCCGCTTCGCGATTCATCCGGTCGCTGGACGCATGCCCGGCCACATGAACGTGCTGCTCGCCGAAGCCGACATCCCCTACGACCGCCTCATCGAAATGGAAGAAATCAACGGCGACTTCCCCCAGACCGACGTCGCCCTCATCATCGGCGCCAACGACGTGACCAATCCCGCCGCCCGCACCGACCAGTCCAGCCCCATCTTCGGCATGCCCATCCTCGACGTCGACAAAGCCCACACCGTCATGGTCATCAAGCGCGGCATGAGCCCCGGCTTCGCCGGCATCGACAACCCGCTGTACTATCTCGACCGCACGCTGATGCTCTTCGGCGACGCCAAACAGTTCGTTGGCGGGATTGTGCGCGAGCTCGGTGGCGGGCACTAAGTTTCTCGCGGCTATCTGAGACCTGTCATCCTGAGCGCAGAAGACCGATTCGCGCGAAGCGAATCGGGCTGCGGAGTCGAAGGATCCCTACTCGCTCCGCAGTGCCTGTGGCGCATCAGGGAGTCCTCACGATGCGCAGTCCTGCTCGGTTCCTAGTGACGACGCCCCAGGGGAGAACTCCTTTAGGGCCGAGTAGAGACTTGCATTGCAGGGGTCCTTCGACTGCGGTTTGGCCTGCGCTGCGCGCGAGCCAAAGCTTCGCTCAGGATGACCGAGCGGAAAGAATCACACTCTCGGCGAGACCGGCAACTCGCCTCGCGAATCTGATACATTCTTTCCGACAGCCATGAGAACCCCGCTCATCGTGACCGCAGTTTTTCTGCTTGCCACTTTCGTCGCCGCTGAATCCCAACCACAACTCAACCTGATGCCCATGCCTGCCAGCGTGCAGGTCGGTACTGGACAATTGCCGATCAATCAATTGTTCTCGATCGCCGTCACGGGAAGTCACGATGCTTCGCTGGATGGCGAGGCGAAGCGGTTCGTAGCCCAGCTCTCCCGCCAAACCGGAATCCCGTTCCGTCCCAAGTCCGGCGCGGCGCCTACGCTGCAAGTCCGCGCTGACCACGGCCGCGAGGCTGTGCAGAAACTCGGCGAGGACGAATCGTATGAGTTGACTGTCACCGATTCCGGCGCAAAGCTCACGTCGCCAACTACGCTCGGTGTTATGCGCGGCCTGCAGACTTTTCTCCAACTCGTGCAAATCACTCCCACCGGATTCGCCGTTCCGGTCGTCACTATCAAAGATCAACCACGCTTTCCCTGGCGCGGCACGCTCATCGACGTCAGCCGCCACTTCATCCCCATCGATGTGCTCAAGCGCAACATCGACGGCATGGCCGCGGTGAAACTGAACGTCCTCCACTGGCATCTGTCCGACGATCAGGGATTCCGCGTCGAGAGCAAAGTGTTTCCCAAACTGACGGGCGCGGGCTCCGACGGCATGTTCTACACCCGGGAAGAAATTCGTGATTTCATTGCCTACGCGCACGATCGCGGCGTTCGCGTAATGCCCGAGTTCGACATCCCCGGCCACAGCCGATCGTGGTTCCTCGGATATCCCGAACTGTCGAGCGGCACTGGCCCCTACACACTCGAGGGTGGTGGCCCCGGGTACATCGATCCGATCATGGATCCAACGCGCGAAACGACCTACAAGTTCCTGGAAAAGTTCATCGCCGAAATGGCCAGGCTTTTTCCCGATCCCTACTTCCACATCGGAGGCGACGAAGTCGACGGCAAGCAGTGGGACGCCAACCCCAACATTCAGGCCTTCATCCATGCGCATGGGATGAAGAACAATCAGGACCTGCAGGCCTACTTCAATCAGCGGCTGCAGAAGATTGTCGCGAAGAACCACAAGACGATGGTCGGCTGGGACGAGATCCTGCATCCCGATTTGCCGAAGACGATCATCGTGCAGTCGTGGCGGGGTCAGAAATCTCTGGCCGAGGCCGCCAAACAGGGCTACAGCGGCCTGCTTTCGTTCGGCTACTACCTCGACCTGATGTGGCCCGCGGCCCGGCATTATGCCGTCGATCCCATGAGTGGTGATGCGGCGAACCTGACCCCCGAAGAACAAAAGAGCATCCTCGGCGGCGAGTCCTGCCAGTGGGCCGAGTGGGTCACGCCCGAAAATATTGACTCTCACATCTGGCCGCGCAACGCCGCTATCGCCGAGCGCTTATGGTCGCCACAGAATGCAACCGACGTTGCCTCGATGTACGCGCGCATGAACGCCGTCAGTCTCGACCTCGAATTTCTCGGCCTGACGCACCGTTCCGCGCGGCAGCACATGCTGCATCGCATGGCTGGAACCGCCGACATCACGGTGCTGCGCAATCTCGCCGACGTCGTCGAGCCGGTCAAGGATTACAACCGCTGGGATGACGCGAAGGGCCCTATCGATTTCCACGCACCTCTTACGCGTATGATCGACGCGGTTTATCCCGAGAGCGAAATCGCCCGCCACTTCAGCGATCTCGTGCAGACTTACGTTCAAAGCGGCTATAAAGACCAGGCCGCCGAAGCGCAAATCCGCGCGTGGCTCGCAACCTGGCGCGACAACGATGCCCGGCTGCATCCTTTGCTCGCGCAAACATTTCTTCTGCAGGAAGATGTGCCACTTTCACAGAATCTGTCAGCTGTAGGCGCGGCCGGTCTACAGGCGCTCGATTATCTCGACAAAGGCCAGAGCGCACCGGACGCCTGGAAGACGCAGCAACTAGCAGCAATCGAGCAGGCCAAGCTGCGCCAGGCTGATTTGCTGCTGATGGTGGTCGCTCCAATCCAGCAACTTGTCGAAGCCAGCGCGAGCCAGCACAACTAAGCCGTGCGAGGCACGAAAGCAGCACGCTCACACTGTAGATCGGTCTTGCGCCCGGCAGCCCGAAGTGATATCATGATATCACTCGAAGGAAAGGCGGGGCCATGGCGCAAATTGTGGTTCGTAAGCTCGAAGAGGCCGTAAAGACTCGCCTGCAACGCCGCGCCCGCCGCAACGGCCGCAGCATGGAGGAAGAAGTCCGCGACATTCTGCGCAATGCAGCCCACGAGCCTGAGCAACCGTCTGGAGGTTTAGGCTCCGAAATCGCCGCCTTGTTTGCCGGAAAGGGGCTTACAAGCGATATCCCTGAATTGCGCGGTTACACAATAAAGCCGCCCACATTTGACGAGTAGAGTATCGGCGATGATGGTCCTCGACACGAACGTGTTCTCCACGCTGATACAAGTTGCACCTGATCCGACAGTCGTCGCATGGCTCAACCGCCAACCCCGCACCTCTGTCTGGACCACTTCGATCACTGTTTTCGAGATCAGATTCGGGTTGCAGATCATGGCCGCCGGAAAAAGGCGTACTGAATTGCTGCAAGCATTCGAGTCGTTGCTCGAGAGGATCGAGCATCGCGTGGCCTCCTTTGACGAAACTGCCGCGGGCCAGGCCGCCGACCTGATGGCATCGCGGCAAAACGCGGGCCGCCCCGGCGATCTGCGGAACACGATGATTGCCGGCATCGTGGTTGCACGGCAGGCAGCGATTGCGACGCGTAACGTTACGCACTTTCGTGACATCTCCGCCACCGTCGTCAACCCCTGGGACGCATAAATAGAGCCTCGGCATGGTATTCTATTAACTCCAGCTGCGCACCGTCTTAAGCGGAATTCCTCGCAGGTCCTGAAGAAGTTACAACGAAACCATGCTTTCAGTCAGCAATGTGTCCATGCGCTACGGCGCCAAAATTCTGTTCGATGAAGTCTCCACTGCGTTTACGCCGGGCAAACGCTATGGCCTGACCGGCCCCAACGGCGCTGGCAAATCCACGTTCATGAAGCTGCTCAGCGGCGAGATCGAGCCGCAAAAAGGCACAGTCGTGCGCCCCCGCAAGGTTGGCGTGCTGAGCCAGGATCAGTTCGCCTTCGACGCCTATTCCGCGATCGACACCGTCATCATGGGCAACAAGCGCCTGTGGGCCGCCATGCAGGAACGCGACGCGATCTACGAAAAGTCCGAAATCACCGATGCCGACGGCATGAAGCTCGGCGAACTCGAGGGCATCGTCGGCGAAGAAGACGGCTACACCGCCGAGAGCGACGCGGCTATTCTGCTGCAAGGTCTCGACATTCCCGACGAAGCGCACACTCGCAAAATGAGCGAACTGCAGGGCGGACAAAAAGTCCGCGTCCTGCTGGCCCAGGCTTTGTTCGGCCATCCGCAGGCTCTGCTGCTCGATGAACCTACGAACCACCTTGATCTCGATTCCATCCACTGGCTGCAGGGATTTCTCAATGTCTACGACGGCGTGGTCATTGCCATCTCGCACGACCGCCATTTTCTGAACAGCATCTGCACCCACATCGCCGACATCGACTACGAGACCATCATCACCTACACGGGCAGCTACGACGACATGGTCGTGGCCAAGACGCAGGTGCGCTCGCAGATCGAATCGCAGAACGCGCAGCGCGAAAAGAAAATTTCGCAGTTGAACGAGTTCATCGCGCGCTTCGCTGCCGGCACCCGGTCGAGCCAGGTGCAGTCGCGCCGCAAGGAAGTCGAGCGCCTGCAAGTTACTGAACTGGCCCGCTCAAACATCGCACGCCCGTTCATCAAGTTCGAACAGAAGCGGCCCTCGGGCAAACACATTCTGGAAATCGAGCACTTGGGCAAGGCGTACGACGACAAGCAGGTCATTCGCGACTTCACCGCCAGCATCATTCGCGGCGAGCGCATCGCGCTCATGGGCCGCAACGGAGCAGGGAAGACGACCCTGCTGAACGCCCTGCTGGCGAATTCTCCGACCACGCCGGAAGCCGAGTTGAGAAAGACCAGCGGCTACGACGGCCCCTTCGTCGACTCCGGCAAAGTCGTCTGGGGACACGAAGCTTCCATCGGCTACTTCGCGCAGGATCACCGCAGCCTCATCGAAGGCGGCACGACCGCGATCGAGTGGCTGCATCAGTGGGACGGCGCGGCCGTCACCGAAGAACTTCGCGGAATCCTCGGTCAGATGCTGTTCCAGCGCGACGATGCCACGAAATCCACCAGCGTGCTCTCCGGCGGAGAAGCCGCGCGCCTGCTCTTCTGCAAGCTGATGCTTCAGAAGCCGAACGTGCTTGTACTCGACGAGCCCACCAACCACCTCGACCTCGAAGCCATCAACGCCCTGAACATTTCCCTGCAGCGCTATCAGGGAACGGTTTTCCTCGTGACCCACGATCACGATCTGATCGACGAAGTCGCCACCCGCATCTGGCACTTCGAGAGCGACCACAAAATCACCGACTTCAAGGGCACCTACGAGGACTACCAGGCGGCCCTGGTCTCCGCGTAACTTAGTCCCTCGACCCTTGTCATTCCGAGCGCAGCGAGGAATCTGCTGTTTTGCACCATTTCCGCTGCATGTAAATCAACCAGGTTCTCCACAGCTTTTCACAGGATTTCCAGTTGCGCGAACCGCCTCAAGTTGCAGATAATGTCCGCGACGGTAGTTGTGCGTCGCCGTTTGAGTGTTGCCGTGTACAGTCGAACTGATCTGCTGAGGATTCTTCATGTCACGCCGCGCCAGTTGGCCAACTGGGAGCGGAACGGCCTGGTAACGTCTGCGGAAGCCTACTCGTTTTCCGATCTGCTGGAAATCAAAAAGGTTCGCGACCTGTGCGCCATGAGCGTGCGTCCCGCCATCATTCGCCAGTCGCTCGACGCCATGCGCAAGCAGGCCTCGGGCGTGGAGAAGCCGCTGCTCGAAGCCAGCGCACTGTCCACGGCCAAGCACCGCGTCGCCTTTCGTCACCAGGGCAAACTGCTGGAGCCGATTGCCGGCCAGTTTCTCATGGATTTTTCCGAGCGCGAAAAAGTGGTGACCCAAACTCCAGTGCCAAGGTCCGAGCCCAGTCCGCGCGAGAGCGAAGTTGCGGCCTGGTTTGCGCGCGGAATCGCGATGGAAGAAGATCCGAGCACGCAGCCCGACGCCATCGCCGCCTACCATCAGGTGCTCGCAATTCAACCTACGCACGCGGCCGCGCACATCAACCTCGGTACGCTCTACTACAACCGCCAGGAATTCTCTCTCGCCGAGCGCCACTATCGCCAGGCCATTGAAGCCGACCCGCGCTACTCGCTGGCTTACTTCGATCTGGGCAACGTGCTCGACGAAACCGGACGCGTGCAGGAAGCCATCCAGACCTACAAGACCGCCCTGCAACTCGCTCCCACCTACGCCGACGCCCACTACAATCTCGCGCTGGCCTACGAAAAGATCCGCGAGCCCCGCAAGGCGCTAAAACACTGGCAGGCCTACGTCAAGCTCGACACCTCCGGCCCCTGGTCAGTCCACGCCCGCAGCCAGATCAAACGCATCCTGCAAGCGGACGGGCTGAAGCTGGTTCATTCCCGCCCGAAATGAGCCAGTCGGTTGAGGGATCGGTTACGCTATGGTAGTCGACTTGAGCACATCTCTATGATCCTGCTCGTTTCACTCAAACACTTGTTGCTCTTGATGGCTGCGATTGTGGTAGCGATCATCCTCATCCGATCAATGAGACGTTCAAGTTAGCACACAAGCGACCGATCGCTTTCAGACAACACCCGTCGTCCACAGTGTTAAAATCATCGGTTTGCCATCTCAGTAATTGAAGGTGTCCTCATGCCCGAGACCACGCTGCAAGCCCCGCCGCCCGCCCCTCTCACCACTCTCACCGAAGACGAAATTCTTTTCCGCGACAACATCCGTCAATTCGCCGACGAAAAAATCCGTCCGCTGGTTAAAGAGATGGACGAGAAGGCCATCTTCGACAAAGACCTGATCCAGGACTTTTTCCAGCTCGGCCTGATGGGCATCGAGATCCCCGAGCAGTACGGCGGAGGCGGCGCCAAGTTCTTCGAGGCGATCTTGGCCGTCGAAGAGCTCTCCCGGGTCGACGCTTCCTCCGGCGTGATCGTCGACGTGCAGAACACGCTGGTCAACAACGCCCTGCTGCGCTGGGGCACCGAAGATCAGAAGAAACGCCACTTGCCGAAAATGGCCGCGGACACTGTGGGCGCCTACGCCCTCAGCGAAGCTGGCTCGGGTTCCGACGCGTTCGGCCTGCAGACCCGCGCGATGTTGAAAGGCAGTGAGTACGTTCTCACCGGCCGCAAGCTGTGGATCACCAACGCCACAGAAGCTGGACTGTTCGTGCTCTTTGCCTCCATCGATCCCAGCGCCGGATATAAAGGCATCACGGCATTCCTCATAGAAAAGAACTTCCCCGGATTCACCGTCGGGAAAAAAGAAGACAAGCTCGGCATTCGCGCGTCGTCAACCTGCGAACTGATTCTGGAAGACTGCCGCGTGCCCAAAGAGAATGTGCTGGGCGAGCCCGGCAAAGGCTACAAGATCGCCATCGAGACTTTGAACGAAGGCCGCATCGGCATCGGCGCGCAGATGATCGGCCTGGCCCGCGGGGCATGGGAGTTCGCTTGCAAGTACGCGGTCGAGCGCAAGCAGTTCGGCAAAGCTATCTCAGAGTTTCAGGGCATCCAGTTCCAGATCGCACAGATGGCCACCGAGATCGAGGCCGCGCGCCTCATGGTCTACAACTGCGCCCGCATGAAAGACGCCGGCGTCAACTTCGTGAAAGAAGCCGCCATGACCAAGCTCTTCGCCTCGCAGGTCGCCGAGCGCGTGACTTCGCTAGCCATTGAAATCTACGGTGGCTATGGATTCACCAAGGATTATCCCGTCGAGAAATACTGGCGCGACGCCAAGATCGGGAAGATCTACGAAGGCACGTCCAACATGCAGCTCGCCACCATCGCGAAAATGGTCCTGGGCAAATAATCGAGGTGAATTGCCGGAGGCCGCCTAAGCAATCGCTGTTGACTGAATGGATTTTCTCCGCGAACTCGGCGGCTTTTCTCCGCGTGCTCAGCGATTAAAAGCTTTTGATTTCTAACGAAGGAAAAGCCGTTAATCGCCGAGTACTCTGAGAAAAGCTCGCTGAGTTCGCGGAGACAGCAAAGGCGAAACTCTACGGATTGAAGTGCAGTTCCACGGTTTGCTTGGACTCGGCTCCCGGTGCGAACTTCCACTTGGCGACGGCATCCTCTGCTGCTTTGATCAGCAGCGGGCTGCCGCCCACCGGTTCCACCGACTTCACGTCTCCGTCCGCCGCGATGACCGCAACCACCTTGACGGTGCCTCCGAGGCCCATCCTACGTGCCATCTCCGGATAAACCGGCTGCGTTTGCCGTACAATCCGGCGGGCGGTTTCGGCCGAGGCCGAGGATTGTTGACCTTGGGCCGTTCCTGCCGGTCCAAGAAGAGTTGAGAGAAGAAAAAACAGTATCAGAACGTGCCGCATCCGCATTATGACGATCCCTGAGACAGAGGAGTTAGACTGCAAACAAAACTTCGTGGAATGATCTTAGGGGCTCGCTCCCGTTTTGGGAAAGTCACCAGAGTAACCAAAGTCATACGCAAAAAGGTCACACCGCTCCACAGCCCCACCCCCGAGCAAATTCATTGATTGGGGACCAAGAATCGCCCGCTGCGGTCATGCCTCGAACCAATCCGGCTTGCTCATAATGTGCATCGAGTTGCACATCGCCCACCTTTGCCTTCCCAGCCATCGACCGCTAACCACCGTGATATCAATTGCTTAACCATATCTTCGCCATTGGCTCCCAGGATGCAATTCTTGAGGGTGCCTGCGCGCTCGAGGCAAGACCGGGGTGTCACTTGACGACTTTGTTCGGGATCGAATCCGTACCGACCCTATCCGCGATTCCGGCGTCTGCCGATCCCGCGATTCCCGCGGCCACCGCTCCCAAAAAGCACGGCTGGTTGCCCGTTCTGACCGTTCTTTTCCTGATCTCCTACGGCCTCATGACCATGCTCATCGTCGAGCAGGGCCGCACCATCGAAGCGCAGCGCGCCCTGATCCGCGAACTCTTCCACGACAGCACCGAACTCTCCGCCATCAAGAAGGCCGCCCAGGAGAGCGCTCAGCCATCTTCAGCCCAGACCCAGGCTCAAGAGACCCAGACCATACCGACCCAGACCCCGTCAACCCAGGTTCCGTTAACCCAGACCCCGTCAACCCAGACCCCGTCAACCCAGGCTCAAGCCAGTCAGACCCCGTCTTCCCAGGCAGGACCACAACAACGCGCGCAGAACCAGTCAGCCAAACAGAAAGCCTTCCGGATGCCCTCAAAGCCGGAACCAGATCTGGTGGATGACGTGCGGACCCTGATCGTCATATGAAGAACACGATTTAAGAGAACTGAGAACTAGATTTGAACCTGAAGATTGCCGCATTTTCGTTCTGTAGGTAAGCAGTAGAAAGCAGAAAGCTGAAAGCGACTCAAAATCATGAAGGTCCTGACCCTAGCCTTGATGTTCAGTCTGCCGGTAGCCCCCTGGGCCCCGCAGAAACCCCTGCGCCAGCCCACCACCTCCAGTCAGATCGCCAAACACTCCAAAGGCGGACGCTGGTACTTCGCCGCCTCCGGCCACGCCGTCTACTGCTACGGCCCCGTCATGACCCTGCCCCGCGCCAACGGCGACCTGCAAAAAGTCGCCACCTTCTGCCGCGACGGCAGCGCCGTGGTCCCGCTCAAAGACTAGCCACTAGTCGACCCGGAATTATGGCCTGGGCGCTGGCAGCCCCGCATATTTATTGCAGCGAGCTAGGGCAATTACGGTGATTGACCAAACCAAGAAGCCGTAGGGCAGATAGCCAACATATCCGATTGGCATAAGAGCGCCGGCGAGGCACACGAGATTAAAAATCACGATCGCAGTCCAAGGGGCCATATCCGCCACTCTCCATCGCAAATCCACCCGCGAACCGACCCAACGCCACAGAATCCAGACGAACAGAAGCGACGGAGCCATCTGCACTGCCTCGGGCAGGTGGGGAAACAAGGCTCCGATCGGCCAAGCGAGGAATGATCCTGCGACCAGGGCGGGAAAGTTTGCGATCGCCGCGAACTTGTACGGCCACGGCCATACATGAAAGCGTGCGGTCGAGTTCCAGGGGGTCTGACCGTCAACGAAAGTGCGGCTCAAGATCGCAGCCCGCTGCCAAAGGCCAAACCCTCCAAATAGCGCGGCCAACCCGCACTGAGCCAACGGCAAGATTGCACGCAATCGAATCCGACGGTTCATCTCGATTCTCCCCAGTACGATTTGACACCGGAACAAATCTTTCCTTCAGCGACTAATCCTTGTACTTCCCTCTGAAAAAGTAGCATCCTAGGAACCATGAGAAACCGCCCGCCCACAAGACTCGCGCTCTTCCTGGGACCCTTGGCCGCATTACTGTGCTCATTCGGCTGCGGAGGCGGTTCCATGATCGTTCCTCCCGCGGGCACGGTGATAACTTTCGTGAACTCCAGCTCTCCGACAACGAACCCATGGCCGCAATCGGTCGCAGTCGCCGACTTCAACGGCGATGGAAAGCTGGACTTGGCGGTCCCGGTCTACAGCATATTTAGTCCTCTGAGCGACATGAACATCCTGCTCGGCAACGGTGATGGGACATTCACAGCTGGCCCGACGTTCCCCCTCTTCGGGCAGAATGTCAACAACGCCGCTGTAGCGGACTTCAACGGCGATGGCAGGCCCGATCTGGCCCTCTCTCTGCCTGACGCTGACCAGGTTCAGATCCTGCTGGGGAACGGAGACGGCACCTTTACGCCCCTGGCCCCTATCACCGTCAACGGCGTCTTCTCGGTCGCGACCGCCGATCTCAATCGAGACGGTAAGGCTGACCTCGTCGTCGTCGAACCCGGCCCGGGCACTATAACGATCCTGTTGGGAAATGGTGATGGAACATTCAAAGCGGCACCAACGATCACTACACCGGCCACCGGTCCCGGGGGCGTGGCACTCTCACCCGTGGCCGTGGCCATCGCAGACTTCAACCGGGACGGCACGCCCGATCTCGCCGTAGCCAACGGTCCCAGATTCGAGCAAGGAGCGCCGGGCTCGGTGACCATTATGCTGGGAAATGGAGACGGAACTTTTACGGCACAATCCGAGAGCCCGGCGGCCGGCGGACAGCCCCTCAACATCGCCGCCGGAGATCTTAACGGCGACGGTATCCCAGACTTGGTTGTATCCGATATGAATAGCGGCTCCCCTGAGCCGGGGAATCTGACCATCATGCTCGGTAAAGGGGATGGGACCTTCACGCCAACGACAGTCAGTCCGCAGAAGGGAGCCATCCCCTATTCCGTCGCCATCACGGACTTCAATGGAGACGGCAAAGCCGATCTCGCAACCGCCAATGCCGGAAGCAACACGATCAGCGTCTTCCTCGGCAACGGCGACGGCACCTTTGCCGCGCCATTAAGCCCTCCGGCTGGAACAGATCCGATTTTTGCCGCGCTGGGAGACTTCAACGGCGACGGCATCCCCGACTTGGCCGCGGCCGATAATTCCGCCAATTCGGTAACCGTCCTGCTGACCCAACGCGGCAAGACGGCAACCGCCAAGGCGAACTGGACCAGGCCCTAAGTCTTGGGCGGAATGCATCCTGCGTTCTGTCGCCACCGTGCGTCTTGCGCGGGGTCACGCTCATCAAATGCTCACTGGACAAAAAAGCGTATCATCGCAGGCACAACTCACGGAGGAAGCATGTCCATTCGCCCCGTCAAGCGCCTCATCAAGTCCAAGCCCACGCTGGAAGGCGCCGGAGTCCATCTCCGCCGCGCCTTTGGTTTTGGCAACACGCACGACTTCGATCCCTTCCTGCTCCTCGACGATTTCCGCAACGACGTCCCCGAGGACTATCTCGCCGGATTTCCCTGGCACCCGCATCGCGGCATCGAGACCATCACGTATGTCCTGGCCGGAACCGTCGAGCACGGGGACAGCATGGGCAACCACGGCGCCATCGCCGCCGGCGACGTGCAGTGGATGACCGCCGGCAGTGGCATCATTCACCAGGAAATGCCCAAGGGGGATCCCACCGGCCGCATGCACGGCTTCCAACTGTGGGCGAATCTGCCATCGGCGCTGAAGATGACCACACCGCGTTATCAAGAAGTGAAGACCGGAGACATTCCGCAGGTCACCGACGACGATGGCACGCATGTGCGCATCGTCTGCGGAAATTTCTGGGGCAAGAAAGGCCCCGTCGAAGGAGTTGCCGCCGACCCCATCTATCTAGACGTGTCGGTGCCTCCGGGCAAACGCAAAACGCTTCCCGTTGAGACGACGCGACATGCCTTCGCTTACGTTTTCGCCGGCGACGGAAAATTCTGCAACGCCTCCGGCCCGCTCGCCGTCCCAACCGAAGGCGTAGGCTGGGCCGACGTGAAACCCCCAGCCGACGCCGAGAACCGCTCGCTCGTCGTCTTCGATCGCGGCGATGAAGTCGCCGTGCAGGCTGGCGAAGATGGAATCCGTTTTCTCTTGGTCTCCGGCAAGCCGCTGGAGGAGCCGGTCGCGTGGTATGGTCCCATTGTGATGAACACGCAGGAACAACTGCAGCA
>DATHQJ010000062.1:0-5281 GCA_035482825.1 Binatus sp. (SeqCode) | reverse complement strand
CGACAGATCCGCATTGATTCGTTGCTTGATGGCCTGGAGTTGCTCCGCGCGCGATTTCCGCTCGTCCCAGGGCTTCAGCGTCACGAAGAAGAAGGCGTTGTAGCTGGTGCGTACGAAGCTGAGCAGGCTGAAACCAACGATGCTGGTCGTATGCTCAACCCCGGGTGTGTGGGCCAGAATATTTTCGATTTTCGCGGCCACCTCGTCGGTGCGCTGAAGAGACGCGGCAGTCGGAAGTTGAACGTTCACGTAGACGTAGCCCTGATCCTCATCCGGAAGAAAACTGGAGGGGACTTTGCCCCCGAACCAGGCAGCGGCAACCGCGAAGGCTGCCAGTAGAAGGAGCGGGATTGCACTTTTGCGAATCAGCAAGCCGCAAACCCGGACATACCATTCCGTGGCATTCGCGAAGACACGATTGAACCAGCTGAAGAATGCCGCGAGTGGCCCGCGGGAAGAGGTCTTTGGACGCAGCAGCAACGCGGCCAGCGCCGGGCTCAGCGTGAGCGCGTTGAATGCGGACAAAATAACGGACAATGCGATGGTCACGGCAAATTGCTGATAGAGACGTCCGGTGATTCCGGGGATGAAGGCAGTCGGAATGAAAACGGCGGAAAGGACCAGCGCGATGCCAATGACCGGACCGGAGATCTCCTCCATCGCTTTCAGTGCGGCGGCTTTTGGTGTGAGCCCCTCGTCAATATGCCGCTCCACCGCTTCGACCACGACGATGGCATCGTCCACCACCAGTCCGATTGCCAGCACCAATCCGAACAGCGAAAGCGTGTTGATCGAGAATCCAAACAGGGGAAAAAACATGAACGTGCCGATTAGGGAGACGGGCACAGCCAGCAGGGGAATCAGCGTCGCACGCCAGCCCTGGAGAAAAACGAAAACGACGATGAGAACCAGGACGATGGCGATGACCAGCGTGAGTACGATTTCTTTCATGCCAGCGCTCACGGCCTCCGTCGTATCCAGGGAGATGGCGTATTCCATGTCCTGGGGCAGCCGGGTCTTCAGGTCGGCCATGAGCTTCCTGATCTCGTTGGCCGCCTGGACTGCGTTGGAGCCGGGCAACTGGTACGCGGCGACGATGGCCGCCGGTTTGCCATCCAGGCGGCTGACCATGTTGTAGCTCTGCGCGCCGAGTTCCACGCGCGCGACGTCCTTGACGCGGACGATGGCCCCCGTTGGCGATTCGCGCACGACGATATTTCCGAACTCTTCGGGAGATGTCATGCGGCCCTGAGCCCGCACGGTATAGGTGAACTGCTGCCCCTTGGGGACCGGTTCGCTGCCCACCTGTCCCGCGGGGTTGACGGCGTTTTGTGACTGGATGGCCGAGACAATTTCGGGAACCGTGATGGCCAGTTTCGCCAGCCGGTCCGGCTTCACCCACAGGCGCATCGCGTATTGGCCGGCGCCAAAAATCTGCACACTCCCGATTCCGTAGGAACGATTGATCTGGTCGGATAGATTGATGTACGCGTAATTGGCGAGGAAGCGCGCATCATAGGTGCCCTTCGGCGAATAGAGTGTGACCAGCATCAGCGGAGCGGTCACGGTCTTTTGCACGGTGATGCCGTAGTTCGCGACATCGGACGGCATTTGCGAGGCGGCCTGCGTTTGTCGCATCTGCGTCAGCATCAGATCCGTATTCGGATCGGTCTTCACGTCGTAATCCACGATCAGGCGCATCAGGCCGTCGGCTGTGGAGTTCAGCGAATACATGTAGTTCATGTTGTCCACGCCGCTCATCTGCTGCTCGACCGGCGTCGCCACCGACTGCTCGATGGTCTGGGCATCCGCCCCAACATAGGTTGCGAGCACCTGAACTTCAGGTGGAACGATGTTGGGGAATTGAGCCACGGGAAGCGAGGCGATAGTGACTGCTCCCACGATCACCATCAGGATCGCGATGACCATGGCTACGATGGGCCGGTTGATGAAAAATTTGGACACGGGTCAATCGCCTTTCGCCTGTGACTGTTTGATTTTCACGTTGGCGCCGTTTTGGATTTTCTGCAGTCCCTCGACGACGACCTGTTCGCCCGGTTTGACTCCACCTTCGACGATCCACATGGGTCCGACACGGTCCCCGGCTTTCACCGCCCGGATGCTCACCTTGTTGTCCGCGCCGACGACCGCGACCTGGTAACTTCCCTGCAGTTCGCTCACGGCTTTTTGCGGCACGAGCAGCGCGCCGCGCCTGACTTCCGGCGCCGCCCGCAGCCTGCCAAACTGGCCGGGGCGAAGGAAGTTTTGCGGATTGGGAAAGGAGCAAACGATCTGAATACTGCCTGTGCTTACGTCCACCTGGCGATTCGCAAGCAGGCCAGTCCCTTTGTGCGGATAGACGGAACCATCCGCTAAAATCAGCTCAAATGGCGGCCCGTTGGAAGGAGTCTCCTTTTGCGCGTCGGCATTAATCCGGTCAGCGAAGTGGATGTACTCCTGCTCGCTGAGTGAGAAATAAGCCTTGATGGGATTCATTTGTGAGACCGACGTGAGAATCGTCGTCGGAGTGACCAGATTGCCGATTTGCACCTGAGCGATTCCCGCGACGCCATCAACCAGCGACTTCACTTCCGTGAACTCGAGATTCAGCTGGGCCTGCTCCACTTGCGCTTCAGCCGCTTTGACTGCGGCCTTCGCTGCCCGGTTCGCTTGTATGTCGTTGTCCAACTGGCTCTGCGCAATGGCGCGTTCCTTGGCGAGCGGGGTGTCCCTGTCAACGTCCATTTCGGTCTTGGCGAGTTGTGCCTGGGCCTGCGCCAGTTGAGCGTTCGCCTGGTCGAGCACAGCCTGGAAAGGTCGCGGATCGATGTGAAAAAGAATCTGCCCCTTGCGGACAAACGAACCTTCTTTGTACGTTTGCCGGATGATGTATCCCGTCACCTGAGGCTGAATCTGCGCGTTTACGTAGCCATCAAGGGTCGCGACCCACTCGCTGACGATCGGAACGTCCTTCTGAACCACGCTGGCGACTTCCACCTCAGGAGCCGGAATGGCGGGCGCTGCGTTCGTCTTACCGCAACCCACGGCTGTAGACACCGTTGCCAGCAGGACAGCCAGAACGAGTCGCGACACAGCAGTGCAACTAAGGCGGGGGATGGCAACTGGATCGCGATGTCGTGGCATGAGCCGTTCAGAGAGGCGCCAGCTCTGCAATACAACTAGCTCAGCTATGCTTTTCTTCATCATGTCAGTCCGTCCTAAAGCCGGCATTCACACCGATTCTTCAATTCCTCCGCCAGCAAGTTCGCCGCCGCAAATCATGGCGGATTTACCCCGGCCCTGCAGGTCGAAAGATCCCATGCTTCTTCATCCGCGAGATCAGCGTCGTGCGGTTCAACCCTAATCTTGCGGCGGCCCCGTCCGATCCGCCGACCCGCCATCCCGTGTTCTCCAATGTCCTTAAAATTCGAATGCGGTCCGACTCCCTGAATGTTTCCCTCGTAACAGAACCAAGAAGTGAGGCAGATCCGGCGAGCTGTAGAGGATTTGGGAGCACACCATCGTTGGCGAGTACCACTGCACGTTCTATCAAGTTCTGCAGCTCACGAATGTTTCCCGGCCACGAATAGGACTTGAAAGTGTTCAGAAGTTCATCGGGAATGCCGGTTATATTCTTTCCCATTCGGCGGGAAAAGACTTCAAGGTAATGCTCCGCCAGAGGCCCGATATCTTCGATTCGCTCCCGCAGGGGCGGCAGCGTGATGGGAAATACGCTCAACCGATAGTAGAGATCACCACGAAACTGGTCGCGCATCACCATCTGTTCGAGGTCCCGGTGAGTTGCCACGACCAGCCGAACATCCACGCGATGGGTGCGGCCACTTCCGAGACGTTCGAATTCTTGTTCCTGCAAGACACGTAGGAGTTTGGGCTGCAATGAAAGTGGTATGTCCCCGACTTCATCAAGAAAGAGGGTCCCTTTGTCGGCCAATTCGAAGCGGCCAATATTTTGGGAGATGGCACCGGTAAATGCGCCCCGCTCATGACCAAAGAGCTCACTTTCGAGCAGGTCGAAGGGAATGGCGGCACAGTTCAGCTTGATCAAAGGGTGGCCGCTCCGGGGGCTGGCATTATGGATCGCGTGAGCGATGAGTTCCTTACCTGTCCCGGTTTCTCCCTGGATGAGTACCGTGGAATCGGCCGCCGCGACACGCTTCGCTTGCTCGAGAACGGCTCTCAGAGCCGCGCTGTTGCCTACGATCTGCTCGAATCTGCGGGCCCGGCGGTCTTGATCAGCCATTGTCATCGAACCTTAATCCCAAAAAGCACCGCGCAATCCTGTGCTAATGCTCCAGAGCGGCATGAACGATTTCCAGAAGGACTGCATCGTCGAACGGTTTGCTCAAGAATTCCACTGCCCCCTGACGCATGGCATGGATCCGCATCTCGGCATCGCCATGCGCAGTGATGAAGATGACCGGTATTCGGCAACGCTCGGCCTTTAGCTTTGCTTGCAGTTCAAGGCCGGACAGACCTGGCATACGAACGTCGGCGATCAGACAAGCGGCCTTGTTTCGAGCTTCGGAGTCCAGGAATTGTTCCGCGGAGCCGAAGCACAGCGCGGACAGGCCGTCAGATTCAATCAGATCTTGGAGGGCACGCTGAACTGACTCGTCGTCGTCAACGATTGCTACGAGTCTTGAGTTGTGCCCGATATTCATTGGGAGAAGACTAGAGCCGTCACCAAGCGGGCACAATCAGGCCTTAGTCGTGCCAACTACGACTTAGGTGGTAGTCGATTAGACGGGAAAAAGCGGCGGCATGAACGGACCGCCTAGAAGGCAGGCGAGACTATTTACGAGAAGACAGTTTGAGCTTGTCGGCCATACGCACCAAGTCCACTAACGATCCGGCCTCCATCTTCTGCATCACATGGCCTCGGTGGATTTTCACGGTGGCCTCGCTGGCTCCGATTTCGGAGGCGATCTGCTTATTGAGCATTCCGGAGACCACGAGAGTCATAACCTCGCGCTCTCGCACGGTCAATGACTGAAAGCGCTGTTTCAATTCGTGGATCTCGGTCTGTTGTGCTCGCGCGGCGCTATCACGCTGGAGGGCCTGCTGAATGGCGTCCAGCAGGTCCTGGTCCCTGAAAGGTTTCGTCAAAAATTCCACAGCACCCGACTTCAATGCCCTGACAGACATGGGAATGTCGCCATGCGCCGTAATAAAGATGATGGGGATTTGCACGCCGGTCTCCGCTAATTGGCGCTGGAAATCGAGTCCACTCAGCTGAGGCAGTCTTACGTCGAGAACCAGA
>DATHQJ010000061.1:0-3685 GCA_035482825.1 Binatus sp. (SeqCode) | reverse complement strand
ATAGCGCTCGTTGGAAACGAAATTCGACCACGACGCCCAGCCCAGACAAGAATTCTGCACGCCCTGCGGTTGAATCGGCGAGTGATAGAACGCCGCCCCTCCGCCTTCAAAAAATGATCCCACATTATCGGCCAGCCACAGCGCGGCGAAAATCGTTGTCATCGGCCCGGTAAGACCAGCGGCCAAATGGTTTTCCGTCACCATCAAGGGAACGTCTTTGGGTACACCGTCGTCTCTCCACACCTGCAGAATGTGCTTCATGAGCCGCGGCTCGCTGTACAGCGTCTTCCACGTAATGTCGCAGGGCTCGAAGGGATAATGCTCGAAGGAAACGAACGCAAGATCGGCGATGCGGCCATGGGATTTTAGGTAATCAATGAAGCGCCCCATCCACGAAGTGCGGCCTTGCCCGTCAGGCCATACGTGGATATCTTCGTTCACGCCCTCAAACACTGGCCCACCCAATTTTAGTTTGGGGTCCACCTGATGAATGGCGGTAGCCCACTGCAGGTAAAGAGCCGCATAGTCTTCGGGCATGGCGTGTTTCCCATCCGGCTCCTCGCCCATTTCGACGTATCCGATGCGGTAGCCTCGCCGTTCGATGTAGGCGATCTGGGCCGCCGCGTCGTCAGGTGTGCCGTAAAGCAGAGTCACCGGAATCATCGCCGGCAGGTTGTTGGTGAGGCCGCTGCCAAAGAAAATATCGAAGCCGCTGTGCTGGTTGCCTCCGCCGTCATTGACGTCGGCAGCGGAATGCCAGGGATCGATTGACGAGACGCAGAATGTCGTCAGCCTCTCGCGTGGTTCCTTCGTGACCTCGACGAACAGCCCCTTGTCGTCAATCGTGCCCGCCGCAATGTGCTGAAGGGCATAGCCCACGCAGTTGCGGACGTCGCTCGATCCGTGCTCATCGCAAGTGTTCGAAGACTCCGTCATCAGGATGCGCAGAAACCGTGTGGAGACAGGTGTATCTGTGAGTTTCAGAGTCACCGTGCCGCCTTGCGCATTCTTCCATGCGCCAGACGGAAAGATTTTCCATTCGCCTTTCGGGCCTGCGTCGAAATCAAGCGCGTCCGAACCCGTCCAGTATTCCACCTGATACGTAGTAGCGTAGGGGCTCTCCCAGTCGATGCGCACAGTGCTGACTGGCTTTTCCGCCCTCAGGTCAACCACCACCCACTGCGGATGCAGGGCGTCGCTCTCGCCAGTAAATTTGCTGGTGAGGTATGGATTGCTTTTCCAGTAGGTCAGGTTCGGACCCTGCACCGGACGATCTCCGCTGGTGGCAAAGCCGCGGTGCGGCAAAGCGTAAGCCAGTATGTAGCGGATCGGATCTTTAAGTTCCGTGCTGCCCGTGAAGTATCCACTGCGATGGTCTGCGTCGCTCCATGTACCGTTTTCGTTCCAGTGCCATGCGGCCATGCGCAGCTCGGTGTTGTTGCGGTAAGTGATTGGTCCCCAGCCCGCCGACAGGGACTCTTGAATAATGTGCGGCGTGTAGACTCTGTCGATGTCCATGCGAGAGAGCACATCGATCGAGCTGCCCAGAGCGCTGTCGGGATCGAAAGAATTGATGATGTGACTCGGCGTCGCGTCTACGTGAACGATCGCCGGAGCGGATTGCGCCGACGCTGAAACACTTCGCACGATGAAGCTCAAAAGAATGAAAGCAAGACACGCGCGGGCCAAGAATGAGGTCGCCCCCGCAAGCCTGGTCCGTTGAACCCACCTTAAGCTTGAACGAAACTGGCGCTTATTCTGTGCAAGAAAACTCGCCGGCATATCGATTGGTCCCCTTAGGTTTTGCACATCATGTCGGCAGAAATCATAGCATCGGCCCAACACGTTTCTCCGCACGGCGGGTTCTGCCAGTATTCATCTGGCGGACGAAAAAACTGAGTGCACTCAACGCCGTCCAGGTAACCACCAACCGGTGACCGAACGATTGCTATTTAGTTATATATGAGCAATTGTTAGTTTACGTGTTTCCAACTAGTCTCTTTTACAGGCGGCTCCTCATTCTTCATCACATAACTCTCGATCACTGAGCTGCTCCATCGCCCAATTTCCCGGTCACAAGTTTGCAGCCCGAGTAAAGCAGCGAGCACACCCTCGCTCACGACTAAAGTCGGTTGTGATTTCCGCCATCGCCGTGCTGACGGCCCTACACATGTTCAGCGCGGTTTCGCCAGCCAAGGAACTCCCCGCCGCACCCAGCAGCGCCGTCGCCGCGAAAAGCTCCGCGGCCTCCGCCCCAGAATTGGTCACGGCCCCGAGGCCGCCCGAGACCAGGGTGGCCGACACAAAGTTCTTCAGCCTCGCCATAATTTCCACTTCTGCGAACTGTCCATTACCTCGGTAATTAAGCAATTCCCACTGCATCCGTCACAATTTGTTCTATCTGAAGTCAGGTAGGGAGATTGCTGTCGTCGTGTCGACGCCTAATTCCATGCCGTCTACGTGTGCCTCAGCGCTGCTCCGCGTCCGCGGCCTGACCGTGAATTACGACGCACGCAATCAGCAGCCCGTTCCGGCCCTGCGCCAGGTCGACCTGGAGATTGCTCCCGGAGAAATCGTCGGCATTCTGGGAGAATCCGGATCAGGCAAAAGCACGCTCGCTCTTTCCATTCTTGGGCTGCTGCCGGAGAGTGCGCAAGTTGAGGGATCGATTTTTCTCGAGGGTGAAAACTTGTCCAGCATGGCTGAATCGCGCTGGGCGGCCGTTCGCGGGGCAAGGATCGCGATGATCTTCCAGGAGCCCGGACTCTCGCTAAGCCCCGTGATGCGTGCCGGAGATCAGATTGGCGAGGTCATCCGCGCGCACCGCAACGGCAGCAGCAAGCAGCGCAAGCAGGAAGTCGAATCTGCGCTCGAGGATGCCGGGATCGCCGATGTGGAGCGAATTTACCGGGCATATCCGCATCAACTCAGTGGAGGTGAACTTCATCGTGTTGCCATCGCGCAAGCTCTGGTCTGTCGGCCCGCTCTGGTAATCGCGGACGAACCCACACGATCTCTCGACGTGACCATGCAGTCCGAGATTCAGAACGCTCTGCTGGATATCAATCGCAAGTACGGATCGGCGCTCCTGTTTATTACACACAATCCAGCCCTGCTGGCCGGGTTTGCCGATCGAGTTCTGGTAATGTATGCCGGCCGTATCGTCGAAGCAGGCCCCGTCGCTCAGATGTACCGCCGGCCCCTTCATCCTTACACCAGAGGTTTGCTGCAGTTGGTTCCTCAGCCAGTAATGCATTCCGGTCACATTTCAGGTTTCGCGCGGCGGGAACGTCTGGCCGCAATTCCGGGAAGCCTAACTCGGTTCGATCCGCTAGCCCGGGGATGTGCCTTCGAGCCCCGATGTTCTGCAAGAACCGCGAATTGCCAGATCGAATCGCCAGAGGAAATCGCGCCGGAACCGGATCGGCGAGTGAGTTGTTTCAACTATGGGAACTGAAGCAGGAGCCACACGTGCGCTTCAGCCCGCGCTGATGAGAGCGCGCGGGTTGGGCAAGCGCTACGTACAGCGCACGCCGTTTTCCCGGCAAAGTTTTGCGATTGAAGCGCTGGTGAATGTCGATTTTGAAATCGCTCCCGGCTGCCTCACCGCGCTGGTCGGCGAATCCGGGTCCGGAAAGTCCACGCTGGCGAGTTGTCTGGCAATGATCGGAAAGCCCGACAGCGG
>DATHQJ010000060.1:0-2844 GCA_035482825.1 Binatus sp. (SeqCode) | reverse complement strand
CTTCAGGTACTGGTCCTTCGGGATGCCCGTGATCCGTTCGACGGCTTCGGGGGTGTAACGGGAATACTGCTGCTTCATCAATTGGAAGACGCAGCGCGGATGCTGAAGCGTCAAATCGTAAGCGACATTCGGGGGCAACGCAGGCGGAGGTGTGGGAGTGGCCTGATGATTTGCCTTGCCGGCCGCAGCGGATGCTGGCGGCGCGGGAGCCGCGTGCACAGATGTGGCAGCGGCATCCGCTTTGCCGCTGAAGTCTCCACCCTCTTCGTAATTCCACGTGGAGTTATCGTAGCTACTCGAGGCGGCGTTAAATCCGGAGTACAAGCCGTCCTCGGGAAGTTTGAAGCCCTCCTTAACAATGAAGGCCGCGTTGGTGTAGTTGACGAGATATTCCTTGGCGATCCGGTTGTTCTCGATGGCGTAGCGGATCAGGCCGCCGAGGAACGCAATGTCGGTGCCGGCGCGAATCTGTACGAAGAGATCGGCGGTGGCGGAGGTGCGCGTGAATCGCGGGTCAACGGAAATCAGCTTGGCGTTGCGGTTTCGCTTGGCCTCCATCGCCCATTTGAAACCGCAGGGATGGTTTTCAGCGGGATTGCCGCCCATGATCAACATCATGTCTGTGTTCTTGATGTCGATCCAGCCATTCGTCATGGCTCCGCGTCCAAATGTTGGTCCCAAACTTGAGACCGTGGGTCCGTGTCAAACCCGGGCTTGGTTTTCCAAATAAACCAAGCCCAACCCCCTCATGGCCTTGACGGCCAAAAAATTGAATTCATTTGTGTCCGTGCAGCCGCCGATAAACGAGATGCCTTCGCAACGATTCACGGTGCGGTCCTGTGCGTCTTTCTCGACGAAGGAACTATCGCGCGTTTTCTTGGTCCATTGCGCAATCTCACTCAGTGCGTCGTCCCAGGAAATGTCCTGCCAGTCGGTCGCGCCCGGGCGCCGGACCTGCGGCTTCGTGAGTCGCCGAGGGTTGAGCATGTCCTGCTCGAGCGAAGAGCCCTTGGGGCATAGAGTTCCGCGGTTGGTGGGATGATCAGGGTCGCCTTCGACGTGGATCACCTGCGGCGTGACGTTCTTTGCCCGATCGCCGATCGTGTAGATGAGGACGCCGCAGCCTACCGCGCAATAGGGGCACGTCGACCGCGTTTCGGCGGCGCGCGCGATCTTTAGCTCTTTGAGCTGAGCGTAGGCGGGTTTGAGGTCGAATCCGAAGACCGTCGCGCCGACTGCGCCGACCGTTGCCGCCTTGAAGAAGTCTCTGCGAGTTGTCTGCATGGAAGAATCTCCGCATCCGGTCAGGAATCTTGGGACTCTAAATTTTCCGGTATTCTACCTGAATTCCTTTCAAATCCAGAAACATTGTTATCTGACGGCGGAGTCCCAAGTAAGACTCGCCCTGTCTGTCGCACGAAGAAATTGTGAAACCGAGGCAGGCAGTTGTGGCCCGGCCCAATGTCGCCGCCCAGAGTGGGCGTCCTCTTTGGAATGAACCATCACCGAGCCCATACTCCAGTCGATGATGTTCACTGCCCGGAAATGCGAGACGCCGATCTCGAAACCTTTCAGCCCGCGTACTGCACCATCGTCATGAAACCGAAGTCCATGTGTAGTTGCTGGTGGCAGTGAAAAAGCGTTGGCCCGGGATTATCTGCCGTGAAATCCACCTCGACTTGCTTCTTGGCGGGCACGACGACTACGTCCTTCATGACGCCCGCCGTTGCTTTGCCGGCGAACCTGATGAGCTCAAACGTATGCCGGTGCAGGTGAACTGGGTGAGCCTCATCACTTTGATTATCGAAACGAAGGCGGTATCGATAATTGGCACGCACTCGGATGGGGTCGGTTTTGGGAAAGGATTTCCCGTTGATGGTCCAGTGATCCACCCAGCGGTTGCCTGCGAATTTCTTGCGGAAGACGAGCGGCACGACGCCGCCAGCCGGCTCCGGAATCTCCGCCTCTCGTCCAAACGACGTGTAATCCCATGGAGTATTCGCCGGTGCGGCCCACCGGGGCGTCTCTCTGCGGTTCGCATACTCCACCACAATACCCAGCCCGGCATTCCGCACTTGATCCTCTACCTCCCCGAGAGTCCACACGCCAGGCTGGTTCATCGTGACCAAAGCGTCCACGCGTTCCGCCGGACCCATCTCGATCACGTCCACGTCGCGCGGTACCGGCACGGCGTTCCCGTCCAGGCTGACCACTTTGAACTTGTGGCCGGACAAGGCGATGCGGTGCTGTTGGGTTGCGCTGGCGTTCAAAATACGAAAAAGCACTTTCTGACCTTCTTTCACGCGCACCGGCTCGCCTGAGCCGAGGGCGTGGCTGTTCATGGAATATACGGGATAGACCGCGTCCAGACCTCCATCCCCGCCCTGGCTGCTCAGATACGGATCCCAGCCGTGCAGTGCGAGAAAGACCTCGGCGTCGTATTGACCCGGCTCGTCCTTCGGTTCAACGTAGAGGAATCCGAATTGCCCCGTGTAAGTGGCTCGTTTCATATCTCGGCCAGCGTGAACGTGACTGTGATACCAGCGGGACCCCGACGGACGCGGGACGAACGAATACCGACGAACGCCACCCGGTGGCACCATCGGGGTCCCTTCCTCCTCGGAACCGTCCACTTCGGAAGGCACGAACAGGCCGTGCCAATGAACCAGTTCCGGGGTCTTCGTATCGTTGAATACGTCTACTGTGACCGGTTGGCCTTCATGCAACCGCAGGACCGGACCAGGCGCCGAGCCGTTGTAACCTGTCGTCTTGATCTTTTTCTGAGGGGCAACTTCCCATTCGACCGGCGAAATGCGAATGGTCACGTCGGCTTTGGGATCTTCC
>DATHQJ010000059.1:0-7348 GCA_035482825.1 Binatus sp. (SeqCode) | reverse complement strand
ACGAAGAAGGGCATGAAGGTGAGGCGGGCGCCGTGGCGTTGCTCGAATCCGGCTTTGTGTTTCGCGCGGAGATTGACGATGCGGGTGAAGTCCACTTCGTACATGCAGTGGACGTGAGCGCTGGTGCGGCGGGATTCGATCATGCGCTGGGCGATGATTTTGCGCATGTTGGTGAGTGGGACCAGGTCGCCGGGGAATGCGGCGGGTGCGGGCGGTGAGGCGGGGCGAGACGCAGGAGCCGGAGGTGCGCTGGCCGCAGGTGCGGGAGCAGTTGGAGCCGACGATTGGCTCTCGATGAAGGATGTGATGTCCTGCTTGGTGATGCGGCCGCCGAGTCCGGTGCCGGAGACTTGGGAGAGACTGATCCCGTGTTCGCGGGCGATTTTGCGGACTAGCGGGGAGGAGCGGGCTTCTTCGTCTTCTTCGTGGGCTGCGGGCGCGGGGGGCGGCGGGGGAGCGGGATCGGGCGTGCGCGGGCGAGACGCCCCCGCGACAGCCGGCGGGACGCCGGCGCTACTTGTTTTCGCCTCGGGACTTTTTTCTGGAGCTGGCGCGGCGGGCTTGGCGGCGGCTTCACCGTCGACGGCGATGGTTCCGACTACGGTGTTCACGTTTACCGTAGTGCCTTCGGTGACTTTGATTTCCTGTAGGACGCCGGAGGCGGGGGCGGGGATTTCGGCGTCGACTTTGTCGGTGGAGATTTCGAAGAGAGGTTCGTCGCGCTGAACCTTGTCGCCGGGCTTCTTCAACCACTTGGTAATAGTGCCCTCGACGATGGATTCGCCCATCTGGGGCATGATGATGTCAGTTGGCATGAGTTCCTTCCTATGAGGCCCCACGGATCTGGCGCAGGGGCGGACGCAAATGGATATTATAGCGTTTGGGACCCGCAGGGGCTAAAGCCCGAAGCACGTTGGGCGACTAACGCGGCGCTTAAGCGCCGCTCTTCCACGTTGCGACTGCAGCAATAATCCTTGGCAGCAACACTCCTCTTTGAATCCTAATGGTGGTCGTGCTTCATTCCATCGTCCTTCATTTCTTCTTTCTTCTCGTCGCTGGTGGTGGGAACGACGTTGAAGTTGGTCTTCCAATAATCCTGGACGGCGGGTGGGAGTTTGTCGAGCTGGGAGAGCAACATCGTGATCTTCCACATGTCGGGTTCGGTGAGAGTTTTGTCCCACGCGGGCATGCCAGTGTAGCGAATGCCGGTGCGCATGGTGTAGAAGGTGTGCCACTCGGGGTCATCGGGGGGATCGGAGATGAGGTTCGGGGGAGGCGGATAGAAGGACGTCGCGAGCGTGGAGGGCTTACGGTCGAGGCCTCCGTGGCAGAGAGCGCAGTGCATGGTATAGAGCTTCATGCCGTCTTCGAGATTCTGGTCGGTGGGGGTGAGGGGGTTGGTGACATGCGGGGCGTGGCGGTCCATGGAGGCGTCAACCGCGCCCATGGCGATTCGGCTTTCGAGATGTGGAGGCTCGACGTTGGCTCTCGTCGGCAGGAAGCCGAGCATAGCGAAGCCGAGTCCGCCGAGAATTAAGACTAGGAGCGTGATGATTACGCCGAGAGTGAACTTTCCCATGGAGCCTCCGGCAGTATTGTGGCAGATGGGCGGGGTGGGGCGCTAGGTGGGGGCGTGGGCGCGCAAGCAAGACCCAAGGTCCCCTTCGGCAAGCTCAGGGCAGGCTCTCGACTGCACAAAACGATTCGCGTTGCGAATCATTTTGCTTTGCTCGGGACGACATGGCGCAGGATCAAAATGCCTTCAGGCGGCGGGATTCGCGGACTACGTCTTCTACTTTCGGCAGGTAGTGTTCTTCTTGTGGTGGAGAGAATGGGATCGCGGAATCCAGGCCGGCGATGCGGACGATGGGGCCGTCGAGGTCGTCGAAGGCTTCTTCGTTGATGATGGCGGCGATTTCTCCGGCGAGGCCTCCGGTGCGGGAGTGCTCGTGGAGGACGATCACTTTGTTTGTTCTCTTCACCGTTTGCGCGATGGCTTCGCGGTCGAGCGGGGAGACGGTGCGGAGGTCGAGGATTTCTAAATCAATTCCTTCTTTGCTTAGAATCTCGGCGGCTTCCAGCGCGGAGTGAACCATGGCGGCATAGGTAATGATGCTGAGGTCGCGGCCTTCGCGGACGATGTTGGCTTTGCCGATGGGGACGACGTAATCTTCGGTGGGGACTTCGCCTTTGATGCGGCGGTAGAGATATTTGTGCTCGAAGAAGATGCAGGGATTGTTGTCGCGGATGGCGGCTTTGATCAGGCCCTTCGCGTCATAGGGTGTGGCGGGGCAGATGACTTTCAGGCCGGGGTTGTGGACGAACCACATCTCGGGATTCTGCGAGTGGAAGGGGCCGCCGTGGACGTATCCGCCGCTGGGGCCGCGGAGGACGAGCGGGGCGGGCGCGCCCCAGAGATAATGCGTCTTCGCGACCATGTTGGAAATTTGGTTCATGGCGCAGGGGATGAAATCCATGAACTGGAATTCGGCGACGGGGCGCATGCCGGTGAGCGAGGCTCCGAAGGCCGCGCCCACAATGGCGGACTCGGCGATGGGCGTGTCGATCACGCGCTCGGGACCGAAGCGGTCGATGAATCCATCAGTGACTTTGAAAGCACCGCCGTAAATGCCGATGTCTTCGCCGAGGCAGAAGACGGAGGGGTCGCGGTCCATTTCTTCCCAGATTCCCTGGCGGATGGCTTCGAGGTAAGTAAGGAGCATAGTTATTTCCCAAAAACTTCTTTGCCGCGGATTTGCGCGGATGAACACGGATAGAGCCAAACTTTTCTTAAGCACTTTGCCGCTAGGCAGCTTTTGTTTCTACTCGGACATCAATTTCGCTAACGCAATTCTGCATGGCTGAATAATTCGATGCCGTGTGCCATTCGCCTTCTGACTTTCTTACAGCCACGTTAGACACCTCTTCGATTCGGATGCAACGCCAGTTATCGGGCGATCCGTCTGGCTTCAGGGCGGCCTTGGTCTCACCGGCAAATTGATACATTAGGGCGTATGGCGATCCTTTTGTCTTGCCGAGCACGTGCGGGCACATCTCACGAACTGAGCCGCGGTAATTGAGCGCAACGACATCTTTCATGAGAATGGCTTCGCGAATCAGGGCGTAAATCTCTTGCACGGTTTGACTATCTGACATGAGGACACTTCAAGTAACCAACAGCTAGCGGAGATGCCCTGCGGCTTCTGTTGCCTTGTATCCGCCGCTTCCCTTCTTTACTTTTGGCATGCCATACTTCGGCTTGATTTCGTGACAGCCATCTTCGCAGAACACGCCACCTTCGGCGGATTCGGGCGTGGGCATGGGGGAGTTCACGGCTATTTCTCTTTCTTCTTCGATGATCCGCTCTACTTCTGAAATCAATTCCGCATTTTCTTTTGTGCTCAGCCACTTCTTTTCTTTCACCAGATAATTTTCGAATCTTGCGATGGGGTCGCGCTTTTTCCAAAAGTCGAACATTGGTTTCGGAACGTATGCGGCAGCGTCGTGGATGGCGTGGCCCTTCATGCGCATCATCTTCGCTTCGATCAGCGTGGGGCCTTCGCCGCGGTGGGCGCGTTCGACGGCTTCGTGGGCGGCGTCGTAGACCTGGCAGGCGTCGGTGCCGTCGACGATGATGCCAGGGATGCCGTATCCGATGGCGCGTTCGGCGAGGTCTTTGCAGCGGTATTGCATTTCGGACGGCGTGGAGTAGGCCCACTCATTGCTCTCGACGAAAAGCACTAAGCCGAGATTTTGGACGGCGGCGAAGTTGATGCCTTCGTAGGTGACGCCGGTGGACTGGCCTCCGTCGCCGATGTAGGTCATGACGGCGACGTTGCGGCCTTGCAGGCGCGCGCCCAGCGCAACGCCGGAGAGCACGGGGATTAAATCGCCGAGCATGGAGATGGGCGAGACCATGTTGCGCTTTTCGATGTCGCCGAAGTGAGACGTGCCGTCGCGGCCGCGGGTGGGTGAATCGGCTTTGGCCATGTATTGCATCATGGTGTCGCGGGCGGCGAATCCGCGGACCAGCAGCGAGCCTTGGTTGCGGATCATGGGCGCGAACCAGTCATCTGTATCGAGCGCGTAGGCGGAGGCGCAGGAGCAGGCTTCCTGGCCGAGACCGAAATAAACTCCGCCGACGACTTTGCCTTGCTTGTAGAGATTTTCCAGCGCGACTTCCATTTTGCGGTTCAGCAGCATGAAGCGGTAGATCTCGATGCATTGCTGCTTACTCAGATATTTGGAGTCGCGGATGGGCGGGACCGGGGCGTCGAGATTGCCGGTGACTTCGTAACGGACGCGGCCGTCTTTTTCTGTGGATTGGCGGACGGTGAGGTCGGGATGCTCGAGACGGAGGTCGGGGATGGAGTAGGTGCGGAGATCGGTCGAGTTTCCCTTGGGCCTGCGGACGAGTGCGTCCGCCGCCAGGTGAGTCGCGGTGGTTCGAGGGCGGTTGCCGTTGGAGCTGGACTTCGGTTTTGATTTTTTCTTGATTGCCATGTGATGGCGCGAGACGCGCGGTGTATTGATCGTATCGCGAGAGGGCCGCCAAGGGCTAGGGCAGGTTCGGGCCGGTACGATGTTTAGCGGATCTGGCGAGCGCATACTTAAGGACGCGAACCTTGTCAGGTCTCTGGCTCTTCTGGGCGGATGCAAGCGCCGTGTTACCTCGGTTGTCCTTGGCCGCTGGATCAGCGCCGTGGTCTAGAAGGAGCTTTACGATGGAAACATCTCCAAAACCGGCTGCCGCGTTTATGAGAGCGGTCGCACCATCTGTGGATCGTGCATTTACATCAGCGCCTTTTTTCAGAAGCAACTTCACGACGTCGTAAGCGCTGTTCATCGTGGCCACGGCGCATTCGCAAGCTGCACTCATGAGGGCGGTGTTGCCTGCGTTATCGGTCGCGTTGATGTCAGCACCGCGCTGCAGTAAGAGGGCAACAACGTCGGTTTCCGCGAATGCAGCGGCGGCGATTAGGGGCGTGTCTCCGTTTTCGTCGCGTCTCGCCTCGAGTTCGGCTCCTTGTGCGAGGAGAATCTTCACAGTCGATACCCAGGGCGATTCAAGGACCGGAGCGGGATTGTAGCCGCCTGCATCCGCTAACTGAATGACTACCGGACCACCCTCCACTGCCCCAAACAGAGCTTGGTTCTTTCCCTTAATGCCCGACCGTTTGACAAGTAGCTTGACCACATCTGTGAAACCGACCCTTGCGGCCTGAGTGAGTGCGATTCCCCCCTGCTCATCCCTCGCTTTCGCGTTTGCTCCTGCATCGAGCAGAAGACGTACCATGTCCATATCGCCGTGCTCAGCGGCCATCATCAAAGGCGTAAGTCCGTTTGTGCCCCTAGTCTCGATGTCGGCGCCGCGTTGCAGTAATTCATGAGCAGAATTAATGTCGCGCTCATCAACGGCTTTCAACAATTGCTGGCCCAGGCCGGGTAGATTCGCGCTCTGCGCAACCGTCGGGATTGCCAGAGTATTCATGCAAATTAATAGGCAAATTGCGTTCCACACCCTAAATTTTCCGGGATAGGTCTTGGTTTTCATGGCAGATCAAGTATGAGTTATTGCCGGTTTGTTTAAGCGTTACTTCCGTCATGCGGAGGTGATGCCGTCCTCTCGATGAATCTGACGGAGTTCTGTGGGATGCTTCATCGGTACGCCGACTCTGCGTGCGAGCATGGCGTCGAGGGTCTCGACCCAAAGCACTTGGCTGGAGAAGACGACGCCAAAGTTGCGCGAGATGGATTCGGCGACTGCATTCATGTCGAGTGGCTTGCCGAGTTCTTGCTGCATCGAGGTGACTGGTTTTGTGGTGATGCCGCAGGGGACGATCAGATCGAAATAGCTGAGGTCGGGGTTTACGTTGAGGGCGAAGCCGTGGGAGGTGACGAAGCGGGAGATGTGGATGCCGATGGCGGCGAGTTTGGATTCGGGATTTGTGGTGGCGGCGGCAAACAGCAGGTCCCTCGACTGAGCAGGACGATTCTTTGAATCATCCTGCCCCGCTCGGGATGACAAGGGATTGGGATTTGTCCAGACGCCGGTGAGGCCGGGGATGCGTTTGGTTTCGATGGCGAAATCGGCGCTGGTGCGGATCAGGACTTCTTCGAGGCGGCGGACGAATTCGATGGCGCCTAAAGTTTTGCGATTGCCGTCAGGGGTGGCGTATCCGCGGAGGTCGAAGATGGGATAGCCGACGAGTTGTCCGGGGCCGTGGAAGGTGACGTCGCCGCCGCGGTCGCATTCGAAGAGTTCTACGCCGCGCTGGGCGAGAAGTTCAGGGCTCGCGACTACATTGGCGGCTTTGGCGTTGCGGCCCATGGTGATTACTGGCTTATGCTCGAGCAGAAGGAGGACGTCACCGATTTTTTCTTCTTTGCGTAGGGCTACTAGTTGCTGCTGCAGAGCTAGGCCTGTCGCGTAGTCTATGGTGCCGAGTTGGAGGACGGAGATCAAATTCTTTGCCACGGATTTCGCGGATCGAAAAACAAAATCTTCACCACAGAGGACACAGGGGGGCACAGAGACTTGCATAGATCCTTCGCGCAAAGTACGCGCTCAGGATGACATAGCATTGTTTCCGTAGTGGTTTTATCCGTGTTCATCCGTGGGAATCCGTGGCAATGAAGTTTATGTGTTGATCGCCATCCCGTACACGCTATTTGACGCGTCCAGCATAGCCTCAGCCAGTGTCGGGTGCGCATGAATAGTCCACATTAAATCTTCCACTGTGGCTTCGAGTTCCATGGCGGTCACTGCTTCCGCGATTAATTCTGTTGCTTGCGGGCCGATGATGTGGACGCCGAGGATTTCGCCGTAGTCGGCGTCGCTGACGATTTTGATGAAGCCTTCGTGTTGGCCGACGATGCTGGCGCGCGAATTCGCAGTGAAGGGGAACTTGCCGATCTTCACGTTGTATCCGGCTTCGCGGGCTCTGGTTTCGGTGAGGCCAACGCTGCCGATTTCCGGATGACAATACGTCGCGCCGGGAATGTGTTCAGGATTGATCGGCTTGCCCGGCTTGCCGGCGATTTTTGCGACGGCGACCAGCGCTTCCATGGCGCCGACGTGCGCCAGTTGCGGGCTTCCGAGGACGATGTCACCGACGGCGTAGACGCCCGGTTCGGTGGTCTGCATCCAGGAGTCGGTTTTGATGAATTCGCGGTCGGGCTTGATTTTGGTGCGTTCGAGGCCGATGTTCTGGGTGCGCGGCTTGCGGCCGATAGCGATCAGGATTTTCTCGGCTTCTATTTTTTGCTGTTTACCTTCGGCGGTGATCGTGACGGCGACTCCCGATTTCGTCTTTTCTACTTTGTCGACTTTTGCGCTGGTGTGAAA
>DATHQJ010000058.1:0-10046 GCA_035482825.1 Binatus sp. (SeqCode) | reverse complement strand
CGCAATAGATTGACGTAGCTCCAAACTCCCGACCAGCCGACGGCCACGACCGACAGCACGCCCAGTCCTGCGGCGGTGGCCAGAAATCCTTTCAGGAACCGCCATTGCCGCCGCAGCAGAAAAATCAAAACAAATGGCAGGATGAACTGAAACTTGAACAGCCCCAGTCCAAGGATCGCTCCCGCGCGAAAATCACGGCCCTGCTTCAGGGAAATAAAAGCCAGAATATAAACCAGCAGCAGGACGATGGACGACTGCCCCTGATAAAGCGCCACGCCCAGCGGCGCAAACAGCACCCAGAGCGCAAGATACCCCAGTTCATCCCGCGGCGCCGTCGCGTACGCACGCAGCAGCCGCGGCAGGCTCAACCAGATCGCCACGTTGATCAGCCCCCACAGCAGATACGCCGTCTTGTAGGGCAGCGCGCCCAGCGGCGCCAGCAGCAGCGCCTCAAACGGAGGATGCTCATAAATCAGCGGCTCGGCGTCCTTGAGCAGAGCAGCTTTCAGCCGACGCTGCGCCGCCAGGTCGTAGAGCTGCGCCCCCTGCCCCAGATAAACCATCCGGCTCCCGATGTAGGTCACGGAAAAGTCCGTCTTCTCCATGCCAGGCGGATGGTCCGCCCAGAACACCGCGGAGACCAGCAATACCGCCAATCCCAGATAGGCGAGGATGCCGTCGAATGCGAGGGCTTTCGCGGAGCTGCCCGTCGAGATTTGCGCAGGTTTTGGCGGCACGCGTGAAACCGCCCTCATTGTATTCGTCATGAGCAACTGAACCGCCTTTTTTGCCGCAAAGGATGCGCTGCAAGGTAACATCCCCGCTCCCGAAGGTGTGGACATCCGTTTTCACTTCCAGGGGCGGAGTTGTATCCGCCTCGGCTCGTCCGCCGCGACGCCAGTCCCTAAGTGTCGTGAAACGGCCAAGATAGCCTCCAGCCCCGCCCCGGGCCGTGCTTGGAGATCAACGTGCTTCATTCCCTTAGATCGTTGGAGGATCGTGGACACTGTCGCCCACCTCTGGGCGGGACCCGAAAGCCCGCCCGCCACGCCCGCCGAGACCTGCCCTGAGGTCTCCGTAGTAATCCCTTGCCTCAACGAGGAGCGGACGATTGGCGCCTGCATCGATAAAGCCCTGGCCGCCTTCGAGGCCGCCGGAATCGTCGGCGAGGTGGTAGTTGCCGACAACGGCTCCAGCGACTCCTCAGTCGAAATCGCCCAACGCCACGGCGCGCGCGTGGCCCACGCCACCGTTAAGGGATACGGCAGCGCGTTGCGGAAAGGCATCGAAGCGGCGCGCGGCGAATTCGTCGTTCTGGGGGATGCCGACGGCAGCCACGACTTTTCTGAAACCCCCCGTTTCGTCGACAAATGGCGTGAAGGATACGACTTCGTCGTAGGCAATCGCTTTCGCGGCGGGATCAAAGAGCGCGCCATGCCCTGGCATCACCGATACCTGGGCACCCCGGTCCTGTCAGCGTTGCTCCGATTATTCTTTGGCGCACGCGTCGGCGATATCAACTGCGGCATGCGGGGGATGACCAAGGAACTCTGCCAGCGGCTGGATTTCCGTACCACCGGGATGGAGTTTGCGTCGGAGTCTCTGCTCAAGGCGGCCAAGTCTGGTGCCCGCATGACTGAGGTTCCCATCACGATGTGGCCCGACCAGCGTGGCCGCCCTCCGCATCTGCGCCCCTTCCGCGATGGCTGGCGGCATCTGCGCTTTATTTTGCTTTCCGCGCCCAACTGGCTCTTCCTGATGCCCGGCGGATTCTTAGTGGCTCTCGGGACCGCGCTCATCTTGTGGTTGCTGCCGGGGCCGCGCTTTGCCGGGAAGGTGGGCCTCGACGTCCACACCATGGCGTTGGGCATGATGCTGGCCTTGCTCGGCGTGCACATTTTTTCCATCGGGCTGTTCGTCAAGGTCTTCTCGTACACCGAGAAGCTCGCGCGAAACCAAATCTCGCTGACCAAATTGCTGAAGCACGTGAAACTGGAACACGGGTTGTTGCTGGGATGCGCGCTCGCCCTGCTAGGCGTTGTCGGCGATGGGGTTGTGTTCTGGCAATGGGCGGCGAACGGTTTCGGTCAACTGCATCCGGTGAGGACAGTATTTTTCTGCTCAGTATGTTTCTTCGTAGGCGTCGAGATAATTTTTTCCTCTGTTTTTCTCAGCATGCTTGGAATTAACCGGGGAACGTACATCGGAGAATGAAGAAATTGCATTCCGTGCGTTTTCCTGCGTCTTTCTGACCTGTGCGGAATCCATCGCGGCACGTAAATGCGAGTGAGAAAATAGGAATCACCGATGGAGTCGTCCCTTAGTCCCGGAGATTTTGCAGGGAGCAGACCGACTCCCGCCAAGAAATTTTGGCCTCGCGAGCTCGTTCTCGGTTTGTTGCCCCTGCTTATTGGTTTTGAAATATTCGTGTGGGTGGTGTATATACCCATCGGCCTTAGCGGCTTCGCAGACTTTCGCACTCTTTACGCCTCCGGTTACATGGTACGCACGCACCACGGGCACGATATTTACGATACCGAAAAACTGATGTCCCTTAAGGAGCAACTCGCTCCTATCGGGCACATTTTCAACCAGCCAATGGATCACCCCGCGTATGAGGCGCTGCTCTTCTTCCCGTTATCGCTGCTGCCCTATCGTGCGGCGTTTGTGGCGTTCATCGTCTTCAATTTGGCTGCCGTTGTGGTGTGCGTGCGACTGTTGAAGTCGAACTTCGCCGTGTTATCGGAAAGCTGGAGTCTTTTTCCTGCCTTTCTGTTCGCGGTGTTTTTCCCGATAACCCGAACGATCGTGGAGGGGCAAGACTCGATTCTCCTACTTGCCTTGTTGGCTGGCGCTCTTTTGTGTACGCAGAAGGGTAAAGACGTAGAGGCCGGCATCCTCACCGGGCTGGGGCTGTTTAAACTTCAAATCGTTTTACCGATCGCCCTTTTGTTTTTTCTTTGGAGGCGCTGGCGATTTGTGTTCGGATTCGGGGCCTCGTCGGGAGCGATGGTAATCGTGACGTGGCTCATGGTGGGTGTTTCCGGGCTCCGCCAGTATGCGGCTATCCTGCTGGGAATGAGTTTTCGCCTCGTGTCCGAAGCTGATGCCATGCGGTACTCGTTGTCGCCACGGACGATGCTGAACCTCCGAGGATTGCTCTCGGCGGCATTGGAAGGACGAATTTCCCACTGGGCGCTGCAATCCTTGATTGTTCTTAGTTCCGCGATCGTGTTAGTGATTGCCGCGCGACGCCGCCCTTCTTTGCCCTTAGCGATCACGGCGGCCGCACTCGTGAGCTATCACTTGAATGCTCAGGATGCGAGCATTTTGATCGTACCCATCGGGCTTTGCCTTTGCGGCGATTCTGTATGGACCGCCTTGGCCGCGGTAGCTGCGCTGATTGTTCCGATTTCGGCCATTGTCCCGCTTTATGGGTATTTAGGATCCGTGCCCTTTCTGGCGCTCTTCGTCGCAGTGTGTCGAAGCCAACAAGTCGGCGGAATATATCTGCCCGGCTTTGGTTGCGAAACCAAAAAGGCCTAGACATGAGGACCTCCCGCAACCAATCCCTCGATGTGCTTCGCGGATTCGCGATCTTGATGGTGATTGGACGCCATGTTCCCTATTACACCTTTTGGGGGAAAATAGGGTGGGCGGGGGTCGATCTCTTTTTTGTCCTTAGCGGATTTCTGATCTCCGGGTTGCTATTCAAGGAATATAAACTGCGTCGGGCAATAGACTTTCGCCAGTTCATTCTGCGGCGCGGCTTCAAAATCTGGCCGCCATTTTGTGCTTTCATGCTTCTGATTGCGGTGCCCCTGAGCTTCGCTGGTTCATTCCCCGCGAGGCAATTCTTTCTTAGCCTCGGCTTCCTCGCCAACTACGTGCACGATAACTACTTTGTTCTAGGGCACACATGGTCCCTCGCGGTCGAGGAACATTTCTACATTCTGCTGCCACTTTTGTTTTCCGTGCTCATAAGGTCTAAGAAACGGCAGCCGTTCACCGTGATTCCTCCACTTTTCGCCATCACTGCTGTTGTCTGTCTTGGACTTCGTGTCGGACTGCACCCCGGACCCGGGTCGTCCTACGAGACTCAGTTCAGGCTTGACAGCCTTTTCGCTGGAGTTGCGCTGAGCTATCTGTATCACTTTCGCCACAGCTGGTTCCGGAGGTTGACGGGGCACAAGGGCCTACTGCTCACATTCCTGTTTTGCTCACCTTTGGCATTTCTCGACTGGAGTTCAACAGCGATGCAGACATGGGGATTCTCCAGCCTTTTCGTGGGGTTTGCTCTTCTGCTTGCCTGGTCAGTTGAGAGAAAGCCGCCAGGAATCCTCGCACCGCTTGCGCAGATTGGTTTCTTCTCGTACTCAATCTACTTGTGGCAGCAGCCAATCGCGGTATTCTTTGCTCACCGCCAGTCGTTTTTGTCCTTCTGGGGTTACGTAACTATCTGCGTGACTGTAGGCGCGATCATGGCACGAATCGTAGAACAGCCCAGCCTTGCGCTGCGCGAGAAACTCCTGGGTGACTCCCCATCCGAGACGGATCCCTTGCGCACGCCTCTGCTCCAGGAGAGCGCCTGAACGAAGGGTGCTCGGAGCGGTGGCTCGAGGGGTTCTGACATTAATATGGCACAACTCGAGCAGGTGCTTCGTCCGCCTCCAGGAGCCAGACGCGTCGATTACTGTAGTAGTTCAAGAATTCCTTGTTCTTCTCCGCTCCCATGTCGCGGGCCCAGACTACTTTTGCGTGGTCCGGGTCCGCTCCGTTGTAGACCCACTCCATCAGAGCGTCATGACTCGGCCCGTACTGCACCAGCACGAGTTGCGGTCCTGGGAGAGCGCTTAGTTGAGATTCAATCGCCGCGCGGTTCGGGCCGATGGCGGCCTCAGTGCCCGGTTGGGGAACCGATGCAAGAATTCTGACCTGCACCGGGACCAGCAGCACGCACATCACAACAATTGCCCGGACCAGGAACAGGCCGATGGGTCGGCCATCCCAACGGTAGAGCCGCATGTGCCGCATACATTGGACAAGGAGAGCGATCATCGCGCAGACCATTGGGGAAACGTAGTGCATGTTGAAGAAAACCACCAGAACGGAGCCGGTGAAAGCCACTGCTCCCACGATTAGCAGGGGCCGGACGGCCCGATCCCGAATCGCCCAAGGCAACCAGAAGAACGGCATGGTAAGGAGCGGCGAAAAATAGAACACCCAGGTCATGGCGATCTTTGTACTTGTCTGTGAGATGAAGCCCAGCGGCGTGTGGGCATGCTCGAAGCCTTCGAGCTCCAGTCCGGTATAGAAATCGCGAATCACTTTGTGGTGATACTCATGAGCGGGAAACGCTTTTTGCCAGTAAAAATATTGTGCTATCGCGTAGGTCTCGCGGTTCACCTGCTGCGGCATGCGCAGGGGATTGCCGGTGACTTTCCAGAAGTAATAACCGGTGGCTGCGCCCGCCAGCGCGAGCACCAGCAACATGGGAAGCGCGGTCTGGCGGAGCCACACTGCCGCAGCCACGTTCTTCTTAGCCGTACGATCTGCCATCCAGAAGACGAGGCAGCCGAGGGCCGCCATCGTCAGGACCATGCCTTCGTAAGGACGAGTATTAGCGAGCATGGCGATGCCGATCGCCATCAGGACGGCGTCGCGGACGCGCTGGTGGCGCACGATGCGGGGCAGGGCTCCGAGGACGAGCGCTCCTCCGGCGGCGGCCAGCGTGCCCGCGCCCCAATAACTGTTGTCCCAATAACTGAACACGCCGAAGCGGAGCACGGGAAGCATCCCGCCGAGCAGCGCCCAGGAAGGTGGGAGCCAGGCTTGCAGCATCCAGCAGAGGGCGGCGCACATCAGGCCGGCGCTGAGCCACACACCCCAGAAAGGATGTCCGAAAACCACTTGCCCGAAGGCCAGCGCCAGGCCTTGCAGCGGCGGATACATCGATGCGTAGGTGGGATGGAAGATGACGTGAAAAGTTTCCAGATGCACCCACATGGCAGGCGTGGGATTGGTGAGGCGTCCGCGGGCAAAAGTATCGGCGGCCAGCAGGAAACTGAATTCGTCGTTGACGAAAGGATGCGGAATCGGCACCCACGGGAAAATAGCCAGCCGCATGGCCAGCGCAGAGAACCCGCACAGCAGCACGCTGAGCGTACGGCGTCGCGCAACCGCGGCCAGCGCGCGCTCGGCGCGGCGAAACCAGCCGTCCGCCAGCTGCGGATACACCAGCGCCAGCAGCAGCGCGATCGACACCATCAAAGCTTCAAGGCCTATGTTGTGCTCGAACACGTTTACCCCGAATCCGAAAATATTTCACAAAAAGGGGAGGGCGGCCGTCGACTACGAATAGCCGGTGATTCTGCGCATCAGGTTCTCCAGCCACTGTCCCGCCGATTCCACCGACTGCTTGAACACGAGAGGATTGAATTCGTATTGATGCTCCCAGATGCCCGACGTATCCCAGATGACGCGCAGCCTCTGCCAGTAGTGCAGCCGCGCGGCGGAATCTTTGGTGCCGGGTCCAGCGTCGGCAGCGAGCGCGAATTCTTCTGGCGGATCAAAAGGAAGCCGGTGAGCGTAGCCGTACTTCCACTGGATTTGGGTCACAGCGCAGGTCCAGTAGCCGCGAGCAATCTTTTCTTCCGAGGCGCGCTTGTTCGCCGGAAGCTGCGCGGCGTCGAAGAATTCCGTGGGCATGTTCGCCCGCAAACGGTAGTCCGAGCGAAACGATCCGAATGCCACCACGCACAGCACGAAGGCAAGTATGACCGGGATGTCGTGCCTGCGATGAACTGTCATCCGTTTAGAGTGCGAGTCCCGCAGGTCCGGCAGATGGTTTCATGGAATAGCGGCTCCGGCTGCCGGTGGCGCTGCCGTCCCGGCAGGAGCAGGTTTGCCGGACGAATCAGGACTCGAGGAAGCATCGCTATTTTTTTCGAACAGAACGCTCAGGTTGTCACGGAAAAGAACCTTCCAGTGCGGGTCGCGCTCCAGAATCGAAGTCAATGCCTCGCCCGGAGGAAACAGGACGTAACGAATACGATACTTTTCCAGCATCTTTTCGGGCTGCTCGACCGCAAGCAGGTCAAGATAATCCTTGAACACACCGGCGTACTCGAAGATATCGACGCGGCTGTCGACAAAAATCTTCAGATTAGGATCGCGCCAGTTCACATAGCCGCCCCACAGATAGAAATTCAGCATAGGCCCGTGGAGCGGATGGGCCTCGATGTAGCTGACGGCCTGCACCGGATATTGCTCGGCCACCTTGGCCTGAAGCTGCGCATCCCGCGGCCAGAAATGCCAGAGCGCACCTAGCATGACCAGGATCACCACGGAATTCAAGACCGGCGTGTCGAGCTCGCGGCGATAGCGCGGAACGAAATCCAGAATCTTGACCAGTACCGGCGCGGCGACAATCCCGAGCAAGACGAAGAATCGGGAATAGGTGAGTCCACTGTAAAGTGCAAACGAGAGCAGCCCGAGCTCGGCCAGAGTCCAGCGGCACGAGCGCAGAAGCGAACTGAACAGCAAAACGAACAACAGAACCAGCACCAGCTTGCCGCGCGTGTCATGGAAATTGACCGACACCCATTCCGCCACGTGCTCAACGTTGAGCTTCTGGCGGAACGCCAGATCGAAGGGATAGAACACCAGCCGCCAGCCAAAGGGATTCACGAACAGCGCAGCTATGCTTCCGAACCATGCGACCAGCAGCTTATTCCGTTGCGAAGGTGTCCAGGCCACGGAACTGACCGAGCCCCACTGTCCCTGGAAAAATCCCGCGCCGATCACAATCGAGAACAGGATCAAGCCAATGAGCCATGATCCATGAGTATTCGCCCACAAACAAAACAGAGGCGGGATGCCCCACACCAGCGCCGTATCTTGCTGGCGAAAGCGCTGCAAGATAATCAGCAGCACGACAAGGTACACGTAGCCGAACAGAATCGTTCGCGGTCCGAACGAAACCGAGGCCAGCAGCACGGCGTAGCAGGTGGCGACAATCGACGCCTTGTAATGCTCGGTCTGCCGGTTGCAGAGATACAGCAGCCCGAGAAAAATCACACTGAGAACGCCCAGCGTTACCGCATTGATGCCGCCGAGCCCGAAGGCACGCCAGGCAAAATAGTAGGGCAGTTCGCCCAGCCACTCATGATTGAGCCAGGGATTTCCCGCGACCGTGAAAGAGTACATGTCAGAACGCGGCAGGGCATGGTGCTGCACCAGGTAATCGGCATTGTGCAGGTGCCACCAGATGTCAGGGTCCGCAATGCTGCCCCGAGCCAACACGAAGACGAGTGCGAGCACGAGCAAGGTGAGTACGACAAGGAAGGAGACCGCCGGCCGAATCCGCTCGCGCCAGCCGCTTGGGCCCTGGCCGGTTGGGTCCTGGCCGGTTGGGTCCTGGGAAGCTTGGAAGTTTTCTTCGAGTTCTGCAGCATGTCCGTGAACTGACAGCACTCCCACCTTCACGGGCGGGGCGGAAGCTTGGTCAAGGTCTTCGGTTGGGTGCACAAACACACTCCCTCGGGGGAAAGAGGAGCAATTCGGTTACCACGACGGGGATTCTGCGGACTTGCGAGCTGGGCGCTACGTTTGTTCACCGCGTTCGGACCGGGCAGGCCGATTTTCAACGAGATGTCCCCGCAAGGGGGCTGGAACGGTGTATCCCTTTGTATACCTTGGGGGCGCGATCTGTTCTCTAATGTCGCCTCAGACTAACCCCAAAGTGCTACCCAAGTCCCCGATGGAGCTATTCACGGGCGCAGGCAATATGACTAGAGTAACCCCTGTAGACATTAGGTAGCAGTCGCTGGGCTGACCGCAGACTCGATTTGACTAAGTTGCGGTTTCAAGGATGGCTAAGCCCGTCGCAGAATGGGCAAGCTTTTCAGTCTGAGTCGGCGCACGATCCCCCCCGGTTTCCCAGAGACACTGTTCCATCGAATTTCCAAAAATAGTTCAAAGAATCCGTAAGGATGGCGACAACCTTGTCCAACGAAACTTTGTCCAACGAAAACCCCAGCCGAAGAATATTTCTGGTTGACCCTGATCCGGCTTTTGGTCAGGCTTTGAAGCAAGTCTTGGGTTCCGACTACGTCTTGCAGCAGGAGTGCTCGGTAAGCACCGCCTGCGCGAAGCTCGATGTGGAATCCATCGATGCAGTGCTGCTCAATCTGGATATTCCTTCCGGGCCTGACTCCAAGTCGGGTTCCAATGCTCTGGTGCGTGCCGCGTCCGACCGGGCGGTTCCTGTCCCGGTGGTTGCCTACAGCTGGGAGGCGCGTGGAAACAAGGCTTTGGAGGCCTTCAAGCAGGGCGTAGCCGACACTCTGGAGCAACCGCTGGATGTCCAGCACTTAAAGTTTGCCCTGGAGAGAGCGTGTCGCCGGGCGCTATTGGTGAGCGATCTGGCCGAGGCTCAGAGACGTCTCAAGACCAAAGGGATCGAGGGAGTTCTGGGCAACAGCAAAGTCATGGACCATGTCGGCGAACTGGTCCGAAAAGTGTCGGAAGTTTTGACCACCGTCTTAGTGACGGGCGAGAGCGGTACCGGCAAGGGGATGGTGGCGGAGGCGATCCATCGGCTGAGCGAACGCAGCAGCAAGCCCTTCGTTGCCTTCTCGGTGTGCGCCTTTCCAGATTCCCTGATCGATGATGAACTGTTCGGCCATGAACGCGGCGCCTTCACCGGAGCCGGAACCCCCCGCCGGGGGCGGTTTGAGGAAGCCGACGGGGGAACGATTTTTATCGACGAAATCGGCGATTTGGCGCTACCCTTGCAGTCCAAATTGCTGCGGGTGTTGCAGGAACGCACGGTTACGCGTCTGGGATCGAACCTAGCCCGGCCGGTGGATGTGCGTGTAATCTGCGCCACCAACCGCAATCTGGAAAAGATGGTGCAGGAAGGCACTTTCCGGGAGGATCTGTACTTCCGCATCTCAGTGGTGAAGATCCATCTGCCCAGCCTTCGGGAGAGAAAAGAAGACATTCCCGTACTGGCCGAGCATTTCCTGCGGACGTTTGCCAAG
>DATHQJ010000057.1:0-24425 GCA_035482825.1 Binatus sp. (SeqCode) | reverse complement strand
GCCGGTCCCCGAGGCCAAGGCGAACGAAGCGGTGGTGAAGCTAGCCGCTTCGGGCGTGAACTTTATTGACGTATATTTCCGCGAGGGTCGCTACAAGGCTCCCTTGCCGTTTGTGTTGGGACAAGAAGGCGCGGGTGTGGTCACGGCCGTCGGCGCTGACGCGAAGTCACCGAAGGTTGGCGATCGCGTGGCCTGGTGCGGGCTTTTGGGCTCGTACGCCGAATACGCCGCCGTGATCGCGGACCGCCTGGTTCCGATTCCAGCGGGAGTCACGGAGCAGCAGGCTGCCGCCGCCATGTTGCAGGGGATGACGGCGCACTATCTCTCACATGACACCTATCCCTTGAAGCGCGGTGAGACCGCGCTGGTGCATGCGGCCGCCGGCGGCGTGGGACTTCTGCTGGTGCAGATGGCGCACAATATTGGGGCGCGCGTGATTGCCACGGTCTCGACCGAAGAGAAGGCCAAGCTGGCGCGCGAAGCCGGGGCGGACGAAGTGATTCTCTATACTCAGTCCGATTTCGAAGCCGAGACCAAGCGACTGACCGGCGGCAAAGGCGTGGACGTGGTTTACGATTCGGTGGGGAAGACGACGTTCGAGAAGGGGCTGAACGTTCTGCGCCCGCGCGGGATGATGGTGCTGTTCGGCGGTTCGAGCGGCGCGGTGCCTCCGTATGATCTGATGGGGCTGTCGCATAGAGGTTCGCTCCATGTTACGCGGCCCACGCTGGGGCACTATATCGAGACGCGAGAAGAACTGATGGCGCGATCCGGCGCGGTGTTCGGAATGATCGCGGCCGGCAAGCTCAAGCTGCGGATCGAGCACACCTATCCTCTGGCCGAGGCGCAGCGGGCGCACGGCGATCTGGAAGGAAGAAAGACGACGGGGAAGCTGTTGCTGATACCGTAGGGCGAAGCGTCAACCATCTAAAATCTACTCGGCCTGTCGTCTCTGCATTGTCATCCTGAGCGAAGCGAAGGACCTATGCAATTTGTCGACTGCATCGGAACTGGCCATTGCATAGATCCTTCGGCCCGCAAAGAGCGCGGGCCTCAGGATGACAGAGCGAGAGTAAGGAACATCTCATGAAGGCAATCCGAGTGCAGCACACCGGCGGGCCTGAGGTGATGGAACTCGCAGAGTTCCCGATTCCTCAACCGAAGCCGGCCGAGGCAGTGGTGAAGGTTTCCGTGGCCGGCGTGAACTCGATCGACGGCCATTTCCGCGATGGAAGTCTGCGAACGCAGCTGCCGTTTATCCCCGGGCAGGAAGGCGCGGGCGTGGTGTCGGCGGTTGGACCGCAGGCGAAGGCGGTGAGGGTTGGCGACCGCGTAGCGTGGAGCGGCGCGCTGGGGTCTTATGCCGAATATGTGGCAGCGTCCGCGGAGAGCCTGGTGCCCGTGCCCGCGACCATCAGCGATCAGCAAGCCGCCTCTGCCATGATGCACGGACTGACCGCTCACTATCTGGCCAACGACGCGCACAAACTCAAGGCCGGCGAGACCGCGCTGGTGCATGCGGCTGCCGGCGGCGTCGGACTGCTTCTGGTGCAGATGGCGCACGCCATCGGTGCGCGAGTCATTGGGACGGTTTCGAGCGACGAAAAAGCTCGTCTGGCGCGCGAGGCGGGCGCGGATGAAGTGATTGTCTTCACGCAGCAGGATTTCGAAGCCGAAGTGAAACGCCTGACCGGCGGCAAAGGCGTCGACGTGGTCTACGACGGCGTAGGCAAAGCCACGTTCGAAAAAAATCTCAACGTGATGCGGCCCCGCGGGATGCTCGTGCTCTACGGCATGTCGAGCGGTCCCGTGCCGCCGGTCGATCCTGCGAAGCTCTCGGACAAAGGCTCGCTCTACATGGCGCGTACCACGCTGGCACACTTCACCGCCACGCGCGAGGAATTGTTGGCGCGCACCGGTGCGCTGTTCGCGATGATCGCGGACGGAAAACTCAAGCTCCACATTGCGAAGACGTATCCGCTGGTGGAAGCCCCGCAGGCGCATCGCGACATGGAAGCGCGGAAAATCGCGGGCAAGCTGCTACTGATTCCGTAAGGGGCGGCTGTCCCTACATAAATCCATCGCTCAGCGCTTGCGAGTGTATCCTCGCACGTACGCTGGCACTTCTTTCCCTGGCAGCAACCTGGCATCGTCAATCGGCTTGCCTGCGAACATTTCCAGCGGCACTACTCCGGCCCAGGTCGGGAACGAATAGTCTTCCTCGTCGTCAATGGCAGGACCTTGGCGGACCTTCGCCGAAAATTCTTCGATGGGAACGTGCAGCACCGACGTGGCTTTGAGTTCGCGGTCGTTGGGCTGGCGCGAATCATCCCAGCGTCCCGGCAGGATATGCTCTGACAGAATTCGCAACGCCGACAGTTTCACCGCCGGATCATCCACCAACGTTGCCTTGCCCAGAATCACGACCGAGCGGTAATTCATCGAGTGATTGAAAATCGACCGGGCGAGCACGAGGCCTTCGAGCAGAGTCACAGTGATGCAGACCGGGACGCCTTCTTTGAACTGGCGCAGCATGCGACTGGCGGCTGATCCGTGAATGTAGAGGCTGGCGTCTTTGCGGCCGTACGAAGTTGGAATCACGAATGGCTGGCCGTCGACCGCGAAGCCGGCGTGGCAGAGAAATCCTTCATCGAGAATGCGGTAGACGGTTTCGCGATCGTAAACCGCACGATCGGGTTCGCGGACGACACGTGTCCGGGGGCTGGGCATTTGGGTTTCAGACATTGGGGAACGAACTCCGGGCAAGCGCCAAGGATGGGTGAAGAGAAAAGTGTAACACTCGGGAAACAGCTGTCAGCCGTCAGCTATCAGCCGTCAGCGGTCAGGAGTCAGCTTTCAGTAGTCCGGTATTTGTTCTCGCGATAAACGCGGGTAAACAGGATTGCGACCAGCACCAGCACGATGGGAGTGAACACGCTGGCCTCCGGACCGACGCTGCCGCCGGTGAGCCAACGCGGACCATCGAAGGCGGAGCCGAACAAATTGTGATACGGCGCGATGCCGCTATCCGGGACGCCGTAGAAAAATGTCTGGCCCCAATCCCATCCCGCGTGAAAACCCACGGCCCACCACAGATTGCCGGTGCGCCGCAGAAACAGGCAGAAGAGCAAACCGAACAGCACCACGGAGAACAGTCCGAACCAGGTCTCACCGGGATTCCCCATGTGAGCCACGCCGAACAGGGCGGACATCAGAATTGCCGAGGGCCAGAAACCGTCGCTCGCTACGAGAGTGAATGGCCAGAAACCCATGCCGGTGGTGAGCGTGTACTGCAGGTATCCGCGGAAAGAAAATTCCTCGGCCAGGCCGACGATCACAAAGGTCACGCCCCAGGCCACGGTCGCGGACGCGATAGTGCTGCCGTGAATGGCCAGGCCAGTGAGATGAAAGCCGTGGAACGCGAAGATTCCGAGCAGGCACGCGCTGATCGCCAGGAAGCCGACCAGTATGCCGATCCAGAAATCTTTTCTGAAGGCAAAGCGAGCGGGCAATCCGTACTGGCCGTATTTGCGGTGCTCGATGCGCGCCATGATCAGCGCCGCGATCGATGGGATGATAAAGAGACTTCCCTCGGAGATGCCGAGTCCCAGCGGAGTGAGGCCACCGACTCCGATGCCGACCTGCGGCCCGGCGCCTCGGAGCGCGCGCATCAGCACAAACGGGGTAATCAAGACGAGGGTAACGAGGACCACCAGGGCCAGAAAAATTATCACGCGCCAACCGGCGCGAATTCCGTTCGGCCCGTAGAAAATCTCGTTCGGGGGTTGTGGCGCAGGAGTTGGCGCGGGAGCGGGGGATTGGGGTACAACGATTTCCGGGTCGGGCATTTTCTGGGTCGCCTTTCAAGAGGGCGAAATCATTCTACCGTGTGCCGTATGGGTCGCAAGAACTTCATCGCTACCGAGTCCGGCAAGGGCGTCGTCGGGAAGACAGGCCGTCGTTTGGGGGATCTACTTTACGGCTGCGGACTTCTGCAGTGTGTCCAACTCCCCCAGAACTTCGGCGCTGTGCTTGAGCGGGTCGACGCTGGTGTAGGCCTTTGCGATCTTGCCCGTAGGATCGATCAGGAAGGTGTGCCGCGCAGCGAATTTTACCAGCCCCAGATTGGTGAGCGAGCCGTAGGAAGCGGTGACTTTGCGATCGGTATCGGCCAGCAGCTTGAAGTTCAGACCTTCCTTGGCGCAAAACTTCTTGTGCGAGTCGACGCTGTCCAGGCTCACTCCCAGCACGACCGCGTTATGCTCGGCATACTTTGGCTGGTCCACCTGAAAGTTGTGGGCTTCACGGGAGCACCCCGGAGTCTGATCCTTGGGATAGAAATAAAGGACGACCCATTTTCCGCGATAGTCTTTCAGGCTGACCGGCGAGCCCTCCTGCGAGGGCAGAGTGAAGTCGGGCGCGTTGCTCCCCTCGGACGGTGCAGCCGAGTGCGACAGCAGGCGCGGGACGAGCACGACTAGCACCACGATCACTGCCAACACCAGAACGATCCGTAACACGAAGTCCCTCCTGCAGGCGTTCGCCCGAGCGATTCTAAACCAGCCGCCGCCAAGAGACGAACAAAGCCGTGAACTACGGAGGCCGCCAGCAAAAATCCGCGCGATTGAATATGATGGAGTATTGCGCGTTCTTCTACGGAGAAACCAGACGTGGCTCAGACGGAAACCGACGGCTTAGAGGTTTTGGAAACCAGGGAATGGGTCGATTCTCTGGACTATGTTCTTGAAAAAGGCGGCCCCGACCGGGCCGGTCGCCTGCTGCAGCAGTTAGCGCTGCACGCGCGCAGCGAGGGCGGGATCAACCTGCCGTTCACGGCCACCACCCCGTACCAGAACACGATCCCTTCGCGGCAGCAGCCTCCGTTTCCCGGCAGCCAGGAGATGGAACGGCGCATCAAGAGCCTGGTGCGGTGGAATGCGCTGGCCATGGTGGTGCGCGCCAATAAAATTCAGGAAGGCATTGGCGGACATATTTCGACGTTTGCTTCGGCTGCGACTTTATATGAAGTTGCGTTCAACCATTTCTTTCGCGCGAAAACCGAGAGTGGCGACCGCGATGTGGTCTACTTTCAGGGCCACGCCGCTCCCGGAATCTATTCGCGGGCTTATCTCGAAGGTCGGATTTCGAAAGAGAAGCTGCAGAACTTTCGCCGCGAACTGAAGCCCGGCGGAGGATTGAGTTCCTATCCGCACCCGTGGCTCATGCCCGAGTTCTGGGAATTTCCGACGGTTTCGATGGGACTCGGGCCGATCCAGGCGATCTATCACGCGCGCTTCATCAAGTATCTGGAGAATCGCGGGCTCAAGCAGTCGACAGGCGGAAAAGTCTGGGCGTTTTTGGGCGATGGCGAAATGGACGAACCTGAATCGCTGGGCTCGATCACGCTGGCCTCGCGCGAACGGCTCGACAATCTGATCTTCGTGGTGAACTGCAACCTGCAGCGGCTGGATGGTCCGGTGCGGGGCAACGGAAAAATTATTCAGGAACTGGAAGCGATTTTCCGCGGCGCGGGCTGGAACGTAATCAAATGCATTTGGGGATCGGACTGGGACAGCCTGATTCAGAATGATCGCGATGGCCTGCTGGTCAAGCGCCTGGGCGAAGTCAGCGACGGGCAGTATCAGAAATATTTTGTCGAGAGTGGAGCGTACTTCCGGCAGAATCTGTTCGGCAGCGATCCCCGGCTGCTGAAAATGGTGGAGCATCTTTCTGACGACCAGCTGGCTCGCATGCGGCTAGGCGGACATGATCCCATCAAAGTACATGCGGCATTTCGCGCTGCGGTTGACCACACCGGCGCGCCAACCATCGTTTTGGCCAAGACCATCAAGGGCTACGGGCTGGGCGAAGCGGGTGAAGGCAAGAACATCACCCACCAGCAGAAAAAGCTGAACGAAGACGAGTTGCAGATGTTCCGTTCGCGGTTTGGAATTCCAATTCCCGACGACGAACTGCACAACGCGCCGTTCTATCGTCCGTCGGACGACAGCGCTGAGATCAAGTATATGCAGGCGCGTCGCGAGCAACTGGGCGGATACATGCCGACGCGCAAAGTGCGCGCTGCAGCGCTGCCGGCCATCCCCGACGCGCACTTCGAGGAGTTCCACAAAGGCACCGACGGACGCGAGGTTTCGACGACCATGGTTTTCGTGCGGCTGCTGGCGAAGTTGCTGCGCGATCCGGAACTCGGCAAGCTCGTCGTTCCCATTGTTCCCGATGAGGCTCGCACCTTCGGCATGGAAGCGCTCTTCCGCCAGGTGGGAATTTATTCCAGCGTGGGGCAGAATTACGAGCCCGTCGATATGGACACGCTGCTCTATTACAAGGAAGCCAAGAACGGGCAGATTCTTGAGGAAGGCATTACCGAGGCCGGGTCGATGTGCTCGTTCATCGCGGCGGGCACGGCATACGCCAATCACGGGATCAACACGATCCCCTTCTTTATTTATTACTCGATGTTCGGCTTCCAGCGGATCGGTGATTTGATCTGGGCCGCGGCCGACATGCGCTGCCGCGGATTTCTCGTCGGCGGCACGGCGGGACGAACCACGCTGGCGGGCGAAGGGCTGCAGCATCAGGACGGTCACAGTCACGTGCTGGCGCTTCCGGTTCCGAACCTGCTCTGCTACGATCCAGCGTTCGCGTATGAGATTGCCATCATTATTCAGGATGGCATCAAGCGGATGTACGTCGATCAGGAATCGATCTTCTACTACCTGACCGTGGGCAATGAGCCGCTGGCCATGCCGGCAATGCCCGCGGGGGAAAATGTTCGGGACGGCGTTCTGAAAGGGCTCTATCGCTTCAAAGTTTCGGCCAAGAGCGACGCCAAGCTGCGGGCACAACTGCTGGGCAGCGGCGCGATCATGTTCGAAGTGCTCAAGGCGCAGCAGATTCTGGAAGAAAAATACGGAGTCGGAGCCGACGTGTGGAGCGTCACCAGCTACAAGGAACTGTATCGCGACGCCAACGATTGCGAGCGCTGGAACATGCTGCATCCCGGGGAAGCGGCGAAGGTTCCTTACGTGACGCAGACGTTGAAAGATGCGCAGGGGCCGTTCATCGCGGCGTCTGACTATATGAAGGTGCTGCCGGAGAGTCTGGGCAAGTGGGTGCCCGGTCAACTCGTCTCTCTAGGAACCGATGGCTTCGGACGCAGCGAGAGCCGCGTGGCATTGCGCGACTTCTTCGAAGTCGATGCCAAACACATCGTGCTCGCGACTCTGGGCGCTCTGGCGAGAGAGAAAAAAATCGGCGCCGACGTGGTGAAACGAGCGATTGGGGAACTGGGAATCAATCCCGAGAAGGCGAATCCGGCGGTCAGCTGATTGGAATTCGTATCACGATATGCCTACAGGCGCAGTGACAAATCTGAGTGAGATAGAAAAGGAAACAGACGCGGTGATTGAATTCAAACTTCCCGAGCTGGGAGAAAATATCCACCAGGGCGACTTGGTCCGCCTTATGATTGCGCCGGGAGCCACGGTGAGCGCCGGCCAGTCGGTGATGGAACTCGAAACCGACAAAGCCGTGGTCGAAGTGCCGTCGTCGGTAAGCGGAACCGTGCAGGAAGTTCGCGTCAAAGAAGGCGACAAGATCAAGGTTGGGCAGGTAATCTTCACGGTCGAGAACGGAGCCGGAGGAAAGCCCGGGCCTGAACCGGCTGCAACGGTCGCGCCGCCAAAACCGGCCGCTGCTGCCGCTCCAGCATCACAGGCGACCCCGGAGGCGCCCGCCACTCAAGCTTCTGCAGCTTCTGCTTCTGCGCCGGAGCGCGATCGCCGCGCCCAGCCCCAAACCGCCGGCGAATTCAAGCTCCCCGAACTCGGAGAAAATATTTCGCAGGGCGATCTGGTTCGATTGATGATTGCTCCCGGCAGCAAAGTTTCGGAAGGCCAGCCGGTGATGGAACTGGAAACCGACAAGGCGGTGGTGGAAGTGCCGTCATCGGTCAGCGGCGTAGTCAAAGAAGTAAAGGTAAAAGAAGGCGACAAGCTTAAAGTTGGACAGGTGATCTTCACGCTGGAAGGCGGAGCCGCCGCGCCACCCCCGGCGCGATCCAGCAATGCTCCCGTCGAGCACGTTTCCGGACAGCACGGAGCACGGCTGGCATTTCAGGCGGCGATTCGCGCCGAGGGCAAAACCGAAGAACAGGCGCTGCCTCCGGACCAGCCTCAGCAATCGGCACCGGTGTTTAGCATGCCGGTGCAACTGGGAAAAGTCGCGGGAACGGAGCATCGCCAGCCCATCCCGGCCGCGCCGCATGTGCGGCGATTTGCCCGCGAAATCGGGGTCGATATCTACGAGGTCAAAGGCACGGGTCCGGGCGGGCGCATCAGCGAAGACGACGTTAAGACTCATGCCAAGGCGTTGCTGTCGGCGGCAGCTACCGCGGCGCAGGCGCCGCCGCGCGCGGGCCACTTCGCGCAGCCGCAGCTTCCGGACTTTGCGAAATGGGGCAAGGTGGAGCGGGTTTCGATGCGCGGCGTGCGGCGCAAAACGGCCGAGCATCTGGCCGAGGCCTGGAACACGATTCCCCACGTCACCCAGCTTGACCGCGCCGACATCACCGAACTTGAACAATTGCGTGCGCGGTTTGCGCCGAAAGCCGAAGAAGCCGGCGGTAAGATGACGGTGACGGCGATCGCATTGAAAGTGTGTTCCGCGGCCCTCAAAGTATTTCCGCAGTTCAATGCCAGCATCGACATCGAGAAAGAAGAAATTGTTTACAAGCAATACATCCACATCGGGGTGGCCGCCGATACGGACCGCGGGCTGCTGGTCCCGGTGATTCGCGACGTGGACAAGAAAAACATCGTTGAACTGGCGGTTGAGTTGTCGCAACTTTCGAAGAAGGCGCGCGACAAGAAAATTACGCCCGAGGAAATGCAGGGCGGGACTTTCACCATTACGAATCTCGGCGGGATCGGCGGCGTGGGCTTTACGCCCATCGTGAACTATCCGGAAGTCGCGATCCTCGGGCTGTCGCGGTCGCGCATGGAGCCGGAGTGGATCGAGTCGAAAGATGGGGGAAAGTTCGAGCCGCGGCTGATTCTGCCGCTCTCGCTTTCCTACGATCACCGCCTGATCGACGGCGCCGATGCCGCCCGCTTCCTGCGCTGGATTGCGGAAGCGTTCGAGCAGCCGTTCCTGCTGTCGGTGCAGGGGTAGCCGCATGAAGCGAGAAATAGAAGAGCTCCCTAACTGGACTTTCCAGGTCGAGGAGATGTCGGCAGGAATTTACAGACTCAGGGCGAAACACAGGCTTGGCCCCAGTATTGAGTCGACCGGGATCGATCCTGAAGAACTCATGGAGCGAGCACGAAAAGACGCCGCGGAAATGGAACGGAGATTGGAACCTAAAGAACCGGTTATAGGGTTGAAATCGTTTTTTCATGGCACGTTTTTATAATCCATCCTCATGTCAGAAACGTCGAACTTGCACATTGCAGTCGTCGGCGGCGGCCCCGGTGGATACGCCGCTGCATTTCTCGCAGCCGATCTCGGCATGACGGTTACGCTGATCGACCCCGAAGTGAATCCTGGCGGAGTGTGCTTGTACCGCGGGTGCATCCCGTCGAAAGCGCTGCTGCACGTCGCCAAGTTGATCGAAGAGTCGGAACAGGCCAAAGCTTGGGGAATCGAGTTCTCCGCGCCGAAAATCGATCTGGCGCGGCTGCGCTCGTGGAAAGAAGGAGTCGTCAAGAAGCTCACCGGCGGCCTGGGGATTCTCTCCAAGCAGCGCAAAGTTACATACATTCAGGGGCGGGCAGGGTTTGAGAATTCCACGACCCTGCGGGTCACGAAAGCCGATGGCGCAGAAGAGTCGCTGACGTTCGACCGAATCATCCTCGCGACCGGCTCCCGTCCGGCGATTGTTCCGACGCTCAAGCTCGATACACCCCGCATGATGGATTCTACCGGCGCGCTGAATCTCGAAGACATTCCCGGCACGCTCCTGGTCGTGGGCGGCGGATACATCGGCCTGGAACTGGGCTCGGTGTACGCGGCGTTGGGTACGCGCGTCACCGTTGTCGAAATGCTTCCCGGATTGCTGCCCGGCGCGGATCGCGATCTGGTTCTCCCGCTGCACAAGCGGCTGGAAAAAATGTTCGAGGGAATTCTGCTGAACACGACGGTCGCAGCGGTCAAGGACGAAGGCAGCGGCATCCGCGCCACCCTCAAGGGGCAGGACGGCAACGCTCAAGAGAAAGTTTTCGATCGCGTGCTGGTGTCGGTGGGACGCAAACCTAACTCGGAAATTTCCGGTCTCGACAAAACGCAAGTTAAGGTCGGAGCCAAAGGCTTCATCGAAGTAAACAAGCAACTGCAGACTGCTGACCCGTCAATCTACGCCATCGGCGACGTGGTCGGCGAGCCCATGCTCGCGCACAAGGCCATGCATGAAGGCCGCACCGCCGTTGAGGCCATCGCTGGGCACAAAGTTGCTTTCGAACCAAACGCGATCCCGGCAGTTGTATTCACCGATCCTGAAATCGCCTGGTGCGGCCTGACTGAGACGCAGGCACAAAAAGAAAACCGCGAGATCAAAGTCGCGAAATTTCCCTGGGCCGCCTCCGGACGCGCCGTCACACTCGATCGCCCCGAAGGCATGACCAAGCTGCTCATCGATCCGCAGACCGAACGCGTGCTGGGAGTCGGTATCGTCGGCGTCGGCGCCGGCGAGATGATCGCCGAAGGTGTGCTCGCCATCGAAATGGCGGCCCTTGCGCACGACGTGGCTCATACAATTCATCCGCATCCCACGCTCTCGGAAACGGTGATGGAATCCGCCGAAGTTTTCTTTGGCACCAGCACCGACATTTACCGCCCGAAGCGAGGGTAGAGCGCGCATCGTTCCTGTTTCCACTCCGATTGCTTCCGCTCGTTTCGATACAATAAATTCACGGCGAGCCGCGCGCGATGTCGTGCCGCGTCTAAAGCGGTTTGTGCTGGAGAAAGACCATGTCCGCCTTCCCTAAGACGTTACTGCCTCTTATTTTTTCTTTGCTTGCGGTTCTTCCGATCGCAGCGCAGTCGCCCCTGAGCGGCGCGTTGACTTCCTCCTCGACCTCGACCTCAAGCGGCACTTCGAGCGCCAGCGATCCGTTGGGGCGTGCTACGCCCTCGGGTTCCGTGCTCGGGTTTCTGCAAGCGGCGCAGTCCGGCGACTACAGCATTGCAGCGCAATACCTGCAGATGAACTCGGCGCGGCGGCAAGCCGAAGGCGAGAAGATCGCCAGCCAGCTCAATGCGGTGCTAAACAGCAAGGCTTTCACTCCCGGCGGCAGGTTGGAAAGCTTTACTGAACCGGAAGGAACCCTGCAGGAAGGTGTTCCCCTGGGCCGGCAAAAAGTGGGAACCATGTCGTCTGGAGATGTCGAGGACGATCTCGAACTGGTACGAGTATCGGACCCGAGCGCCGGAAAAATCTGGCTCATCTCGGCTGACACTCTGGCTAAAGTTCCGGAGCTCTACGATCAAGTCGAAGCCCGGCAGGTTGAGAGCAAGCTGCCGGCTGTCCTGGTGAAACATCAGATCGCCGGAATGCCGCTGTGGCAGTGGCTGGCGTTGCTGCTTGCCCTGCCCGTGGCTGCGGGGATCGGCTGGATCGTGCTGGTAGTGCTGGAAATTCCCATGCGCTGGTGGGCGCGGCGGCGCGGCCACGTCGATATCGCGAATTGGCGCTCGGTTTCGGCGCCGGCGTGGCTGCTGACCGGAACTCTGGTGCACCAGATCTTTGCGCGTAACCTGGGCATCGCGCTGCTGCCGCGCCACTACTATTTTCAGTTCACCTCGATCGCTCTTATCGTCAGCATGACCTGGATCGTCTGGCGCGCGGTGCGCTGGTCGCTGCGCCGAGTGCGCAATCGTGCTCTGGCGCGTGGGCTCGCGGGCACGGGATCGCTCATGCTGCTGGGCGAACGCATTCTCAAGGCCGTGATTTTTTCGGTGGGCGCTCTGGCGGTTCTGGGCAATCTCGGCTTCAATATGAGCACGGCGCTGGCCGGGCTCGGCATTGGCGGACTGGCGATTGGGTTCGGCGCGCAGCAGACCATTGCAAATCTTTTCGGCGGCGTCGCCGTCCTCGGCGATGAAGTGTTTCGCGTGGGCGACGTCTGTAAATTCGGCGATCGCACGGGCGTAGTGGAAGACATCGGGCTGCGGTCGACGCGCATCCGCACGGATGAGCGGACTCTTGTTGCCATTCCCAACGGAACCGTGGCGACGATCAACCTGGAGAACCTGAGCCGCCGTGACAAGATTTTGTTTCAGACGAAGCTTGGGCTGCGCCCGGAGAGCAAGCCGGACCACGTCCGCTTCGTGCTGGCGGAAATCCGCCGCCTGCTCTACAGCCATGCGAAAGTGGAGACCAACAGCGTCCGCGTGAGACTCACTGACATTGCGGGCAGTTCGCTCAGCGTGGAAGTGGTCGCTTACATCCTGACGCGGGACTTCAACGAATTCGCCGCCGTCCGCGAAGACCTGCTGCTGCGGATTATGGATGTGCTGGAAGACTCCGGCGGCGGGCTGGCGCTGCCCTCGCAGACGCTTTATTTGAGCCGCGATGGTGGCGTCGAGCAAGAGAAGGTCGACAACGCTGTCAAGAAAATCGCGGACTTGCGCGAAGGAAAACAATTACCCTTCCCCGATTTTCATCAGGACGACATCTCGGCGTTGAAGGGGTCGATCGAATACCCGCAACCCGAGTCCGCCCTCCGTAATGTGCCCGGTGATTCCGGAAAAACCCGGTAGGGCGTGGGCTGAGACGATGGGAAAACCGTAATCCCGAAGAACGAAAGATCGGCAGGAAAGCACGAGAGAGAAAGGCAGAGAGGCCGTTACTTGTGCTATGGCGAGTTATCGTCAACGGTCCGCGGCCTTCTTCCACCATTGGTCCGCAGTTCCCCACCACTGTTCAGCCTCTTGAAGATATGAAACAGCTTCCCGTGCGACCTTTCCCGTCCCTCTCCATCCGTCGAATCTGAACCAATGGCCATCCTCTCCTGCCATCGCAGACCCTAACCTTCTTCGGTTGGGCGGGTATACATCCCACGCTCGGACACGGTTGGGCGGAATGGGCTCTCCCCAAGGCATTGTGACGCCCTCAAGTGCGCAGTTAGAAATTTCGATTACGAAGCCCCCGCCCCACTTGTCGAACTGGATTGTCAGAAGATCGATCCGATTCTTCATCGGGCGTCGGAAGTGCGGCAATGACCCCTTGAATCCTCGTTCTCTTAGCGCTGGCACGAATAGTTCCTTCAACGACAAAAGCATTTCATTTCTTCTCATAGAGCCGTCCATGAGTTGTCAATGTTATTGTGCAAATGAGATTTACGACAGTCAATTGAGGCAACCAGCGATTACGCCAAGTACTTCGAACGACGCGCCTGCCACAGGCGGGCGCATGGCTCGATATTGTATGCGACCGGTACCATTGCTCTTTACGCCCGGTCATCCGGCAAAGCGGGCGAGGTCAGAATCCCCACCCTGTCGCAAAGAACGCGACAAGGGTGGGGCAACCCCGCTCCGGGAGGAATACAGTAGGCAAACTCCACACAATTCGACGGATCGCGAATTACCTGCGTAACTTGCCGGAGCTTACGCCTGTACCTAGGATGGCTTTGGTATGGGTTACCAAGCTCTTCTCTTCTGTCCCGATGAAAAGACGGCTCGCACCGTGACGCAAGTCCTGGGCGAGCTGGAGTTCACCATCGAGTCCTGCAGTGAACCATTCGCTGCCGTCAAGAAGCTGATGGGCCAACACTTCGACGCTGTCGTGGTCGACTGCGATAACGAGCAGAATGCCACACTTTTATTCAAAAGCGCGCGCAACTCGACTTCCAACCAGGGGTCGCTTGCCGTAGCTGTCGTGGAAGGTCAGGCCGGGGTCGCGAAGGCGTTTCGCATCGGCGCCAACCTCGTCCTGACCAAACCCATCAATATTGAACAAGCCAAGGGAACGCTGCGCGTGGCGCGCGGGCTCCTGCGCAAGGGCGATCCCGCCAAACCGGGCGGGACTCCCGCGGCAGCGCCGGCGAAGCCGGTTGCCACCAAACCGGTGCCAGCCACGAAAGCAGCGGCCGCGCCCACACCGGCTGTCGCCTCCACTCCGCGGCCGGCCGAAGCGAAACCGACTCCGACCACCAGCGCGCCATGGCCCGCAACCGCCGCGGCAGCAAGTTCGGCAGCAAGTTCCGTTCGACCGACGCCGGTTCCCGACGCGCTGGTTCAGGAGGCGCATTTCCAGGAGGCAAAAAACCAGATCGCGAGAGAGCAATCCGCGCAAGATGACGATGTGCTCGAGATCATGGATGACTCCATCGCCGCGCCTGCCGACGCTGCGGCTTTTGAAACCGCGTTCAACAAGCTGAAGGCTCACGATGCGCAAGCCTCGAAATCGCCCGCCGGTTCGCCGCCAGCATTTGGCGGCAGGGGAGCTGCCAGCGCGCCCGCTCCGGCCCGGGAAGTTCAAGCTTCGCATGGAGCGGGAGTATCCTCCAAGAACACCGATGCCGACGACGTTCTAGTCGATACCCCGGCGGAAGCAGCGCAAAGTGCGTCGTCCAGCCACACCGGGCCCGAGCCATCCTTCACTTTTGGCGGGTCGAATCTTCCTGAGAAATCGAGCGGCGGAAGCAAGAGAATTTTGCTGGGCTTCGCCGCCGCGGCGATTGTCGTCGCAGTGGCTTATTTCGGCTGGACGCAGTTCGGACACACGAGTCCGCCGGCGACCACTCCGACACCTGAGACTTCAGCACCAGCTCCAGCTCCAGCGCAGACCGCGAAACCGATTAACCCTCGGTCCGCGACCCCAGCGCCCTTTACAGCGAAGCCCACAGCCTCCATCGCTTCGCCGAGTTCATTGCCCAATGCCGAACCGGCAACGAAGCATCCCGGCGACGACTCGGATTCTGCTGCGGAGGACGCCGCATCCAGCAAGCCCGCCGCCGCGCCCCTAGTGGTCAAGGCAGGCACGGCTCGGGCGAAATCCGCAGCGGCCGCGCCAGACGCTCCGCCTCCCAGCATGGCGGGAATGGGAACCACCGGCGCAGGCGCGCCTTCTCCCGACCTGATCGGTGGCGCGGCAAACGCCCCCAAACCGGTATTGCAGACCATGAACATCTCGCAGGGCGTGTCGCAGGGATTGCTGATCAAAAAAGTTCAGCCGGTCTATCCCAGAAACGCCTTGACCCTGAGGATTGAGGGCACCGTCGAATTGATGGCGACGCTCTCAAAAACTGGTGACATCACGCACATAAAAATATTGAGCGGAGATGCACAGCTGGCCAGGGCCGCCGCCGAAGCGGTGAAGCAATGGAAGTACAAACCGTACCTGCTCAATGGCGAGCCCGTCGAAATTCAGACCCAGGTCACGCTCAACTTCAAATTACCCAATTAATTCTCCGCAGATACGAGAGGGCGGCGAAAACGCCCTCACATGCCCTGTTTTACCTGGATGAGCTTCTCGCCTCAGAAGCAAGCTGCTGTTCCTGGCGGGGCCAAGCGATATGCGTAATTCGCTGTCGCGGGTTTCTTCCAAAGCGTTCCGCTATTGCATTCGTCCCATGAGATCGGCAAATCTGTGATCGGCGCGCAGACTGTCCCAGCGCGGATCCACTCCGAGTCCCGCCAACGGTCCCGCGTGCTCGCGGCGAGCCCTTTCCAGCCATTCAAATGCCTTGTCGTTGTTCCCCAATCCTGTATAGATGAGCGCATAATCGAAAGCTTGCGTCGATCGTCGCTCCGATATTCCCTTCAAATCGTGCAAAACTCTCTCTGCTTCCTCTCTTCTCCCAGAAAACGCATAGGCGTAGGCGAGTTCGGCCATGGTGTCGGGGTTTTCCTCCTCCTGAGTTACGGTTTCAAGTTCCGCAATAGCAGATGAGAATTCCCGTTTTTGCAAGTAGGCCATTGCCAGATACCTGCGGGCCAAGATGAAGTGCGAATCCATATCCAGAGCTTTGCGATAGAATCCGATCGCTTGATCATATTTGCGTGCGGCGTAATAGACTTCTCCCATATCCTTAATGATGACTAACGAGAGAGGATCAAGGTCTCTCGCTATTTTCATTTCCTCGAGACCTTCGTCAAATCTGCCCCGCAGGGCCAGATGTTCGCCATACCACTGGTGAGCCGTCGCGTAGTTCGGATTGAGTTCGATAGCTCGCCTGTATTCAGTCTCGGCCCCGCCCCAATCCCGGTCGAAATTCTGCGAAATAAGTCCCAGGGTGGCATGCGCTTCGCCGAGGCTCTGGTCGAGTTCCAAAGCCCTCTTCGCCATCTGCTTCGTTTTCACCGCCAAAGACTCCGGAGGGAGCGTCGGGGGTTCGTTAAACTCATAGCAGTCAGCCAATCCGACATACGCCGGGGCATAATTTGGATCTCGATCGATGGCTTGTTGAAAATATTCCGCCGCTTTCTTCATTCCTTGATCGGTGCGTTTGTTCCAGAAGAAGCGGCCTTTCAAGTAGAGCTCGTAAACCTCCGGCGCAACTACTCGGGAGTTCGCACTTATCTGTGGACGCAAACTCAAGTTGTTGCCGATCTGCCGGGCAATCTCACGCGAAAGCTCCGCTTCCATTCCAAGAAAGTCTCCTAAGTTTCGATCGTAGCTCTGCGCCCAAAGATGGCGGTCTTTCGTCGCGTCGATCAATTGAACTGTCACCTTCACACGGTTCTGCCCTCGAACCACCGCACCTTCCACGATCGCATCCACACCGAGTTCCCGCGCGATCTGGGTAATCGGTTCGTTCGTCTGTTTGTAACGCATCACTGAGGTGCGCGAAATCACTCGCAGCGGAAGTGCCTGCGCCAGGCTGGTGATGAGTTCTTCGGTGATGCCATCCGCTAAGTACTCCTGCCCGGGATCGGGCGACAAATCTTGCAGGGGCAGCACTGCCAGGGAATTCACGTTTATCGCATTATGACTTTTGGCTTCGACCCGAAAGAGCCAGATTCCCAGGGTTGCGAGAACTACCGCAGCAACCCCCGCCAATATCCAGCCCCAATGGAAATAGGGCTCGCGTTTGTCGGGCGTGTTTGCGCCCGCAGCGGCCAGGCCATTCTGAGCTCCAGAATGGGTGTCTTGAGCGGTTTCCCCGCCCACAACTTCCACCGGAAGGAGAAACCGGTAGCCCTTTTTGGCGAGCGTTTCGACGAGCCTCGGATTCTCCACCGAATCGCCCAGCGCATCTCTCACCTTCTTGATGGCGACATTGATGCCCTGTTCGTGATCGACAAATGTTTCGCTCCCCCACAGGGTTTGGCGCAGTTGATCGCGGGTGACGACCCGCTGCGGACTCTCCAGCAGTGAAATCAGCAGCAGCAGCGGTTTCTGCTGCAGGCGAACCACTGAACTTCGGGTGCGCAGTTCGCCCTCCGCAACGTTCAATTCGAACTCGCCAAACCTGTAGGTCCGGTCTCTCATAAGCAGCCAAACGGAACACCGGGGGAGGGATCATAATTTTCGCCCAGCAGAAGGGACATTGCAAGCCTTCGCGATCGGACCTAAGCACCGCAAAAGCGGGATTGCAAATGATTGCAAACATTAAAGGTTCGGTCAGTTAAGAAAAAATTCATAACAAATTAATCGCCGGAAAATTGACTGCCAGCAGGAGGTGAAGGATAAACACTGGCCAAATATTTCTAGGTGAGGGCGCTAGCCCGGGAAAAACTGCGAATCAAAGGCACGCTTATGAGAATCTCCGCCGCATTCACGTCCGCCCTGCTTTTGGTGGGGTTCCTGGGCCTGGCCGGTTCGGCAGCCCGGGGGCAGCAGTTAACGCCGCTTTACAACTTCTGCTCTCAAACCAACTGCACCGATGGCTCGGGGCCCTCAGGGTCCTTGATACAAGGCAGCAACGGTAATTTCTACGGAACAACTATTAGCGGCGGAAAGTACGGCCAGGGCACAATTTTCAAGGTCACCACGACTGGCACACTGACCACTCTTTATAGCTTTTGCGCAATAGGGTCCGACTGCACCGACGGTGCGCAGCCGGGCGCAGGCGTTATCGTGGGAAGCGATGGCAACTTCTACGGCACAACGATCGGCGGGGGCATAGCGGGGACGTATGACGAATGTGGTGGCGCCAATAATCTTGGGGGGGCGCCGGCAATCTTTACCTGCGGCACAGTGTTCAAACTGACGCCAAACGGCGGACTCACAACCTTGTACACTTTCTGTTCACCGAGCAATGTAGTCAACGGCAACTCCTGCGGCGATGGGTCGAACCCGGAGGCAGCCTTGATTCAGGACGGCGAAGGAAATTTCTACGGAACCACGACAAGAGGCGGCACTGGGGCTGGTACTGGCACTATCTTCAAACTGAGCCCGGTGCCCGCAGGCGGTTGTCCCCCTGGTGCTAACCCTGGCAATGGCTATTGCGAAACGGTGATTTATAGTACCTGTGACCAGAACGGCTGCGGGTGGGGCCCGGGAAGCCTGATTCAGGGAATCGACGGTAACTTCTACGGCGCAATGGGGGCCGGTTTTGGGGTTCCAGGTGATGACGGGACACTGTTCAAAATCACTCCCAGCACCGATGTTCTGACCACTTTGTTCGATTTTTGCACGTCAGGAACAACCTGCCCGGCTGGGGATGGGGCAGAACCCTTGGGCGTAATCCAAGGCAGCGACGGGAACCTCTACGGGACCACCTATCTTTATGGGAACACAGGGGGTGTGGGGGGCGCGGTCTTTCAATTCAATCCCAACACCCTTGCTCTTAACGTGCTGTACGTCTTCTGCTCGCTAACCAACTGCGCCGACGGACGAGGTCCCACCTCTGGAGTTATTCAGGGAAGCGATGGAGACTTCTACGGAATGACTGTTTTCGGTGACGGCACTGAAAGTGAATGCTCTTCAGGCTATTTCGGATGCGGAACCATCTTTAAAGTCACATCAACAAAGACCCCGACCATTCTGCATGCTTTTTGTAGTGAGGGAACTCCTCCCAAGTGCACCGATGGAATGGGGCTAGGGGGGACGGGGCTGGTGCAGGGGGCGGATTTCAACTTCTATGGGACAGCGGGTGGCGGGGCTAACGCCGCCGGCATCTTCTTCGTATTGGCTGCCTTGCCTGTCGCAAAAGTTTCGCCCGCCAGTCTCCCATTCGCAAGCCAGGATGAAGGCACAACCAGTTCCTCGAAGCCTGTGACCTTGAGCAACACAGGACAGGAAGCGCTCACGGTCGCAAGTGTCGTTGCTTCCGGAGATTTCTCTGAGACGGACAACTGCGTCGGAGCCGTGGCTGTCGGAAGCAGTTGCACGGTCAACGTGTTCTTCAAACCCACGCAGACCGGCACGCGCACCGGAACGCTGACCATCACCGATAACAATGTCGGAATCAACGGCAGCCAGCAGACGGTTTCGCTCACTGGAACCGGAGCCAATCCGGGGGCCAGCTTTTCCGCAACCACACTGGCTTTCGGCACCGAGGGGATCCACACAACAAGTTTAGGGAAAAAAGTAACTCTTACCAGCAGCGGAACGACTTCGCTCAACAACCTCAGCGTGGCCATCATCGGTCCCAACCAGGCAGACTTCCTGCAGACCAATACTTGCCCGGTAACGCTGAACGTGGGCGCGAAGTGCACGATCACGGTCACGTTTACGCCCAGTCTCCTGGCGGCAGAGACGGCTACGCTTCAAGTGACCGACAACGCTGCCAGCAGCCCTCAAGCCATAGCCTTGAGCGGCACCGGGGTTGCGGACGCAACTCTCACGCCCACCTCGGAGAAATTCGGAAACATACCGCAGGCGACGTCCAGCCCGGCCAAGACTATCAACTTCAAGAATAACCAGTCGACCGCAGTCGGTATTTCCGAGATCACATTTACTGGAACCAATCAGGGAGATTTTTCCCAGATCGGCGGTACCTGCGGCACTTCGCTGGCCGCCAAAGGCTCATGCAGCATCCTGGTGACATTTACGCCGAGTCTTCTGGGGGCGGAATCTGCCACGCTGTCAGTTACCAGCAACGCGGAACCACCGTACAACTTGCTCACTTCGACGCTTTCCGGGGCGGGGATTGCCCAGGCCGCTGTTTCACCTACGTCCATCAACTACGGCAAGCAGAAAGTCGGTACAACCAGCAGCGCTCGCAATGTGACACTGAAAAATAACCTATCGAGCGCCCTCACGATCAACCCCTTCAGCTTCACCGGCGCTGATCAGGGTGACTTCCATGTGTTGACGACCACCTGCGGCGCGAGCCTGGCCGCGAAATCCACTTGCACCATCAGCATCGTCTTCAAGCCGACAGCTACTGGCGGACGTGCCGCAACGTTGAACGTGAATGATAGTGCGAACAATAGCCCGCAAACAGTTTCTTTGACAGGTACCGGGGATTAGAGGTGCCTGGTTGGTTTTAGAGGCAACCGTTGATAAATCCTGACGACACTCATTGTCCCCAATCGCGAGGAGAAAAGCAGAGGCAGATTGCTTCGCAATCCCGGGCGATATCTTCGTGGGGAAACCCGTGGGCAGACGGGACGTTCCCAGTGTAAGCTTAGCCGGAGCACCCGAGCTTTACTGCGGCTGCATGACTTCGTCGACCACCACTTTGCCACCCCGGTCGGCGGTGATGACCTTGCGCACCGGGGCGTATCCGCTGAGCGTGATGTCGACCACGTAGTTGCCGGGATCGAGGGCTACGTCGACTGGCGAACCTTTGTCTAGCATGTGCTGGTTGATCGCGATCTGGGCGCCCTTGGGCTGAGTGCGGATGCTGACAATCCCTTGTCCTGCCTGAGCGCCTTTGCCGCCGAAGAGTTTCGACATCTTGCCCCCGACGGTCTTGATGTTTTCCGTGTTGCCCAGCGAACGCAGGGTCGGGGAGAAGTTGAAGGTCTGTCCCAGTGCGAACTGCGCGTTCATGGTTTCGTCAATGTAGCCGGGCATGCGGACCAGTACGACGTGCTGGCCTTTATCAACGCTGACCTGGGCCGGGGTTCGGGTGCCCACGTCGCGGCCGTCGACGTAGATACTGGCTCCAGCGGGATCGCTTTTCACTACCAGCGTCGCCGTCAACTGCGTCAGGTGAATTATTGTGCTTGCCCGGTTGGCCGAGGTCACATTCACGGTACGCGTGTCGGTCGAGTAACCTGGCTTGCTGACGCGAATGGAATGCTGCCCGGGCTGCATATTGGTCAACGCGAATGGCGTGACATAACCTGGATCGGTTACGCCATCCACTTGCACTTGAGCGCCTTGTGGAGTGGAGTCAATGGACAAGCCTCCGGTAATAACCAGAGCTGGCGCCGACTTCGACTTCCTTCCGTTCCGGCCTCTTGCGTTTGGAGCCGGCTGAGATACTGCGGTGTCGGGTTCTGATGTTTCCGCGGGCTGGGTTTCGACGGGTTGCGTGGGTTGAACCGGAGCGGACTGCACGGGTTCCGGTGCTTGCTTGGGCGCCGGCTGGCTGTTCTGGGCGGGAGTGTCCGCCACCACGGCAGGTTGTCCCGCGCCCGGTTCATCGTCGCTGTTCAGAGTGTGAACATAAATCGTGACCGCGATACCGATGACCAGGATCAGGGCGACCGCCCCGCCAATCGCGTAGACCATCAGCTTGGGCGGAACACTCTTGATCTCTTTGATCGCCTTCTCGGCAACTTCTCGGGGCTGAATCTTGGGCTTGTCGTCTTGCTTACGGGTCCCCTGATTGCGAGTGAAGGTCGGAGTCGGGGCCGAGGACGCCACGGGCTCGACTGGTGGAGGCGGTGGCGGAATATATACTTCCTTGAGCGGAGGCAGTTCCGTCATTTCGGAAAAGCTGACGCCGCTGCTGGCTTTCGCGCCACCTTCCGCCATCATGGGATCAATGGCGATCTTCGGACCGTCTTCGGCGACCTGCGGTTCGAAGGTCTCGACTTGGGGCTCGAAGGTTTCGACCTCGGGCTCGTCGGCCACGGCAGACGACATGGAAGCGGACGGAGTCTGGGTCGCATCGAGTTCAACTTCTGGTGACGATGGCGATAACTTTGCATCACCGCCTACGCCTGCGGCAGCCGCCGCGGCCTTCGGAACCGCAAGCCTTGAGACTGGCTTGGCGGCCGGTGTAGCGAGTTTTTGTTCTGCAGGCCGGGCGAGCTTCGCCTTAGCTTCCGCGGAAGGCATCGGGCTCGAAGGCCGTGCCAGACCTGAGGCTGCTGGCACTGCAGGGGCAGTAGCGCCCACAAACTTAGCCTGCGCCGCCGGGTTCGGCTTGATCGGAGCAGTCGGGCTCTTGGCCGCTGCCGGCTTCGTGGCTGCGGCCGGCCTCGATTCTTTACATTTTTCCAGATCGTCGAGCAGTTCGCGGCCATGCTGGAAGCGCTGGGCAGGATCTTTGGCCAGCGCTTTCATGATCAGGTCGCTGAGCAGAGGATGAACCTTGGCGTTCACGTGAAGTGGCGGTGCAGGAGTGCTCTCGAGAATGCTTCGCCGCACAGACTCCGCGTCCTGGCCATCAAACGCCCTTCGCTCGGTCACCATTTCATAGAGAATAGCGCCCAGGCTAAACAGGTTCGACCGCCCATCGACTGCTTCGCCGCGCACCTGCTCCGGCGACATGTACAGCAGAATCGAGGGAACCGCTTCCGGAGAGTGCTGCACGAAATTGCCCACAGCGGAAACGCCATAGCTCAGAATGCGGACGGTTCCGTCCCAGCCGCACATGATTTTTGACGGCTCCAGGCTGTAGTGAACTATATTGTGCGACTTTGCGTGATCGAGGGCGGCCGACAACTGCCGGCCAATGTCGAGCAAGTCCCAAATGGAAAATCCTTCTTTACGCGCCAGCATGGTGGCGATGCTGTTGCCCTGTATGTACTCCATGGCGGCGCACAATTGGCCGTCAATCACGCTCGCGCCCGACACATTGGTGATGTTGGGGCTGCTCAAAACTTTGGTGCTCTCCGCTTCGGTCAGTAGCGCCTGTTCGAGCGCCGCCGCGCTCTCGCCGAAGGCGCTCAACTGAATTGTTTTCAGGGCAATGGTTTGCCCGCTTGCAGGGTCGTTGGCTTTGTAGACTACGCCCGTGGGCGATTTCGCCAGTTCACTGAGTATTTCGAAGTGGCCGATTTTCGTAGGCATCTCTTTTTCCAGCTCATTCCATCGCGAGGCAGTCGACGTTGCCGCGACAAATAACCTCGCCGGCAGAGGCCCGGGGGAATGCGTAGGGTTAGGATATCGCTGCTGCCAAGAACCTTCGAGTTACCAAGGTAAGCTGCGGGAGGGCGTTGGATAGGGCTTGGGCGGTGGCGGTTAGCTAGGCAATCGCGCGGCCCAACCTCTCCGCCAGACCGCGGATATACGCGATGAGTTCCGGGGGTTCATGAACCTGGAAGTCGACGCCCAGCATCGACAGGTGGATGGTGAGTCCCTCCAGCGAATGCGACCCGGTGTGAAGCATGCAGGACTGTTCGTCAATCGCGACCAGCACGCCGGCGGAAGGGGGAATGCGTTTGGTGATGGCCTCAACCGGCGCGCGCAGCGTGACTCGCGCCCGGAATGGGTAGGGTATCTGCGACAAGGACTTCGACACGAATGCCGCAAAATCTCCTTCCGGCGGTTTGCGCGGCTTGAAGCGCGTCGAGGTCTTCAGCTTGCCTTCGATGCGGTCGACGCGAAATGTTCTCCAGTCTTTGCGGCCGATGTCCCAGGCGGCAAGATACCAGCGACGTCCGGTATAGACGAGTCGATGCGGCTCGACGGCGCGAGTGCTGGGCGCGCTGGCGCGGTTGCTGTATTGAAAGCGAATTCCTTCGTGATCGCGGCAGGCGCCGGCGATGGCCGAGAGCCGCTCCGCGTCGACGGTGACGCCTCGACTGGAGTCTGGGTTCTCTGAATCGGGATTTCTAGCCCCGCGATTGCCCAATGGCAGGATGTAGCCGTGCAGCGCGGCGACGCGATGGCGCAGGCGCGGCGGCAGCACTTGTTCGAGCTTCAGGAGCGCGCGCAGCGATGCTTCTTCGATGCCGGTGACGCTGCCGCTGGCGGCGGTTCGTAATCCGAGCGCAACCGCAACTGCTTCGTCATCGTCGAGCAGCAGCGGCGGTAAGATCGCGCCCGCGCCCAGTTGGTAGCCTCCCGCAGTTCCCGACGTCGAGTGAACCGGATATCCCAGGCTGCGCAGGCGGTCGACGTCGCGGCGCAGGGTGCGCGTGGTTACATCAAGACGTGTGGAAAGATCGCTTCCTGCCCAGTAGCGTTGTGCCTGAAAAAGCGACAGCAGCCGGAGCAGGCGGGCTGAGGTCTGTAACATAGGTTGATTGTGTCACAGATCGAGGACCGAAACTGTCCGCAATGGCTGCTACGGTTCCGGCTGTCGATGGAGGCCAGATTCAGGCCACATGCTGGGCCAAATCCTGAGCCACATCCTGAGCCACATCCGACGCTGGAGAAGAAATTATGAAGC
>DATHQJ010000056.1:0-35784 GCA_035482825.1 Binatus sp. (SeqCode) | reverse complement strand
AGCGAGATGGAGGAAATGGCGGACCGTCTCACCGCCGAGATGACGAGCAGTGGATCGTTTCTGCATGCGCGCTGCGGTTTGCAGGAAGATGAACTGCTCAACATGGTGCGGTATTTCACCTGGAACTTTCCATCATTCGTTCAGCCTGAGCAAAAGGAAGAGCTAAGGCGGCGGCTCGACCCGCAACAGATTCATCAAGACGTGCGCCGCGCCGCAACCGAACTGGTTACGCCGTTCTCATCGTTAGGAACCAATTACTTTGTTGCCGATCCGCTGGGCCTGATGGAAGTGGAGTCACATAACAGCGGGGGGCTTTCCCAGTTCGCCAATTTCGATCTCAACTGGGGATCGGGGAACCGATTTTTCAGCAAAGACCACAAGGCGCTGCTCATCATTGCCGAACCTCGCGAGTCGGCGATGGACTACAAGTTCGCCGAGAAAGTTGTGCGGTGGACGCGGGAGCACATCCAGGCGATGAGCACGGAGCCGGCGTTCAGGGATTCAGGAGTGCGGATCACTGCGGCAGGGGCTTATGTTTACGCGGAGCAGGAGCATCAATTCATCGAAACCAATATTCAGCGCATTTCGGTGATTTCCATCGTGGGCAATCTGCTGTTGTGTTTGGTGATCTATCCGCGGATTCCGTTGCTGCTTTTGTCTCTATTGCCGGCGGGGCTGGGAATTCTGTGGACGACCGGGGTGGCGAGTTTTTATCCGGGAGAAGTCAATCTCATTAGCTTGTCTTTTATCGCAATCCTGGCCGGACTGGGAGATGATCAGGTCGTACATTTTTTCAATCGTGTGCCGCAGGAGTGGGCTAAGGGTGGGACGCTGAACGATGCCGTGCTGCGCAGCTTTGAAACTACCGGACTCAGCGTTGTCTTCTGCATAGTGACGGCGGCGACGGCTACCGCGTCACTGGCTTTTTCTGGTTTCAAAGCGCTGGCGGAGTTCGGGTTCATCCTGACGGTTGGGATGTTCATGATGATGGTCCATACGCTGCTGACGGTTCCCGCGCTGATGGGGCTGTGGTGGCGGTTCTCTAAACCGCGCGCGCCGGAGACGATTACCTTCCGAGTGCTGCCGTGGATCGCGCGGACGTGCGTCGATTTTGTGGGGCGGCATGCGCGCGTTGTGGTCGGCTTGGGCTTGGCGATGTTCCTGTTGTCATTATTTTTTCTGCCGACTATCAAGATGGGAGGGCACTTCGAAATTACGGGTGCGGATAATCCTGCGGTGGCCGCGCAGAACCGGCTTTCCGCACGTTTCGGGATTGAGGGCAGTCCGAATGTGCTGTTGATCGCTGGTGGCGAAGAGGAAGTGCTGCGGAGAGCCGGGGAGTTGACGGACGGTCTGGAAAGTTATCGGCAGCGCGGCGTGATCAAGTCGATTTTTTCTCCGACAACCCTTCTGCCCTCCGTCCAAACCCAGAATGAACGGGCGCATTCGCTGGGGGGCATCAATCTGGCAGCGTCCGCGCGCGCGCTTGAGGATTCGCTGCACGAGAATGGTTTTCGGATCGAGCCGCTGCAACCGTTTATCGAACGGCTGAAACAGCTCGGACAAGGCGAGGACCCGATTACCCTCGAAAAGGCGGCCAAGTTCCTGCCCACGGGATTGCTCGATAACAGCATTCGCAAGACCGGAGACGGGAGCTACGTCGCAGCCATCGCTTTTTATGCCACCGATCCGGACGCTCTCGACGTGGTTCCCGACACTGTGATCGCGTCCTGGAAAAAGCAATTTGGTCCGTTCGTGGAGTTCTCATTCGACAAGATGAATCGCGACATGCAGAGCCAGGTGCTGCATGACAGCCGGCGGGCGTTGATGTGGACTGCGGCGGGCATAGTACTGATTGTGTATCTCTGCTTTCGAAGCGTTCGCGTGTCGTTGATCGCGCTGATCCCGATCATATTCGGCATTGTTGTAACGTTCGGGCTGTTGCTGCTGTTCAGACATCGCTTCAGCTTCATGTCGATTACGGCGATTCCGCTGATCATCGGGATTGGGATCGACAACGGGATTCATTTGGTGCGCCGTTATCTGGAGAACGAGGATAACGGGATCATTGCGATTGCTAAAGCTTCAGGCGCGGCGCTCATTCAGTCGAACCTGACTACTATTGTGGGATTCGGGGCGCTGATGGCTTCCAGTTTCGCGCCGCTGGCGGAGATGGGCCTGGTGACTTCGTTGGGAGTTGCGCTGGCGCTGGTGGGTGGGCTCGGGCTGATTCCCGCCGTCATTCTGCTGGGGGAACAACGGCGCGCAGGTTGATCCGAAGGGTTCGTATATACTTCAGACGGTTAATCTTCTATCAGCAGAAATTTCATAAATGAAGCGGCAGGTTTGCCAAGCCGTCATCGGCAGGATTTTGTTTTTGGTAACCCCGGGAGCACCACAGATTCCTCTCTGTGATCGATCAAGTTCCTAATTCTGAGTTGCGGATTTGATTTTCATGAAACTGTCGAGTAACTCGGTGCCGCTGTACTTCTCCCGAGTGGCAGGGTTGGAGCAAATTGGCGCATTTCTGCTGTTTTCAGTTTTTCTGTTTATTCCGCTGTCCGCGGAAGCTGGTCTGCCTCGTGCCGCGGTCTCGATTCCGCCGGACCAAAGCCTCGCCGTGGGATTGAAGGCCGCCGAACAATGTGACGTCGCGGGCAGAGTGATGGTGCTGCCGGCTTTGACTTTCGATTTTGCCGGCGGCGAAAGCCCGGCCAGCGCTTTTGAAGAGCAAGGGCAAGCGACGCAGACCTTGCCCGAGGGAGCTGAGGTCTGGCTGCATGTGGTGGTGGGAGCCGGATCTCTTGCGGGGAACGAGTCTGAGAAACAGATTACGGAGCGGGTTGACGCGTTCGTGAAACAGGTGCCGCTCTCAGTACCCGCAGTGCGCGGACTGATGATCGAAATAACAGAGCCGCCGAGGGCTTCGGATCTGTTCGCGTTCGGGCTGGTGCGTCTGGCGTTAGCCGCTAAGGCCAGCAATGCTGGATTGCGCCTGGCGTTTGTTTTTCAGACTGGATTTGTCGGGCAGCATGGCGAACTCGTAAAGCGGCTTGCCACTTATTCCGATCTGCTGGGGACGACCTATTCCGAGAGCTGGCGCCAGGATGCGGCGTGGGTCGCCGAACAGGCGCTGAATAAACCGCTCATCTTGAAACTGGATGCCGAAACATCGGCAGCAACATCCTCGTTCTTGAAAGCAACGCTCGCGGCGAGCGGCACGTCTGTCGAAATTGTGTGGACAGACCCTGCCGACGCCAAGGCCGCAGACGCGGTGTGTGCAGTGAATCGCTTTCTGACGCATTCCATCCCCAGCAACATGTTTCCGTCGGATTCGGCGGCCTCGCCGTTCAGCGTCGCGGTGGATGGCGTGGGAAACGGCGAGCACCGCTGGTTCGGCGGAGGGAAAGCGGATCTGGTCATCGTCGCGCGGGTGAATGGGAGCCCCGAATCTCCGAAGACGGTGCGGCTGCAGGGGGTTCGCCCAGGAGCGTTCGACATCAAGTGGAACGATCCCGCCACGGGGGCGCCGCTCCCGGCAGGGGAAGCCACGAAGACTGACAAGGGCGTCGTACAGACATGCGCCTGTACCAGCGAGTACGCGCTCATTTCGATCCACGCCCAGAGTGAGGCTGATCAGACGCTGTTTAACACGGTGGAGGTGAAGGGCGGCGTCGATCTGAAGATCGAGGAAATCATTGCGCGCTGGCAACAGAACCGCGAAGCGCAGAAACAGAAGCTGGAAAATTATGTGGCGTCGAGCTTTATGAGCCTGCACTTTGAAAGTACGAATCTGGGGCCGGGGTTCGATGTGTCGATGCAGCTCAAGCAGTTTTTCAGCCGCACTGGGCAGATGGAACTGGCGCAGAAGGCGTTTTACGTCAACGGCGTGAAGTTTGGGAAGAATCATGCGTTTCCGCTGCCGCAAATCGAGCCGGAAAAAGTTCTGACCCAGCCGCTCGAACTGAAACTGAACGAACGCTATCAATACAAACTGCTGGGCACGGAGCAAATTAACGGGGCTTTGTGTTACGTGGTTGGAGTCGAGCCGAAGGTGCAGGATGAGGCGTTGTACAGCGGCAAAATGTGGATTGACGGCACTACCTTTCGCGAGGTCAGGCAAGCGCTAAGCCAACGCGGTTCGAAGAGCAACGTGCTGGTTAATACCGAGACGCAGAACTTTGAGATGGTCTCCGACGGCAAGGGCAATCAGTTCAACTTAGTGCGCTCGATTTCGGCGCAGCAGTTGCTGAATGCGGCTGGGCGCGATTTTGTGCTGCAGAGGAAGGTGCAGTTTTCGGAGTACGTGATCAACGTCCCGGAATTCAGCGGCGTGCTCGCGGCTGAGCATAGTTCCGACGATCCCATGTTCCGCGATACCGACGAAGGATTGCGATCGCTGAAGAAGCAAGGTAACGAGCGCGTACTGGTGGACAAGAATGAGAAGCGTGTGCGGGCGCTGATTGCGGGCGCGATGTACGGAGGCACGTTCAATTTTCCGATTCCGTTTCTCGGCATCAGCATTGCGGACTTCGATTTTCGGCATACCGGCGCGCAGCTTTCAACCTTCTTTGCGGGGCCGATTCTGGTGACTGACCTGTCGAAGCAGTATCGGCCGAAGTTCCGCCTGGCGCTGGATTTAGCGCTGAACGGACTGCCGGGCGAGAACCGCATTTACAGCGACAACACAGAGTTGGTGCAAGGGCAGGTGTGGACCTGGGAACAAACGGCCGGGCTGCGCGCCTCCTGGCAGGCCAGTACACATCTCAGTCTGACGGCGTCCACCTATTTCGCCTACGACAACTTCCTCAGGACGAGCGTGGCGGACGAGCGATACGGACTGCCGCGCAACGGGCTGACGGTGCTTCCGGGCGTCGAAATAAAGTACAACCGCAAAGGATATGTGTTCGATGCGCAGGGGACGCGAGGCGAGCGCATTGCTTGGAGGGCGTTTGGATGTGCTTCGGCACCGCCTCCGGAGGGATGCAATCCGCCTCCCCCGCCGAACAGTTTGTTGTTCCAGCCTCCTCAACAGAACGCATACACGCTCTATAACGCCGATTTGAACAAGGACTATTACCTAGGGAAGTTCACTAAGGGCGGGTGGGATATGTCTTACTGGGGCGGCGACCAACTGGATCGCTTCTCGCGTTACTTCCCGTCGTTTCTCTCGTCGCCGCGCCTGCACGGCATTCCTCCGGGCACGGATTTGTTTGACGCCATCGCCGCGGCGAACGTGCATTACGGTTTCAACGTAGCGGACTTCATGAAGATCGATGGGATGTACAGTTATGCGCGAGCGCGCAATCTCGATGAGTCGCCCAAGTTCCGCAAGTTCGACGGGCTGGAACTTAACTTCAATACTCCAGGTCCGTTGGGCATGTTAATGCAGGGAACCGTTTCCTATGCGCTGGATGGGAATATTGCGCGTTACAACTCGCGCTGGGCGGCTTATGTCTTGATCTTCAAGCCGTTGCACTGACGCGAGCTTATGGCTGAACGGATTGAAGAACGGACTGACCAAAAGAAGACGACGGCACTGGTGACGGGCGGGTCTGGGACGATTGGCGCCGCCATCGCGCTGGCGCTGGGGCGGGCGGGATTCCGCGTCGCCGTGCACTATCACCGCGCGAAAGAATCCGCAGCCGGGGTTGTCGAGCAGATTGCCGCGGCGGGCGGAGAGGCGCTGGCGGTTGAAGCCGATCTCTCGCGGCAGCAGAGCGTTGCGACCATGTTTGATCGCATCGAACAGGAATATGGTGCGGTCGATTATCTCGTCAATAATGCGGCGATTAACCGCGATGTTCTGCTGGCTTTTATGTCGGACGAGCAATGGGATGAAGTGATCGACACCAATCTTCGCGGCACGTTTTTGTGTTCGAGGTTGGCTTTGCCGGGAATGATGCGTCGGAAGAGTGGGGCGATCTGCAATATCGTGTCGCCCAGCGGAATTCGCGGGCAGGCGGGGCAGTGCAACTATTCCGCGTCGAAAGGCGGCGTGATTGCATTCACGAAGGCGATGGCGCGGGAGGTGGGGCCGTTCCATATCCGCGTCAACGCGATCTGCCCGGGCGTGATTCCCAGCCCCATGTCCGCCAAATACATTGAGAAGGATGAGAAACGGCTGCTGTCGGAAATTCCTTTGGGGCGATTCGGCAGGCCCGAGGAAGTGGCTCCGCTGGCCGTGTTTCTGGGAAGTCCGGAGGCGAGCTACATTACTGGACAGGTGATCGCGGTGGATGGAGGGCTGATGTAGTTTCACGCTCCGGCGGCGTGGGCGAGACGCCCACGCGACAGCCGGCAAAGCATGCCCTGAGGAAGGGACGCCGGCGCTACGGTTTTGCTGGCCGGTTTCTGCGGCGAGCTTTGTGCTATTCTGGGGCTGAAAATTACGCATATGGCGAGCGTTAAAGAGCAACTCAAGCCGATTATTTTGAAGAGCTTGCGGATCACCGACATGACTCCGGAGGATCTGCGCGACGATCAGCCATTGCTCGGTGGTGAGCTGGAAATCGATTCCATCGATATTCTTCAGCTGGTGCTGGAGATCGAGAGACATTTCGGAATCAAGCTGGTGCAGGCCAAGTTCGACAAGTCACACCTGGAAAATCTCAACACTTTGGCGGCGATCATCGAAGCTAAAGTGGCGGCCGCTAGGGCCTGACGCCGACGTTCCTCAGCCGGTTCTGCAGTAGGCAACCCCCATTATCCCCTAATATGTACGTCATGGAGAGCGTTCACTTGCACTCGCGGTGGCAGAGGGACGTGATCACGAATGCGGGTGACCTCATGACGGCTGGCGGCAAGTGACGCGTTGGTACGAGCATCGTTTTCACAATCTTACGGCGCAGCGGATCATCTTTGCGATTATTCCGAGGCTGCCGCGCTTCGTTCATCCGCCGATTGCGGTGGTGACGGCGCTGATCTTTTTCGTGATGTTGAGGCGGGAGCGGCGGGCTGTGGCCGGGAATTTGCGCCGGGTTTCGGGCAAGCATGGGTTGGCGCTGCAGTGGAAGGTTTATTGGGTATTCTATTCGTTCTGCGATCTGATGGTTTCCTATTGTTATGTTCCGCAGGCCACGCATGCCGAACTGCGCTCCATGCTGGTGGACCCGGAGCGCGGCGGGGCCAAGATCGAGCAGTGTTTAGCGGCTGGCAATGGGCTGATTGTGTGGACGGCGCATGTGGGGAATTGGGAATTTGCTTCGCGCCTGCTGGAAATGCATGGGCGTCCGGTCAACGTGGCGCGAGTGGTCGAGGATAAACCGGCAGAGATCCTGCTGCGGAATCTGATGGCGAGTGAGCGGCTCAGAATTGTGGATCTGAGAGAGGGAGTGTCCGCGACCTTAGAACTCTTGCAGGCGTTGCGCCGAAATGAGATTGTGGCAATGCAGGGGGACCGCGTATATCAGCGGCATAGTGCCGAGGTTCCGTTTTTTTCTCAACCGACTTCGTTTCCGCTTGGTCCGTTCCTGCTTTCGCAGGTGTCGGGCGCGCCGGTGATGCCGGGGTTCGTGATTCGGCAGGGGTGGTTGCGCTATCACGCGATGATGGGGGATCCGATTTCGCCACCTCCATCGCAATCCGAATCACAAGTAGCATCTGACGATCGCATTGGCGATCGCATTGACGATCGGGATGCCGGGCTGCGCGAGGCTTTGCTCGTGGCCGTACAGTTTTTGGAAAAAACCCTGGCCAACCATTACGATCAGTGGATGAATTTTTTTGATTTCTGGCGGGTTGCCTCTCGTGATTGATGTGATTGACCCCCGCAAAACCATTGTCGTTACTGGCGTCGGCGTGGTCAGCCCATACGGAATTGGGATGGACTGCCTGCAGACGGGAATGTTGTCGGGCCAGAGCTGTCTGGTGAAGACCAAGGATTTGTATCCCGGATTTGAAGGAAGTACCGCGCACGTCGGCAGTCTGCCGCTGGCAGCGAAAGACAACGCGCTCCGATATTCGCGTAGCGATCGGCTGGCGATGGTGGCGGCCGAGGACGCGGTAAGGGCCTTCGACAGCGAGAGCGCGGGCTTTCGCGAAAGCGGCGTGATTATGGCGAGCACGGTCGCGGGCCTGAGTGAGATTGAGCCAGGTTTTGCCCAGGATCCCGGAGCCTGGTACCGGCACGGCGGCGGACTTTTGCGGGCTGCCTCTTATCCGGCGGCGCATGTGGCTGACGCCGTGGGGGAGCACTTAGGAGTGAATGGACCGCGCTGCGCGATATCCGCAGCTTGCGCTTCGAGCGCGATGGCGATTGCGCTCGCCGCTAACCTGCTCCTCGACGGGGCCGTGCCCATCATGCTGGCTGGGGGCAGCGACGCGCTTTGTCCGTTTACGCTGAGCGGGTTCAATTCGCTGCAGGCGCTGGACCCGGAGCCTTGTCGACCTTTTGATCAGAATCGTAAGGGGTTGAATCTGGGAGAGGGCGCCGCGGTGTTCGTTCTCGAAACGCTGGATCGGGCCATGGCGCGGAATGCCAGCGTTTTGGCGGTGCTGCGGGGATGGGCCATGACGAACGATGCGTTTCACTCCACCGCGCCGGAAACACAAGGCAACGGACTGGCGGATTGCATGCGTCTTGCCATGGAAATGGCGGAGGCGGGTTGCGACGATATCGGTTATGTGAATGCCCACGGCACGGGTACGCCGCTGAACGATATCGCCGAGACTCATGCGTATGAGACCGCTTTTCGCGAACGGAGGCGCCCGGTTCCCGTATCGTCGACAAAATCTTATTTCGGGCACTGTTTGGGCGCGGCGGGAGCGCTGGAGGCGGCGATCACGATTGCGGCGGTGCGCTGTGGTGCTTTGCTGCCGACGCTACGGCTGACGGATCCGATCGAAAGCGCGAGTGTGAACTGGCTGCGGGGAGAAGTTCTCCGGCAGACTTTGCCACTGGCCATGTCGGTTTCGGCAGGGTTTGGCGGCAGCAATGCGGCACTGATATTCGGGAGCGGCGGGTTCGGGAGCGCCCGCTCATGACTGCGAATCTGGCGGCGATTACTGGGATCGGGTCGGTGAGTCCCTATGGCCCGCTTGGCGGCCTGATCCCGCCGGGCCCTGTCGAGCCGGAATCGATCACCGCGTGGACGACTGCTGGGCTGCGACGCGCGTTTATGGTGAAGCCATTTCGTCCCGCCAGCGTGGTGCCGGGATTGAAGACCAGGCGTTTGGATCGGCTGTCAGCGTGGGCGTTGGTGGCTTCTTCCCTGGCGCTTCAGGATGCGGGGATCGATCTGAGCAATATAGATCGGTCGCGGGTCGCAGTCGTATTCGGCACGGGTTTCGGCTGTGCCGAACTCACGGAAGCTTTTTATCAGAGCGCGGCGGTGAATGGCTGGGGTGGAACCGATCCGAGTCCCTTTCCGGAAGGGCTGGCGAACGCTCCGGCCAGTCACGTCGCGTTATGGCACGGACTGCGTGGGCCGAACATTACGGTTGGCAGCAAGGGCCTTGCGGGAGAGAGCGCGTTGATCCAGGCGGCATCGCTGTTGCAGCATGGGCAGGCGGACTTGGCCATTGTGCTGGCGGGTGATACGCTCACACGCGCCATCTATGAATGGTACGAGGTGGCGGGTCTACTGTCGCCAGCGTGCTACAACGCGGAGCCTTTGCCCGAGAGCGGTAGTTTTGTGCCCAGCGAAGGAGTGGCTGCATTGGTGTTGGAACCTGCGGAGCGCCGGGAAGCGCGCGCCTATGCGCATTTCAGTTCGGGCGGCTGGGCCGCGCGCGGAGATGCGGCGGGGCGCATTCGAGAGATGCTTGGCGGAGCAGTCCCGAGTGTGATCATTTGTGCCGGGCAGGGCGCGCCGTGCGCTCACGGTTCTACGGTAGGTTTGGCGCGCGAGATTGGCGATCCGAGTGCGGTGATTGTCGCGCCTCAAGCGGTGGCCGCGGGGATCGCCGATGCTGGCGCTCTTCTTCACTTAATACTGGCGTTGAGCGGCCGGCCGCGCGGCGGAGAGGCGCTATTGTTAAGTACATTAGGCGACCGCGGTTTTGCCGCGCTTCTGCTGGAGCTCCCTTGAAGATGAATGTGCGCATTGCGTCCGCGGCGTACGCCGTTCCGCCCGATGGTGAGACCGTGCAAGCGGTGCTGGAGCGTGAACGAGTTCGGGTGCAGACTACGCTCGCGCCGCTGAGTCCGCAAGCCAGACAAAAGGCGGCGGAGGGTTTGGGACTGAGCCGCGTCCGGGTCTGCGGGGGCAAGGAACCTTATGACTTGGTTCTTGAAGCCGCATCGACCGCGATCGCGGATGCTGGGATTACGGGAAAAGATATTGACCTCATCGTGGATTACAGTACGTTTCCCGGAGAGAACTCGCAGTATCTTTCGATCGCTCACAAACTCAGCGCAGAGCTCGGGGCTGAGACTTCTTTGAATCTGAGTTTCAAAGCCGGCGGGTGTGGGGCGCTTCACCTGGCGATTAAGACGGCGATGGGTTGGATGAGTACCGACGAAAATATTAAGACTGCGCTGCTGGTGACGGGCGACACCGCGCCCGCGGGCAATCGCTCACTGCTTCCAGTTACGGTGCAGGGAGATGCGGGGAGTGCGGTGATTCTCCGTCGCCAAGGTACTGAAGGGCCTTTGCTGCTGGGCGTGGAAGCCATGACGCTTGGACATCTTCACAATGCCATTGCTTTGATCAAGACGAACGGGCATCTGGAGATCAAGGTCGATGCTCCGTGCATTGAAAACGAAGTGATGCCGATCTACTATCTAAACCTGTATCGGTTGGTGCAGAAAGTGCTGGCGGCGTCTTCGCTGAACTTGAACGACGTTGACCACTTCATTTATTCCAACATCAGCCAGCGGGACCGCGACGGCTTCCGCCGGATGGTGGGGTTGCCCGAAGGCGGCCTGCCAGTGACGCCCATGGCGGACTATGGTCACACTTTCGCCAGCGATCTCGTCATCAATTATGTGCACCTGCGGCGCGAGGGGCGAATTCGTCCGGGGCAATTGTTGTTGTTCGCGTCCGCGGGGATCGGTTTCACCTGGGGAGTGACGCTGGCCCGAGCTTGAAAGCGATTTGCTTTCGGACCAGAACTACTCGACAAAGAACTGAATATATGGAGATCAAGACCGCAATCCGGCAGTTCATCGCGGAAAACGTTTTGCTGGGCGTGCACCAAGCGCGCATCGAGGACGCTACGCCCCTGGTCACCGGCGGGCTGATCGACTCGATCGGCATGATCGGGCTCGTGGCTTTTCTGGAAGCGCAATTCAAAGTGGAATTCGAGCCGCGAGAGATCAACGTGCACAACCTGAATACGCTGGAGCAGATTGAAGAATTGATCCGCAAAAAACTGACCGTCCGGGATGCTGGCGCCGCCGGCAGCTGACAGCAATTTCTGTGAGGTGTCGCGGTGTGGAAGCGCTGGAGACTACGGGGGCTGGCACTGGTGGTGGCCTTGTCTTTGCCTGGGTTGTATCTGCTGGCCAGCCGGCAGCGCAAGGAACCGTTTGAAAAGGCGCCGCTCGCGCCCGGCCAGATCGAAGTAGTGCGCCTTTCGGAGCGGACGAATCTTGCGGTGGAACGGTTTCGTTTCTGGTCCAAGGAAATGAACGAGCCGCGCTTCTTTCTGGCGCTGGTACCTAAGACGGTTCCCAAGACGCAGGTTGCCCCCTCTGAGGTATTCATCCTGAATCACGGTTGGCGCGACCGGCCCGAAGACCTGCTGAAGCATCTCAAGGTGGATCAGGTGTACGACGAGATGCTGGGGCGAGGCGAGGTGCGGCCGGCGATCGTTGTGTTGCCCGACGTACGCTTCAACAGTTTTTACGACGAATTTTCCGATCACGTTCCCTACCACAACTACCTGACTCTGGTGGCGGAGGAGGTGGCGGGGATCGTTTCAAGCCACTATGCCATCCCCTTCGAACGGCAGCGGTGGGCGATCGGCGGTTTCTCCTTTGGTGGATATCTGTCGATGGATGTGGGACGACGCTATCCGGGCCGGTTCGCCAGCGTTAGCGTGATCAGCGGCCTCGTCGATAAGGATTGGAGTTTCTGGCCGGCGCAACCACCGCCGCCCGGGCCACTCGATTCCCAGGGACGGGGCAAACATACGATCGTGGTGCCGGGGCCGATTCCCAGACTTTTTCTAGCTTGCGGATCGGATGATCGCATGTTCTCGATGATGCTGGGCTTGCACGAGAAGCTGACGCAACTCGGCATTCCGCATGAATGGTCGTCGGGACCGGGTGCGCACACTTGGAAATACTGGTCGTCAGTGCTGCCACAGATGTTCAGGTTCCATCTGGCGAGTCAGCCAAGTCACGCAGAGGAATCGGCAGCCGTGAACGGCAGAACCGCCCGAAGCTCTGGGGCGGGCACCGCGGCGGCGCTTAGCTCCGCTGGTGCCCGTGTTCCCTAAAGCTACTGCCCCCCTCGATATCGGTCGCGCCCCCAGGCTCAGAAAACGAAACGCAAGGCGAACTGCATGAAGCGCGGTGTGGTCAGGGTCGTATGGTATCTGCCGAATTCTGACGCAGGGTCGGAGAGCGTGGGCTGAGCGGCGCGCACGTCGTAGCGCACCGAGTTGGTCAAGTTGAAGGTTTGCCAGGTGAACTCCACACGCCTCTGTTCGCCCAGAGAGAACTCCTTGCTGAACCCGGTGTCGATGTTGAACATACCGTCGCCAATGACGTTGTTGCGGGCGCCGGATTCGCCCGGCCACTCGGGGCGGAACGCCGCTTCCGCCAAGTCCGGATGTTGGAAGATGTCCGGGCCGATGCCCACGCCGTTGACAATCGCATTTTTAGGATTCGACGCCACCGGAGGCGGCCCGTTGGGCTCGGCGTCGCCCTCGATGTTCCAGTTGGTGGCCCAGGTGAAACCGTTGTCGATGGTGATGGGGAAACCGCTGGTCCAGCGGAATACGCCGGAGGCGTGCCACCCGCCAATTAAGGCGTTGAGCACCGAGCTCGCGTTTTCGGCCAGCCTCTGGCCCTTGCCAAACGGGAGGCGATAGACCAGGTTCGCGTTGATCTGGTGGAAGGCGTTGAAATCGGAGAGTCCGCGCAGAGACAGCGGATCCCAGGAGTTGATGACGATCCCGCCGCCATTCAAGTCGTTGCCCGTTCCGCCGGTTCCTTCATAGGGACCAATGCGTTCGGCCGCCGACGCCTCGTCGAACGATTTTGACCACGTGTAGTTGAACTGGCCCTGCAGGTTGGCTCCCCAGCGGACCTGGTAGGTTACCTGCAGCGCGTTGTAGGCGGAAGTGCCGATGTTGCGCCAGGCATAAAGTGAACTGAACTGGTCATGGAAAAAGCTGTAGGGGCCGTTCTTGCTGTTTGGCGTGCTCATTCCGGTGACGGAGCCGGGCAGATCCATCAGGAACAGCGAGAAGGTTTCGTTGTGCGGGTAACAGGTCCAGAGTTCATAAATATTCTGGGTCGCCGACGGATTAGCGGGAGGGGCTCCGGCTGCGCAGCCGGTGCCCAGGTTGCTCTGCGTCGTAGTACCAGCCCATGCGGGGAAAATGTTTTCGAAGAATGGTATGGGCTGAATCGAATTGACATCCGCGCCGTTGGGCAGCACGGCTGCGGCCTTGGAGAGCAAGGTGGCTGCCTGGAAATACGTCGTCTTGCTGGCAGGATCCGTGAGATTGGCGGGCATGGCAAGATCGACCTGCATAGGCAGACGTCTGCCGATGCTGCCAACATAAGCCACCTGGAGCGAGGAATGCGGCGTGAGTTGGCGCGAGAGCGAGAAATTGAAGACGTGCGCGTATGGCGTCTTCAAAGTTTGGTCCAGCCCCCAGTTGATCGCAAAATTGCTATTGCTTGGGGTATAGGGGAAGCCACCTGCCGGAGCAGGGCCGAACAAGCAACTCGGGCCGCTCAAAGTCGGACAGGGCGCTGGCAAGCAGGACTGGCCCCCGGAACTCGGAACAAGACAGGTGAAGCGTGGAGCGCCAGCAACGGTTACCACGCCAGCGGGATTTCCCAGATCAGTGGAGACACCTAAAGAGCCGTGCTGGTCAAAACTGTTCACGATGGGAATGCCGAAGTGGTCGTAGGTGATGCTGTAACCGGCGCGGATGGAGAACTGGTCTTTCTTGCCGAGAATCTTTGAGACCCATCCTTCGCCAGTGTCTGGAGCCCAGGCCACGGCGATACGCGGTGAAAAATCCTTGTGGTCCCAGTTCCAGAGGCCCGGACCGTGATTCTTAGGCCCGCCGAGAACGAAAGAAATCTCCCCGGCGCTGTTGGCCGATTGGCCCTGAGACGCTAGTTGGGCCGTGTGGTTAAACCAGTCGGCGACGTTTTGATTGGTGCAGCCGCCGCCTGCGGCTTCCACGCAGGGCGCGACTTGCAATCCGTTGGTTTCGTACGGAGGAGCTTCGAGCACCCAACGCAGGCCGTAAGTGAGCGTTAACCGGGGCGTCATCCGCCAGGTATCCTGCCCGAAGAACTCGTAGTCGTTGACGGCGTAACGGCGTTTGATGGGTGTGCCCTGGGAGAGCGCGGTGCCGTCGCGGGCGAAGTTATAGATGCCGTCCCCCTCGGCAAAAATTCCTAACAGGGCTCCGACTGCAGAGTCATAGTTCGGGCCGAAGCTGGGATCGATAGAGGGGAAGCCATTGTTCGCGGGATCCAGCGGGCTGGGGGTGTTGGCGATTCCGCCCGTGTTGAGATAGACGGGGTTGGTCTGCACGTCGGAGAACGAGTTAGCGTAACTGGTGTGATTGTTGCGGATCAGGAGTAAATCGCCACCGAACTGAACCGTATGATTTCCCCGAGTCCAGTTCAAATTGTCGCCGAACTCGTTGGTGGGCACGAAGAAAATGGTGGAGCGGGTGAAAGGGACGAGGTCGGAAAGCCCACTCAGAAAAATTCCCGGATTGAAAGAACTCCCGGCGTTCTGCCCACCTTGGCGGATGTAGCCCCAGTGAAAATCGTTGACCAGCCTGGGATTGATGAGCGAAGTGAGTCCGACGGTTACGCCCCGGCTGTCATCCACGAGCGTGGTAGCTGCGGACTGGGTGGGAAACTGCTGCTCTCCCGGATTGTTTTGATTCTGCGTCTGTCCGCGCACGAAAAGGGTTTCTGAGCCACTGGAGTTGAGGTGCCAATCGGCCTTGAGAATGTAGGTGTTCCATTTGGCATCTGCATTCGAGGCAAAGCGATAGCCGAGCGTGTTCAAGCCATCGCCGGCATTTTCGTTGGACTGCGGGTACTGCTGCAGGACGGCCTCGACTGCCGTATTGGGGCCGATTCCATTGGGATCCATTCCTGTGATTTGATTTTTTGCGGTGGTTGGATCAGTCCCGAGGACATTGTAGCCGGGCTGGGCGATGTAAGTCTTCCCGTCTGAACCCAAGACGCTGTTGTTCCCAGGACAAGCTGTTTGGTTCAGGGTGCCGTCCGGGTTGAGGGTGCATAAGTACTGGAGAACGCCATGTGCCAGTGCCGCGCTGGGCACGGTGCGCAAAGCGCTGCTGCCCTTGGCTTGCCGAAACCCTTCATAGTTGGCGAAGAAGAAGAGGCGGTTTTGCTTGATCGGCCCTCCGATGGTAGCCCCAAATACGTTGTATAAAAGCTTGGGCGCGGTATTGGATTGGCCGCTCGATAACTGGGACTCCTTGATGAACGGGTCGTTGGCGCTGAAAACGGTGTTGCGGTTGTACTCGTACGCCGAGCCGTGAAAGCTGTTGGTGCCGCTCTTAGTCACCAGCGCGACTTGGGCGCCACTGGAATAGCCGGAGTCAGCATTGGCGTTGGCGGTGGTGACCCGGAATTCCTGGACCGAGTCGGGCGGCACATTCAGGACGCTTTGGAAGGCGTACCCGTTATTCTGATCGTTGACTCCAATGCCATCGAGCGTGACGTTGGATTGGTCGCTGCGCAGGCCGTTGACGGCGCCGCTGCGCGTGTCGGTGTTTGCATCCAGCTCATTCCCCAGGTACGCCACACCCGGCTGCAGGCTCAGCAACTGAACTACGTTACGGGCGGCGATGGGCAATTCATCAATTTGGTCTCCTGCAACGACGTTGCCCAGTGATGCGTCGGTTCGATTGATAAGCGGCGCTTCGCCTTCGACGTTAACCGAGGTTGTTGTGCCCGCAACCTGAAACCGAATGGTGACGGTAGAGGGCAATTTGACCAGCAGTGTGACCTTGGATGCGACAAAGGGTGCGAAGCCCGCTGCCGTTGCCTCCAGTCGATAGTCGCCTGGGGGCACATCCAGGAATTGGTAGAGTCCTGCAGCATTGCTGGTGGTAGTTCGCTGCGACCCGTTGGCTGGGTCGGTCAACGTAATCTTTGCGTCGCGCACCGCTGCGCCGGAGGGGTCCGTAACGCTGCCGTTCAATTGGCTGGTCGATTGCGCAGAGGCCAGCGAAGTCAGGAGCGCGAATAGCGCGAATGCGCAAATCGCGCGCTTTGCTCTCTGCATACATCGACTGCCCAACTCATACCACCGCTCGTGCTGACTGCCGCTCACTTGCTGATGGATTTGCGTCATCGATATAGCCTCCCAGGAAAGGACGCCGGGCGAGAACACGCGTGAGAAGAAATCACGCGTGTGTTCTTCTCCCCACGCCTGCTTGCGATTTTTGGATTCCCTGTGCTTCTTCTCGGTGAACCAGATGAAAACCTTCCCGCCCAGATTGGCGCGGATTATATCCGAAGATCGGAGCTAAGATCATGCGGAAAATCTGATCTCTGAAAAGTGTTTTTTGTTGAGGGGGAAGGGCGCTTAGTTAAGAGGACAGTAATCTGAGTAAAGGAACCCGGCCGGGATGCGGGACTTCTTTTTTCTGGGAATAACAGCAACAGAGTGTTGCGGCACGCCCCATTCCTTCCCTAAAGCTCGCCTAATCCCCGCCGATAACCCAATTAACGGGGGCGTTCGACTTGCAATATCGCCGATTCTCGGTAGGCGGCCTTCACGACCACCGCAGAAAGGAGCATCAGGGTCGATGAGCCGTCTCAGCGCACTTCGTCTGGCCAAGTCGTGGATCGCGATCGCTTTGGCAGCAGGATCGGTGGGGCTGGCCGCGATGGCCGCCCACCGGTTGCCGGCTGGCTCGTCGAATTTCATGCCTCACGGGTATTGCTATTTGTGGGATCCGCGAATTCTATGGTTGAACGTCATTTCCGACGGCCTGATCGCTCTCTCCTATTACACCATTCCGGTCATCCTCATTTATTTCATTTCCAAGAATCGTGACATTCCCTTCAATCGCATTTTCTGGATGTTTGGCACATTCATTCTGGCTTGCGGCACCACTCACCTGATGGAAATCTGGAACGTCTGGCACGGCAATTACATGCTGGCGGGCGTTATCAAAGGCATTACCGCAGCGGTTTCGGTGTTGACGGCCGGGATGCTGATCCCGTTGGTTCCAAAGGTCATGTCACTGCCCGACCTGGTTCACTTGCAGGATGCGAATCGCAGGCTCGAAAAGGAAATCGCCGAGCGCAAGCGGCTCGATGGGCCGATCGAGGCTCCGCTTCGGCGCAAAGTCACCGCCGGTTTCATCGTCGCGATCGTGCTGACGGTTTTCATCGGCCTTTCGTCCTGGCGCGGTGCGTGGCGGGCGGAACAGGATGCCTATTGGATCTCCCACACTCATGAGGTGATGGAGACAATCCAACGCACGTCGAGACACGTTATCGAAGCGGAAACTAGCGCCCGCGCATTTGCATTGACCGGAGAGGAGCCGCTGCTCGCTCGTTACGGGACGGCCCGGGCCGCCATCCAACTGGACGAAGACGCGTTGCGCCATATGACGGCCGACAATCTCAGTCAGCAACGTCGGCTCGATGTGCTCGAACCGCAGGTGCGAACGGCGCTCGAATTCGCTGAGAGCATAATCTCCAAACGCCGCAGGCTGCAGACCGGCTCGGGTAGCGATGCCCTGGAGATCGAAAAACTCCTCGATGAAGTGCTGGCAACGACTCGAGACATGTACGACGAGGAGACTCGGTTATTGAGCCAGCGGGCCCCACGCATCCGGGGTGGACAAGGCTTGTCGAGGCTCATCTCGATTGCTGGCGTCTTTCTGGGAGTATCCCTTTGGGGACTCGCTCGGCTCGCGGTCAATCGCGAGATTGAGATCAGTTCGCGGGCGCAGGCCCAGATCAATACACTGAACGCCGACTTGGAAGGGCGCGTGGAGCAGCGCACGGCGGCGCTGCTGTCTGAAATCGTGGAGCGGGAGCGGGCCGAACAGATCGTAAGGGATACGCTCGCCGCCAGCGGAGCTGTGTTACAGGAGTTGGCCGATCAGAAATTCGCCCTCGACCAGCATGCGATCGTGGCCACCACCGACGTGCAAGGGACCATCACCTATGTGAACGACAAGTTCTGCACCATCAGTCAGTATTCCAAAGACGAACTGATCGACCAGAATCACCGCATCCTCAACTCCGGCCACCACCCCAAGGAATTCTTCCAGCAGATGTACCACACCATCGCCAACGGCGAGGTGTGGCGGGGTGAGATCTGCAACCGGGCAAAAGATGGTTCGACTTACTGGGTGGACACCACTATTGTTCCCTTCCTCGAAGCCGACGGAAAGCCCCGCCAGTATATGGCGATCCGCGCCGACATCACGGAGCGGAAATTGGCCGAGGCGGCGGCGAAGCAGAGCCTGGCGGCAAGAGAGAGCGCGATCAAGGAGCTGGCCGATCAAAAATTCGCCCTCGACCAGCACGCGATCGTGGCCGTCACTGACGTGCAAGGCACCATCACCTACGTGAACCAGAAGTTCTGCACGATCAGCCAATATTCCAAGCAGGAACTGATCGGCCAGAATCACCGTATCCTCAACTCCGGCCACCACCCGAAAGAATTCTTCCAGCAGATGTACCACGCGATCGCCAATGGTGAAGTGTGGCGGGGTGAGATCTGCAACCGGGCAAAAGATGGTTCGCTCTACTGGGTCGATACCACCATCGTGCCTTTCCTTGAGGCCAACCGAAAACCTAGACAGTACATGGCGATCCGCGCCGACATCACCGAGCGCAAGCGGGCAGAAGAAATGCGGGAACGCCTGGCCGCGGTGGTGGACTCCTCTGATGACGCCATTATCAGCAAAACGCTCGGTGGGATTATCAATACCTGGAATCGGGGTGCCGAGAGAGTGTTTGGCTATTTGGCGGCGGAGATCATCGGCAAGCCGATGCTGATGCTTATTCCACCGGAGCGCGCCCATGAAGAGCGCTCGATTCTGGAGCGCGTCGCGAGGGGCGAGAGCGTCGAGCATTTCGAAACCGTCCGGGTCCGGAAAGATGGCACGAAGATTGACATCTCCGCGACCATTTCGCCGGTTAAAGACAGCACTGGCACGATCATCGGCGCTTCGAAAATTGCGCGCGACATCACTGCGCGCAACCGCTCCGAGGCGGCTTTAAGTCAGAGCAACGCCAGGCGAAAGTTTGCGCTGGAAACCGCGAGACTCGGGGATTGGGAACTCAACCTGGCGACCCTCCAGGCCAGCCGTTCCTTCCGACATGACGAAATCTTTGGCTATCACACGCCTCTGCCGGAATGGAACTTTGAGACTTTCCTTCGCCACGTCCTTCCTGACGATCGGGAGCGGGTCCGCGAGAATTTCGAGACGTGCGTGAGCCAGGGCAAGAGATGGGACTTTGAATGCAGGATCGTTCGCAGGGACGGGGAAGTGCGATGGATATGGGCCTGCGGCGACCACTACCGGGAGCCATCCGGTGACGCGACTCACATGTTCGGGATCGTCGAAGACATTACCGACCACAAAAGCATCGAAGACGCGCTGATCGATCAGGCGAAAACACTGTCCCGGCAAACCGAAGAGTTGTACGGCTCGCAGCAAGCTCTGGAAACCCAGACGCTCATGCTCCGGTCCGTGCTCGACAGCATGGCTGAGGGTCTGGTCGCAACCGATGAGAAAGGAAAATTTACCCTGTGGAATTCGGCCGCTAAGAGGATCGTCGGCATGGGCGCGCAGGACGTTCCTGTCGAGGAATGGAGTTCGCACTATGGCGTGTACCAGGGGGACACGATTACACCTTTCCCGACCGAGCAAAATCCCCTGGTGCGCGCCCTTCGAGGCGAGGTGAGCACGGCCGAAATGTTTCTGCGGAACCCCGAGCTTGACCATGGAGCCTGGATTGAAATCAGCGGGGCCCCGGTGAAGGCGAAGGACGGAACGATTCGCGGAGGCGTGGTCGCTTTCCGCGACATTACTCAACGAAAAGGGGACGAGCGCGAAATCCGCAAGCTGAATGAAGAACTCGAAGAGCGAGTGATCGAGCGCACTGCGCAGCTGGCGGCTGCCAACCAGGAGTTGGAGGCTTTTACCTACTCCGTGTCTCACGATCTGCGCGCGCCTCTGCGGCATATCGGCGGGTTTTCCAGAATTCTGATTGAAGACTATGGCGCAGCGATGAATCCGGAGGCGCAATGCCATCTGCAGCGCATCCAGGATGGCACGCAGCGTATGGGACGGCTGGTTGACGAGCTTCTGAATCTGGCGCGGCTGGGCCGGCACGCGGTCGCGCTGCAAGCTACTGAGTTGAATCCGATGATCGAAGAGGTAATCGCCCTGCTGCAGCCCGAAACGGAAGGCCGGGCCATCGACTGGAAGATTGCGCAAGCGCCCTCTGTGGAATGCGACCCCGTCCTTATTAGGCAGGTGTTTCAGAACCTGATCGCCAACGCTCTCAAGTTCACCCGTCCCCGAGAGCGTGCGGTCATCGAGATCGGTCACTCCCTGGAGAATGGACAGACCGTCATCTTCGTTCGCGACAACGGCGTCGGCTTCAACATGAAGTACCAGGACAAGCTGTTCGGAGTCTTCCAGCGCCTGCACCGCGCCGAGGATTTCGAAGGGACGGGCATCGGCCTGGCCACCGTGCAACGCATCGTGCGCAAGCATGGCGGCCGCATCTGGGCGGAAGCCGAACTCGACAAGGGCGCAACCTTTTATTTCACGCTGGCAGTCACCGATGCTAGCGGCGACAAATTGCACGACCGGACGAAGCGAATCCAAACCATGCGGCAACCAAACAGGCCGCGGCAGGAGCCCAATCATGAACTCAGATCAAGTCGATATTCTCCTGGTCGATGACAGTCAGGACGACGTCGACCTCACCCTGCATGCCTTGCGTGCGGAAAACCTTGCCAATAACGTATTCATCGCGCGTGACGGAGAGGAAGCGCTGGAGTTTCTTTTTTGTTCCGGGCCTCACAGTCAGCGGTCCTTTGACCACCCGCCGAAGCTGGTCCTGCTCGATCTGAAGCTGCCCAAAGTCGACGGAATGCAGGTTCTCAGGCAGATCAAGGGAGATCCCCGGACCAAGACTATCCCCGTTGTGCTCATGACCTCTTCACGCGAGGAGCGTGACATGGTGAGCGGCTACGACCTGGGGGTCAACAGCTATCTGCAGAAACCCGTGGGCTTCGATCAGTTTCGAAAAATGGTGAAGCTGCTCGGCATGTACTGGCTGGTCACCAATCAGGCGCCCGTAGCCAATGGACACGCCGCGGGAGCGCAAGCGAAATAAGAGTGAGAGATGGGCGAAGTTAGCCTTCGCGTGCAGGCGGCTCGCACTTTCCGATAACACGATGAAGGGCTTGACCGAGTTTCTCGATCGTGTCGGGCTTCAGCAGGAGGTCGGGCAAGCCGAGGCTGCGAGCTTCTTCGTTGTCCGCGGGACCGAAATATCCGGATGCGATCAGAATGGGCATGCCGGGCCGGATTTGCAGCAACTCCCGTGCGAGGTCGACGCCGGACATCACCGGCATGGAGAGATCGCTTACCACGACGTCGAAACTCCGCGGCCCTGACCGAAACATCTCCAATGCTTCTTCGGGCGAAGTGCAGCCTGTCACCTGGTATCCCAGCCGCTCTAACATCTGCGTCATCAGGAACACCAGCGCCTCCTCGTCATCGACGAAGAGAACCCGTTCGCCGTGACTTTTAAAATCCGTTCGAGTCGGCTCCATTCCAGGTTCCCCGTGGCGGCCGGTCGGTTACGGAGTTTGCCGCGTTCATGGATTCGCACAATTTTAGATTGGCGCGCTCTTCCCCGGATCCGGCCGCTGCATTCCGTGACCGAAGGGTCGGGCAGTGGCCGGATCCGGAGTAGAGTTTCTCAGGACGGCAGAGCTGTGGCCGCTGCCGCCTGGTCCAGGGTGGCGCGAATCACGTCCATCAATTCGGCATTGTCAGCCGGCTTCTGAAAGAAGGCGGCCGCGCCCGATCGCAGCACCCGCCGCTCGTTGGCCTGGGGGTCGCGCGCCGTCAGCACGATCACTGGGATGGCTGAAAGTTTGTCGTCTTTTTGAAGTCGGTCGAGTACGACAAAGCCATCGCCAGCCGGCAAGCCCAGATCAAGAATGATCAAGTCCGGACTCTCCTTGTAGGCCATCGCGATGGCAGAATACCCATCGACGGCATTCACGGTTTCATATTGGTTGGCTCGCAGACGCAGGCGCAGAGCTTGTCTGAGGTCTGGGTCGTCGTCCACGATCATAATTTTTGAGTTTGCCATTTGTTTTCTTCTCCGTTGCTGGGATCACGCGGATTGTGTCAGCGTGTGTTTCATTTCCTTCTTGCTTCTGATTCGTGAAACTCTGGTGGTCGAAAACCTCAGTTTTTAAGCCCGTGTTGAACCCGCCGCTCGAATCATTTCGGTCACCGTTTGCGCAACTTCCTGTACCTGCTCTTCCAGAGACAGCGCGTGGTCAGAATCTGCCTTGGCAAACGGCACAGTCGAGGCGGAAACTTCCAACTCGCCGGCGCCGTTCAAGTCATTCACCTTCCCGAGTTGCTCGCGAATACGCGCCATCATAATTTCGGCGGATTCCAAAGCGGTGGACGCGACCACGAGGAACGTCTCCTCTGCACCGTGCGTGGTCATCGGAGGCAAGACCAGATCCTTGTCGAGATAAACGCAGCGCTGCAGAATCTCCAGACAGCGCTGGCAGGTTTCTCTCCAGCTAGCCCGAACCGGCTTGGAGAGCGGCCGCAATACGACCTTGACGAGAACCAAGTTGTCGCGCAGGCGGTCCTGATAGGTGATGACCGGAAAGAGCAGCTTGGCCAGGGAGTACAGCGGCAAGGTGAACGAGAAAGTGCTACCGTTGCCGGCTTCGCTGGCAACCCAGATGCGTCCGCCATGGAGGCTAACCAGTTCTTTCGCGATGAACAGTCCGAGTCCCAGGCCCTTGCGATGGTTATCGACCGCGTTCGGATCCTGGTACAGCCGCTCGAACACGAGCGCTCTGGCCTCGGGGGTGATGCCGCAGCCGGTATCCGCCACCGAGATATAAACGAAATCCGGATCGGTTTGCACCAGGCAGGCCTGCACCGTAACCGACCCTCCGGGGGGAGTGAACTTGATGCCATTCTCGATGAGGTTGATCAGCACTTCGAGAATGCGTCCGGGATCTCCATACACGAACGGAATCCTGGTGTCGACTCCCACTTCCAACCCAACCTCTTTTTCGCGCGCGTTGGGCTGGAGCATAGCGACGGCTTGCCGGATCAGATCGCCGACCGCAACGCAGCGCGGTTCGATCCGTATCTTCCCCGACTCTGCCCGGCTGGCTTCCAGCAGATCGCGAACCATCGCACCCAGCTGGTTCACACTCTTCAGAATCGTTTTGAGATGATCTTTTTGTTCTGGGCTGACTTCTCCAGCCAGACCGTCAAACAGGATGGAGACGAACTGATGAATGCAGGTCAGCGGGGTTCGCAGTTCGTGCGAAACGTGCGATAGAAACTGGTTCTTGAACTCCAGTTGCTGCTTCCGGCTCATCTCCAGAGAACGTAGCAGCGCCTGGCGCTCCACGGCATAGCGCATGGCCCGGTCCAGACTGCTGCTGGAGATCGCGCCCTTGACCAGATAGTCCTGCACCCCCTGATGCAGGGCTTTCATAGCCAAGGCTTCATCGTCCTGTCCCGAGAGAATCACGACCGGGACATCCGGAGCTTTCTCGAGCACGCGGCGGAAGGTATCCGCTCCCTGGCTGTCGGGCAGATTCAGGTCGAGTAGGATGACGGACGGCGATTTTTCCTTGATAGAGGCAAGTCCGTCTGACAAGCGATGGACGCAGCTCACGTCGGCATCCGATGTGCCTTCCACCAACCGCAGGCGCACCAGGTCGGCGTCCCCAAGGTTGTCTTCGATCAGTAAGACATGGGTTTGTTGGCCCTTCATCGTTTCTCCCTTTGCGGCAGACGGGCGAAGCCCAGCCAGAACTGCGCCATGGATTGAACCACCGCCACAAATTCCGTGAGGTTCCCGGGCTTCCTGAGATAACAGTTCGCCCCCAGTTCGTAACTTCGGCTGACGTCAGAGTTCGCCTGCGAGGTGGTGAAGATCACGACCGGAATTTTTTGCAAGGTGGGATCGGCCTTGATATCGGAAAGCACTTGCCGTCCGTCCCGGATGGGCAGGTTGAGGTCGAGTACGACCAGATCCGGACTCGGAGCGTCCGTGTATTTCCCCTGGTGGCGCAGAAACGAGATTGCCTCCGCTCCATCGCTCACACTGCTAACGTGGAAATGTTGCTTACTCTGAGCCAGCACTTCGCTGGTCAGATCGGTATCAGCCGGATTGTCGTCAACCAATAGAATTTCAGGCGTTTTCATCGCTTTGTCTCTCGCCTCCCCTTAAGACTGCTTTAACCGGTAACGTGAACTTGAAGGTGGATCCGTGGCCGGGTTCGGATTCGAACCAGATCCTGCCGCCATGGTGCTCGATAATCTTCTTGCAGATCGAAAGCCCTATCCCGTTTCCCGCGTATTCTTCCCGGGTATGCAGCCGCCGGAAAATGACGAAAACGTTCTCCGCCTGGTCGGGCGCGATGCCGATTCCATTGTCTTCAACCGAGAAGGTCCATTCCTTATCCTTCCCTTCCGCTTTTATTTGAATGGTGGGTGCTCCCGGACCGCGAAACTTGATGGCGTTTCCGATGAGGTTTTGAAACACCTGCGTCAATTGCGCGCCGTCGGCAATTACCATGGGAAGCTCATCTGCCTTCACTACCGCGCCGCTCTCCTGCAACGCAGCCTCCAGATTCTGCAACGCTGCCTTAATGACCAGATTGCAGTCGGTGCTGCGCGGAGCCGCCCCTTGCCGTCCTACCCGTGAAAACGCCAGCAAGTCTTGCACAAGTTTCTGCATGCGCAGCGCGCCATCGACGGCGTAGTGGATGTACTTGTCCGCATTCTCATCGAGCTTGCCGCGATATCGTTCAGACAGGAGTTGGGTGTAGGTCGCGACCATCCGCAAGGGTTCCTGCAGGTCGTGCGACGCCACGTAGGCAAACTGTTCCAGGTCACGATTGGAGCGCGCTAATTCCAGCTGCGCCTGGTGGTGATCCTCCCGCAGTTTCTTCTCACGTATGGCGCGCCGCACCGACTCTGGAAGCCGCGCCATCTGATCTTTCAGAACATAATCAGCCGCACCCTGCTTGATGCACTCCACCGCCGTCAGTTCGCCCAAAGCGCCCGTTACCAGGATGACCGGGATATCCAGTCCCTCGCGGCGCAGGATCTCGACCGATTCCATGCCATTCCAGTCGGGCAGCTTGTAGTCCGCCAGAATTACGTCGTAAGAATTCTTCCGCACCAGGTTGGTGAACTCCTCAACCGTGTCCGCCACATCTCCAGTGGCGTCAAAACCTGCTTGCCGCAGCGCCCGCAACGCCAGTTCGACATCGGCGGGCTCATCCTCGACTAATAAAGCCCGCAACTTGCCACTTCCCTGGTCCGCGCGCTGGCTTGTGGCGGTTTCGTCAATCGCGACTGTTGTCGTAGTGAACCTCCCAATCTGCACGGGCACTCGATGTTCACCTGACAAGGCGACGGCCCTGCGATCCACGAATCACTACCCTTGCCATCGGTCTGTTGGCATGAAACTTGAGAGAAAAGTGCGGGCGGCGGCGCCCAGTCGACATACACAGGTTTTGGCCGCTGGGCGGGGAAGGCGGGCTTTTCAGCCATGTCCTTCCGGGAGGGGAAACTTGGGCTTACGAAAGGTCGCAACCTTCCGTCTCCCTCAAGTCCCGCCAATCTCTTTGGGGAGGCACACCATGAGAACACTGCGAGCAGGGAAACTGGGGTTGCCGCGAATCGGGCTCTGTCTCTCTCGCCCCGCCCGAGATACCACTTTGGTAATCTCGACTCCGGTTCCCGATCGGGGCACCCTAAAATGTGATTCCAAATTAGAAAACCGTAACCCCGAACGGTCTCCCTCCCTGGAATCGCAAGAGACGCGACTAGTCGCTAGGACGCGGCCAGCCGCCAGAAACAGCTGGGGGAACCGATGCGCCGGGCACTTCAATTTGCTCTAATTTTGCCACTCTGTTTTACTGCGGCCTTTGCTCAGAGTGAGTACAAAGTAATCAAAGTTACGGATGGCGGCACCATCTCCGGTACGGTCGCGTGGGCCGGACCGATGCCCCACAACCTCGCGGCTCCGGTGACCAAGGATCCTCAGATCTGTGATCCCGAGTCTCACAAAACCATCGACATGGAGCGGCTTATCGTCGGGCCCAAGGGCGGCGTGGCCAACACCATCGTTTATCTCAAGAACATTTCCAGTGGAAAGGCCCTGGAGCTGCCCGAGCAGCGCCGTCACCTGGACCAGAAGCAGTGTCACTACATTCCGCACATTCTTCTCGTCCCGGCCAATGGCACGCTGCAGATGCAAAGCAGCGACGCGACGCTGCACACCATCCACATGGATGGCGCGGCTTCCTTCAACCTGCCGTTTCCTTTCACCAACCAGGTTACGCAGCGCACCATGTCCACTCCGGGCCTGGTTCATCTGCGCTGCAACGGCGGGCATGTTTGGATGAATGCCGAGATGATGGTGGTTTCCCATCCTTACTACGCGGTCACGGATGAAAGCGGACACTTCGAGTTCACCGATGTGCCTCCGGGGAATTATCAGATTGTGGCCTGGCACGAAGGCTGGGAAGTACTCGGACGCCAGCACGCCTACGACGTTTTGACCGAACGGCAAGTCGAGCGTCCGGTGTTTTCCGAGCCCAAGACGTGGGAAAAATCTGTCAGTGTCGGCGCGAACCAGCCCAGCACGGTAAATTTCGTGATCACCATCAAGTGAAGCCTGATTGAAGAGAGAAGCAGCGCGCGAACTTTCGCTGCTACTGGCTGGCGGACGGACTCGCCGAATCCAACGTTTCCGGCGGATCAAAGTAAGACTGGTGCCAGAGGGCGGCGTCCGACAGTTTACCCGACTTCCATTGCTGGATCGTGCCCATGGTGGTTGCGATCATGCCGCCGTCGGCGGAATCGAAGATCAACACGACTCCTGCCAGTTCGGGTTTCCCGCTCAATTCCTTGTAGTTTTTGTCGAGCTGGGATTTCGCAAATTCGAGCTTCAGTTTCGGATCCGTGTCCGCCGCCTCGTCGGTTTTCTGCACCGAAATGATCTTGACGCTCTTGTTGCGGAGAGGCGCCCAGTCGCCGGGGAACGGGGCAGTTTCCTCGCGACTCACCTTGAAGAAGTCGTCGGCCGACGTCGCCGGTGCGGAGCCGGAGCCAGTATCGGGGATGCCTTCGGGCATCTCCAGACTGTTGCGCCAGATCCATCCTCGCGACAATCCGGAAATCCTCACGTGCACCCAGTCGGCGTTGAAGTCCAGCATCTCAAATTCATCATGAGCGCTGGCCATAAACAACGTCTTTGCCGTCAGGCTTGCGGTCGCGACCACGGGCGTGCCCGATTTTTTCACGGCTACCAAATTCTTGGGACGCGTCTGGTTCTTAAGAATCTCTTCCAGGCTCTCCGCCTCTGCCTTCAACCCTCCCGGGTCTTTATCTGCCGCCGGATTCGGCGCCGGCTGGTCTGCGCCGGACTGCTGAGCCGCGAGTCCCTGCGCCACCTTGTCGGAAAACGTCCCGCCCGTCTCCGGAAATCGCCGCACGGGCGCCGCTGGAGTCGATTCGTCAGGCTGCGGCGGACTAGTCGGCTTCGAGGGTGACGCGGCCGCGACCGCTGGCACCGTCTCCGGCGCGGGCTGACGGTTAGCTCCGCTGGCCGCTGCTCTGGCGTGCAGCTCCGTAGACAACTGATCGAGCAGGTCCACTTCCAGACGGCCGTTGGAGGTCAACAACTGATATCCCGAGCGCGTGGGAATCGCGTCGGAATACCAGGCCGTCACCTTGGTGCGTACCCGTACCACCGATCCTCCGGAAGCCGTGGCGCTCACTTCCACCGTAGATTGGAAATAGGCGCGCTGATAACGATCCAGAGGGTGATCGCCCACCACGGCGAAACCATCCAGCACCGGCAGCCTCCCAGCGATCGATGCCGGCATATCCTTCAGTACTTTTTCAATCGTGGCCTTCGACTCCGCGAATGTGCGCTCGTAGCCGCCGCCCTGAGCGTTTCCGCGCACCACCAGCATGGCAAGAATCGTCAGCCCCAAAAGCGCGCCCACTGGCGTCGATCGCATTCCAGACCGATTCCGGCTCATGGCAATGGCTCCACTTCGTCGCGGGAAATCCATCCATGCTGCCCCTCACGCGTTTCCACGCCGTACCAGTACTCGGTCGAAATCAAGATCAGAACTTCCGTGCCCGTCGGCAGCGCGCTCAGAGTGCTCGCGGTATGAAAGGGCGCAGACTTCAGCGGAGCGCCTGGCGCCTTCACCAGCCGCTCTACCCGGTGGCGCAAATCCTGAAGATGTTGCTCCAGGGTTTGACCCGCGGCCTGATCTGGAATCTGTTGCGGTTCCGGTCGCGTGACTGGTACTGCGCTCGCTTCCGGGCTCTGCACTCCGTTCTGGGCTACTGCGGCTTGACTCGCGCCGCTGGCCTCGCTGGGAACACCGTTGTTCGCAGTAACACTCCCTTGAGCGGGAGATGGCCGCGAGGAAGAACTACCCCCGGTCATCGCCTGACCCTGCTTCTTCAGCAGTTGTTGCTCGCGCTCTTTTTCCGCTTCGACGGTCTGCGTTTTCATGAGCTCGATGGCGTCGAGGTGGTCGTGGATATCCTTATACTCGCTGCTTTCCACGGAACCGTCCGAAGCGTGTACGGTGTGCCGGAAGTCCTCGACGAATACGGCATTGATGCGCAGCACAGTGTTCTTGTCGCCTTGCGGCTGCAGCACGTAGCGCACCGCCAACGTGCCGAGGTCTCCGCTGTCTTTAAAGTTGCGCGGGTCGATGGCTTGCAGCCTGACTTTGTAGAAAACCTTTCCACCCTCGGTCCATGGCGGGAACGCGCGCGTCGAAGCAGCCGCCGTGGCGCCTCCCACGTATTCATCCTTGTTGTATTCCTTGGTACCCCGGATGATCCCGTTCTGCGAGATGTCCTGCACCACTTGCTCCACTTCCGCCTCCGGAAACGGAACGTTGACCATCAAGCCCTCGCCGTAGGCGATCTTGTCCTTGTTGCCTGCCTGCAGCGAAGGCAGGTACGCCGCCAACAGGACGATCCCGATGACAAGCGATCTCGTCGATACACTTGTCCGTTGAAGCCCACGGCACAATTTCTTCATTTTCCCCAGAACCGGGTGATTCGCGACTATTTCTTCTTCCATAAATGGACCACAGCATCCCTACCAAAAGCCCGTACCACACTACCCTTCGGCCCCTTGAGCCGCCCAAACAGAACGCAAAGACCAATCCTCCCGAATACTCTCAGCCGAGAGCGGGGATGCTGTCAACCGGGTCATCCTTTTTGACGCGTGAGGTGCCAAATTGAAGGGCCGACCCTTCCGTACGGTAAGAGACATTGTCAAAACGATGTCAAAAAAAATTTTGAATACCCCCTTGCACTCAGTCTGCGAGGCGTTGTAGGATTTTTTCCCGGTACGGTGGTATGACCGATGGAAAAGTTGGCCTCGGTTTCACACCTTACTAGGAATATGTAATTTATCCACCTCTTCGCAGTCGAGTAGTGTCGTTTCGTTTGCGAGTTGACTGTGGAGCGGGAAGGGGTTCCTTGCTCTCCATTTCGTCGGTCAAAGTCTCGATTTTGCGCTTTTCGTCGTTGACAGCGGTTTTGTTTGAAAGAAATAACAAACCAGTAAGAGGAGTCCGGCATGTCCACGTCGACGCGGTCTCGTTCGCGTAGGTTCTCGTCTTCAACTTCGTTTCTAACCGCCGCTCTGGTTCTGGTTTTCCTGGTTCTGAGTGCCAGCCCCTCGGCGAACGCCCTCCCCGCATTTGCCCGAAAGTATGGCCTTCGTTGCTCGGCCTGTCACGAATCGTGGCCGATGCTCAACTACTTCGGCCAGAAATTCAAAGACAACGGCTACCAGCTCATGAACGACCGCGATGCCCCGATCTGGCAGAATCCGGGGTACTGGCCAGTCACGTTCCGCATCACGCCGATTTGGCACCGGGTGAGCACCGGCAAAGTTCAAGTCGATACCTTGACCGGTTCGACGATCCAACGGGTTACAGCCTCGGGCTTCGACCTGAGCGGCCTCGATTTCCATACCGGCGGCACGCTGGAAAAGAACTTCTCGTTCTACGTGCTGCCCTCGTCGAATAATGCGGGGACATTTCACTTTGAAACCGTGATGGGCCGCTTGGACAATTTGTTCGGCAGCCCTTGGCTCAACATCAAGTTTGGCAAGTTTGAACTCGACAACCTGCTCTCCGAAAAACGCATTCTGACCCTTACGGGAAACGGCGGGGTTTACCAGCTGTATCACTTCCGCCCTGTTGGTGACGCCAACATCTTCGGGCAAATGGGAGACAACCAGCTCGGAGCCGAGTTAATGGGGCATTCCAACAATGACCGAACTCGCTACTCGATGGCGCTTCTGAGCTCGGAAGACGGTCAAGTGGGCCTGCCTTACGGCAATGCCTATACCGGATTTTTCACGGTAAGCCAGGCATTCGACGCCGGCAAAATGGGAGTCGACCGGATTGGCGCTTACGCCATGGTTGGCCAGGCACCCACCGGGTGGTTGACCAACGGCGGCGCAATTCTTGGCAGCGGCGCCGGCATGGCAAACAAGGGCTTCCATCGGGAAGGCTTTGTCGGACAATTCTACTTCGGCCAGCACGTGGATTTGCAGGTGGTTACGCAGCACGGCTGGGATAGCGCCTGGTTTGGCCAAGGATACGGCGACTTGGTCGATGGAGTTGCCGGCAACAACAACAATACGGGTGCGCCGTTGCCGGCCGGTGCGCAAGCACCGACCTGGAACGGAGTCCTCTTCGAGCCTCATTACGTGTACAGTCCGCAGCTCATCTTCATCGGCCGGTACGAGACGATCCGCATGTCGCGGCAGGGGAGTGGATCGGGGTGCGGCACTGGTTGTTTGGGGGGCGGCCCGGCTGCTTCCAACCTGGGCAACATCTCCACCTACACAATAGGCTACCGCTACAACCCGTTTATGACCAGCCGGGCCGGCTTTGCCTGGCATAACGAATACAACTGGCTGCACCAGGATGGCACCGCTCCTGTTCTTGGGACGTCCGGTCTTAATATCAACACCAGCGAGCTGTTGGCGGGATTTGATTTCGATTTCTAGAAAGGGATAGACATGCGAACAAGATTGCAGACATGGTCGCTTCTCGTGGGAGCAACTGCTTTTTTGGCGCTCCCGCTGGCTTCCTGGGCGCAACTCACAGAGGCTGACTTCGCGCCTCGTTTGAGCATCGAGAGCCACATCGGGAACGTTACGGGTCATGCCAAGGACGGCAAGGCAGACTACCGCCGTTATTGCGTTGGTTGCCATGGCACACTGGGCGATGGGAACGGCGAAAATGCTGTCTGGATGCAGACCCCCATGTACCAACAGCCTCGCAACTTTCAGCTGGGCATTTTTAAGTGCCGCTCCACTCCGACCGGAACCCTGCCCACCGACCAGGACCTTTTCGACTCCATCACTCGCGGCTTTGACCGCTCCAACATGCCGATCTGGAACACCTTCACCAAGCAGCAGCGCGCCGACCTTGTAGCTTGGGTGAAGCATTTCTCACCGCGCTGGGTAGGTGAAAAACCCGGGGAAGCAATCCAGATTCCGCCGGAGCCGGAAGTCACGGCCGACCGCATCAAGGCGGGGCGAGATGTCTTCGCCCGGGTCCAGTGCTGGAAGTGTCACGGCGTCGTTGGTCAGGCCAACGGCCCATCCGCCGCGACGCTCACCGATGACCTCGGCCGGCAGATCGCTCCCTTCGACTTTACCGATGGATCCCGGCCAAAATGCGGCGATACTGACAAAGACATCTACCGGATTTTCATGACCGGACTGGATGGCACGCCCATGCCGTCCTTCGCGGACAACATCAAACCGGACGAGGCCTGGGACCTAGTGTTCTATCTGCGCACCCTCATGTCCCAAAAGAGCAAAGAGAAGGATATGGCCAAACAGCTTGGCCTGAAACCGGTTGATCCAAACGCCCCGGCGGGACAACAATAGCGGCGAAACCAAAATGAGTTGGCAGTTCCTAAGGAGGTCTTCTTATGAAGAATCGATACAGTTATGCGGTCGTACTATCGGCGGTAGTGCTGGTCTGTGGCTTGGCTCTGATTTCGGGTCGCAAAGTCAGCGCCGCGGGTGAAGGAAAGATTACAGGAACCGTTAAGCTCGACGGCGTTGCTCCGCACATGAAGGGCATCGACATGTCGAAGGACCCCTACTGCGTCAAAGCCCACGCCACTGATCCGGGTCACCTGGAGACGGTCGTGGTCGGCGCCAATGGCGGACTTGCCAATGTCGTCCTCTACCTCGAAGGCTACAACGGGCCTGCGGTCACGTCCACGACCGTACCGGTCTTTGATCAGAAGAACTGCATGTATACGCCGCATGTGCTGGCGATGGACGTGGGCGAGACTTTCAAGGTCACCAGCAGCGATCAGACCACGCACAACATTCATCCGCTGCCCAACCCGATGACCGGCAATATCCCGTGGAACCAGTCGCAGCCTCCGGGAGCGAACCCGGTGGAGAAGAGCTGGAAGGCAGTGGAGAAGATCCCAGTCCAGTGCAACATTCACCCCTGGATGCATGGCTGGTTCATCGTCGTCAAAGGGCCCTACGCCACCACGGACGGCAATGGCAACTACACGATCAATAACGTGCCGCCGGGCAATTACACGGTGACCGCCTGGCAGGAAACCTATGACGTCCAATCGCAAAAAGTGACGGTGGCCGCTGGTCAGTCGGCCAAGGCCGACTTTACTTATAAGGCGAAGTGACGTAGAAAAAACCGCGGGTTAGAAGTCTGTTGACGTCGAGGTCAGTCGAATCACTGATTGATGGCCAGCACGTACGGCCAAAGGCGGAGCGATATGGCGAAGATACTCGCAGTGACGATCATTTTGATCGCAATCGGCTCGGCGATTCCCATCGTGATGCACACCTGGGATATGCCAGAAGACATCTCCACCCACGGTCATATGATCGACGACCAGTTTGCAGACACGATGCTGGAGGCCGGCATTTCATTCCTTGCTTCCCAGATCCTGCTGGCGCTGTTCATCTGGAAATTCTCCAGCTTCAAAGTTGGGGACAAGGTGAAGAACCTTCCGGGTGGCGCCCGAGGGTTGGTCATTGCGGCATTCCTGCTGGTCGGAACTGAGGCTTTGGCTCTCGGCGTCTTCGGAGTCAAGGCGTGGGCTACTGTATATTTCACTCCGCCCGCCGCCAATGCGATTCCGATTCAAATTCAGGCCGGACAGTTTGCCTTTTATTTTCGCTATCCCGGCCCGGACGGAACTTTCGGACCGCTTCACCCCGATCAGATCAGCGAAGCCAACGCCAACTTCTTCGGTCTCGATACCACGCATGATCAGGATTCCAAAGACGACATCGTGACCGCTGAGTTGGCAATTCCCGTCAACCGCGAGATTCACTTACTCATGCATTCCAAGGATGTGGGGCATTCCTTCTTTGTGCCCGAGTTGCGCGTCCAGCAGGATTTCGTCCCGGGGTTGGACGTCTCGGTTCATTTCACGGCCACCAAGATCGGCAAATACGAAATCGTCTGTACCCAGCTCTGTGGCCTCGGACATTACAACATGAAGGCGTACCTGGAAGTGAAGTCCCAGGACGACTACGACGCTTGGCTGAAACAGCAGGCAGCGTTGCAGTAGTTGGCTGGAGTTATGCGCAAAGCCGTGGAAGAGCGGCGCTTAAGCGCCGCGTGAGCCGTCCAGAATTAATGTGGGCTTTTGCCCCAGACAGTCCATCTCACTTGAGGTGAGCAAAATGCACGATATGTCGGCACACGCAGGGGAACATGCAGCTCCGACCAGTTTCATCCGGACGCACGTTTTCAGTCTGGACCACAAAGTTATCGGCAAGCAGTATTACGCGCTGGCCTTGCTCGCCGCCCTCGTTGGAATGTTCCTTTCCTGGCTCATGCGCCTCCATCTCGGATTCGGGAGCTTAGCCATCCCCGGCCTGCATCTGCTCTCCAAGACCGGCGCCCCGGGCGACTTGATGACGCCGGAGTATTACCTGCAACTCATGACCATGCACGGCACCATCATGGTCTTCTTCGTGCTCACCACCGCTCCTTTCGCCGCCTTCGGTAACTTCTTTTTACCCATCCAGACCGGCGCCGAGGACATGCCCTTCCCCCATTTCAACATGATGTCGTTCTGGATCACGTTTTGCGGCTTCCTGGTTCTCGTGACCTCTTTTTTCGTAGGCGACGGGCCAACTCTGGGCGGCTGGACGCAATATGCTCCGTTGAGCGCGATCGGTTCTGTCGGCGGCCCCGGCCAGGGTCTCGGTGTGGTTCTCTGGGCGAGTGCGATTGCACTATTCTGTATTGGCCAGCTGCTGGGGTCGTTGAACTTCATCACCACCACACTCGACATGCGCACCAAGGGCATGTCGCTCATGCGGCTGCCGCTCACCGCCTGGGGCTGGTTTATCACCTCGGTGATGGGCTTGACCGCGTTCGCGGTTCTGATGCCGGCCTGCATCCTGCTGATTCTCGACCATGTCGCCGGAACCAGTTTCTTCGTTTCTTCGAATGAAGTCATCAATGATCAGATCCTGCCGCACTCCGGCGGTTCGACTCTGCTCTGGCAGCATTTGTTCTGGTTCTTCGGACATCCCGAGGTCTACATCGCCATCGTTCCGGGCATGGGCATCGTTTCTCACGTTCTCATCACCAATATGCGGAAGCCCATGCTCAGCCACCGCGTGCTCATTTATTCCATGGGAGCGCTGGCCATCCTCAGCTACATGGTCTACGGGCACCACATGTTCGTTAGCGGGATGAATCCGCTTTCCTCGCTGGTCTTCTCGTTCCCCACGCTGGTGATCACGATTCCGTCGACGATCATCGTGCTGATCTGGCTGGGCAGTCTGTATGGCTCCAAGTTGCGCATCAACTCGGCCTCTTTATTCGCGCTGGGATTTATCTCGATGTTCATCAGCGGCGGAGTGAGCGGCTTCTTCCTGGCGCAGCCTTCCATCGACATCATGTTGCACGCCACCTACTTTGTGGTCGGCCACTTCCACCTGGTGATGGGCGTAGCCGCCATGTTCGGCATCTTCGCCGGAACCTACTTCTGGTTCCCCAAGATGAGGGGCCGCATGATGAACGAGACTTTAGGCAAGGTCCATTTCTGGCTGAGTTTCGTGGGCGCCTACTGCATCTTTATGCCGTTCCATTACCTGGGAATTGCCGGCAACGTTCGCCGCTACCAGGCCTTCACCGACGACTATCTGATTCATCTGATCCCGGTGCATAAGTTCATCACGGTTGCGGCTCTGGTCACCGGTTTCGCGCAACTCATTTTCGTATACAACCTGATCCACAGCTACTTCAAGGGCGCGCCGGCCTCGGATAATCCGTGGGAAGGCAC
>DATHQJ010000055.1:0-1535 GCA_035482825.1 Binatus sp. (SeqCode) | reverse complement strand
TAGCCCTAGGGCATTGGGGATTTCCTATGAGTGAACACAGGAACCCACGCGTGGGCTTCTTCCCATTCTCGGATAGAGGTTTCGAAACATTTATCCGCCGCAACCTCATCGTTCGGGTATGCTTTTTGGCCGGCTTGTTCTTCATCGGAGGTAGCCGCTGAAAAGGCCGCGCTTGTCGCCACTAAAGCGGTTCTCGCCCGATTTGAATCGACGGGATTCCCAAAGGGTTAAGGATGAGCGAATCTTCGTGCATTGATTCTCCGTTGCGGGGGCGGGCGATGCCGAAGTCCTATTCTGGTGATCTGCGGGAACGCGTAATCGAAGCTGTTGAAGGCGGTGCGTCGCGGCGCGAGACGGCTGAACGTTTCGAGGTGAGCGTGAGTTCAGCGGTAAAGTGGCTGCAGCGCTGGCACGAAAGCAAGAGCGCTGCGCCGAAGCCGCGTGGAGGAAGCATTTCTCCGCTGGAAGAGTTTGCGGAGCAGATACTCGATCTGATTGCCCAACAGCCGGACCTGACTTTGGTAGAGACCGTCGCAGAGCTGCGCAAGCGACGGATTCGAACCAGCCGTAGCTCGCTCTGGCGTTTTCTCGATCGCCATGGAATCACCCTTAAAAAAAAGCCTGCAAGCTGCCGAACGGCAGCGAGCGGACGTGGCGCGAGCACGCCGACGTTGGATCCGAGAGCAAGGGATGCTTGATCCGGCCCGGTTGGTGTTTATCGACGAGACCGCGGTCAGCACAAACTTGGCGCGGGTCAGGGGGCGTGCGCCGAAGGGCGACAGGGTGATCGGCACCGTTCCGCTTGGATCATGGAAGACGATCACCTTCGTGGCTGCCTTGCGCCACAATAAAATGACCGCCCCAATGGTGGTCGAAGGTGCCATGACTGGAGAGATGTTCTTCGCCTATATCGAGCAGTGCTTGGTTCCCACGCTCCGGCGCAACGACATCGTCGTGATGGATAACTGCCGCGTCCACATGGGGCCCGCCATCCGTCTGGCGATTGAGAAAGCGCATGCGACGCTGAGCTACCTGCCGAAATACTCGCCCGACCTCAATCCAATCGAACTGCCTTACAGCAAATTCAAGGCGTTCCTCCGTAAGGTCGCGGCGCGAACTATTCCGGGCCTCACTCGAGCAATTCGCTCATTCGTGCCACAGCTCGGTCCGCGCGAATGTGCCAACTATTTCACGCATGCAGGCTATGCTTCAATATGACCGGAATCCGCTTTAGTGAATGCGCCATGGGGGCAGAATATCGCGGCAGATGGCCTCAACCTTCCGATCCAACTCACCGACTTCATCGATGAAATTGTCACAAGTCCATTTGCTCAACCGTGGTTTGACAAAACGGTGCGTGGCGTCGCTGAGCGCTACGGTCTAGGCGACCGAATCCGTTCTTCGCTACTGGCGCCAGCCAATTTTTACATGACACGCGGAAAAAAATAACATCGTCGGTTTTTTTTGCTGCTTCCGACACCAGCCTGACACCGTGGCAATAGCGGCCTGTCGCTGGCCGCGCTTCGTCTCAAACG
>DATHQJ010000054.1:0-4336 GCA_035482825.1 Binatus sp. (SeqCode) | reverse complement strand
CCTGAACGAACGTTTTGAAGCCGGACAGCTGATCCCCGTGATCGACGGCCCTTATAAGCTGAGCGAAGCGCGGGAAGCTTTTCGCCGTTATGGTGCAGGTACTCACCACGGCAAGGTCGTCATTGCGATGCAGTGAAAGTCGATCCGTTATCACAAAGGCTTCCTGACGTTCTGGCGGGCGCAACCGCTTGACGCCTCTTGCTCCGCGTACGGAACGCGGCCAGCGCCACCATCCCCACGCAAATCACCACCAGCCCCACCGTCGCCGCACCAATCCCCACGCCATGCTTGTGCAGAATCGAAAGCCGCCCATAGACAAATTCCATGTGCACCCAATAAACCAGCAGCGAAGCTTGCCCCAACTGGATGAGCGGACTGAATCCCCACTGCCCGGCACCCCACCTGCACCACGCGTAGCTCGCTGAAAGAATAGCCATCAGCATGCCCAGCCGGATCAGAAAAAACGCGGGGCTGGTGTGCCAGAAGTCGTAGACCGCATAAACATGCCACGGTCGCGCATTCACCCACCGCGCCGCCTCCACCATCGCAACCCCACCGGCCCCAACGGCAAAAAAGATGCGCGCCTCGCGCCCGCGGACCCGCGGACTCTGCAGCACGAATCCCACCGCCAGCCCGGCGAAGGCGAACGCGCTCCAGGGAAAAATGGGAAACAGCCATGACTGCGGCGCGCCCAGATTGTGCACACCGTCGATATAAGACTCGATCGGCCACGGCAGCCAGCGCGGACGCCACGTGGTCCACAGCGGTGGCGTCAACAGCGAAATCAGCGCTGCCGTAAGTGACGATGCCGCCACCAGCGCGAGCCGTGTCCTCGAACCGCTCTCGGTCCTGCCCACCGCCGATAACACCAGCCAACACACTCCGCCCATCAGCATCATCGACAGGCCAATCGTGTTCAGGATGTCCACCCGCAGCAGGTCCGTCCACGGCGACCACCCCATCGCGAGGACGAACTCCTGCAGCCGGAAGAGTAGTCCGAAGGCGAAAATCTCCGCGCCCCGCCGAATCGTGCGGCTGGCAATCTGTACCGGAGAAAGACTCTTCTCCCACAGTTTTACCGTGACCAGCGCAAACGAAACTCCGGCCAGAAAAAGAAAAAGCGGCGCCGGAAAAGTCCCACCCAGCTGCGAATACATGAAAAACCGGCTCTGCCGCGCTCCGGCCGAGAGCCACGAGTCGTAGCAGTGAGTCTGAAACATCAGCAAGCAAGCCAGTCCGCGCATCCAGTCGATATATGCGAGGCGGGATGAGCCCGGTTCCGGTGCTGGCATGGTCAGCGCAAACGCTTGCCGAGCCGCTTGCTGGCGCCACGAGAGTGGCGGCCGCGCGGCAATCCCCAGCCGCAAGACGCGGCTGCTACAGAGGCAGCCAGGGTAGAAGCGGCGGTGGAAGCGGCATGCGCAGTATACGTTAGTCCGGCGCGGGACGCGGCGAGCGGCCTCCGATTACCACGGTTACTCTTTTCACTCGCCCTTGTAAAATTTTCCCCCAATACAACCCGCGATGGAACAAACTTGATCAAACAGGCAATCCTTAATTGTAGGCTATTCGCAAAACCGAGTGTAAGCTATTCAGAAGTAGTTCTGCCTGGGGCAAATCAGTCTGGATCCCGTCACGGAGCGTGTATGCGAAACCTTCGTTCATCGCTGTGCTACAGCGTTGCCTCAACCCTAACCGCGATTTGCGTCACCACGATCTGTGCAGCAACGCTCAGCTTCGCCGAAGCTCCCGACCGCATCGCCGCGATTAGCGCCAGCCAGACGGTCCCGTTGGCCAAGAGTCTTCATCCCAAAGCGCAGCCGCAATTCGACCTTGGCCCGGTCGAGCCCTCGCGCCCGCTCAGCTATATCACGCTGCTGATCGCCCCCTCGCCCAGCCAGCAGAAAGCCCTGGACCAGCTTCTCGCGCAGCAGCAGGACCCCCACTCGCACAACTATCACAAGTGGCTTACCCCGGCGGAATTCGCCGACCGCTTTGGCCTCAGCCACAACGATCTCAACATGGTCACGGCGTGGCTCAAGTCACAAGGCTTCAAGGTCGCCAGCGTTGGTGGCGGCCGCAACTCAGTGATCTTCAGCGGGACCGCTGCCCAAGTCCAAGGCGCGTTCGGAACGGAGATTCACAACTACAAGGTCGACGGGGAGGAGCACTTCGCCAACTCCACGCCGGTTACGGTTCCATCGGGACTTGGCGCCGTCATCAGGAGTGTGATGGGCCTGCACGACTTCCGTCCGCGTCCGACCTACCGGGGAAGAGGCCCTGCCGCAACCCGAAACTTCCGCCCCAACTACTATGACGGGAACTATTCCTTCCCGAATTTCCTGGCTCCGGGTGACGTCGCCACGATCTACGACATCGCTCCACTTTACGAACTCGCAACTCCAATCAACGGCACTGGGCAAAAGCTTGCCATTATGGGGCAGACGGACATCATCCTGGCCGACATCAACGATTTCCGTAACGGTTTTGGGCTTACCCCGATTCCCACCGGCAGCAGTGGTTGCAGCACTAATTCCACGACTGGGACCGTTGCTGCTCCCTGCACGACCACGAACTTCGCGTATGTGCTCGTGGGAACTGAGACCGGTTCCATCGGCTCCGACATTTTGGAAGCTGACCTGGACGTCGAATGGTCCGGAGCTGTTGCGAGCAACGCCCAAATCATCTTCGTCAATGCCCCAGCGACCGCCGGCGGCGTCAACGACTCTCTGAACAGGGCGATCAATCCCCCGAGTGGACCGCCTGTGGCTCCCGTGATCAGCATGAGCTATGGGCTCTGCGAGGCGCAGGCACAGGATGTGGAAACCCTCCTGCAGCAAGGCAACGCCGAGGGGGTAACGATTATGATGGCCTCGGGCGACACCGGCGCCGCCGGTTGTGATTACGGCCCCGCTACAGCCAACCCGCCCTTTCCGGCCGCTTCTGGCGGATTAGCCGTGAATTATCCGGCGAGCAGCCCGGAAGCGACGGGCGTGGGCGGTACCGAGATTACGATCGCCGACGATGCCGCCCCCAGTACCTATTGGAGCGCGCCCACCACCAATCCTCTCAACGGTGGCACGGCGCTGCCAGCTGCGCTGAACATGCCTGAGATTACCTGGAACGACGATGTCGAGTTCGCCCAGTTCTGCGTGTCCGACCCCAGCAGTACTTTCTGCACCAGCGGTGGCAGTCCGGCGGTGACGGGGTGGGTCCATATCACATCCCAGGAGACGGCGCAGGAAGACATCTGGATTTCAGCCGGTGGTGGCGGAGCCAGCAACTGCTTCAACGAAAACGCGGAAGGCATCTGCGCCGCGGCGCCGGCCGGCGGGTTTCCTCAGCCCACATGGCAGTCGACGAACCCGAAGCTTGTGGTTTCCGGCGTTCCGCAGGGGGTGCGTTGGGTGCCGGACGTATCGCTTTTCGCCTCGCCGAATTTTCCCGGCTACATCGTGTGCACGCCGCAGAACCCGCCCACGACCGACACCAGCACCTGCAGCGCCGGGATCTTCGACGCCGTCGATACTTATGGGTCCCTGGTGGGCGGGACTTCAGCTTCGACGCCGGTTTTTGCGGGCATCGTCACCCTGCTGAACCAGTTTCTGAACGGGGCGAGCTCGTCTGGCCTGGGAAACATCAACCCCAAGCTCTACCAACTGGCCGCGGTAACGCCCTCGAACGGGGGGTTCCATCCGGTCACGTCGGGCACCAATATTGCTTATTGTGCGGGCGCCACGCCAGCGGGCCAGCCCTCAGGGGTCATCTGCCCCGGAGCTAGCGGCACTACGGGATCCTTTGGCTACGACGCTTCCGTCGCTGACGGCACCACCGGCTATAACCTGGTCACCGGCCTCGGCTCGGTCGACGCCAACGCGCTTTTTACCGCCTGGAACGCAACCACGACTCCTACCGTCACCCTCACCGTCAGCTCCAGTACGCTCCAGGTGAATCCGGGGCAGGCCGGGACTGCCACCATTAATGTCAGTCCGTCGGGCGTCACGGAGCTTACCTTTATATGCACTGCCCCGGCGGCCCTAATAGCATCGGGAGCAGCGCCATGCACAGTTACGCCCTCAACCCCCACGGACGCAGCCTCGGTTAGCGTGAATATCCCCACCGTTGCACCCACGGCGCAGCTGCGGCGACCTCTCGGAAGCGGCCAGCGCATATTCTTTGCCGCCCTGCTTCCCGGGTTGCTCGGGATCGTCTTCACGGCCGGCTCGCGCAAGCGCGCCGCTCGTGGCATACGCTTCCTGAGTCTGATTGTGGTGCTGGCCTTCTCCACCCTGTGGCTCGCTTCGTGCAGCAGCAACAGCAGTTCGACCAGAAATCC
>DATHQJ010000053.1:0-8058 GCA_035482825.1 Binatus sp. (SeqCode) | reverse complement strand
GACCGTTCTGGTCACGATTCCTCTGGCGGCCCAGTCGGCGGTCACGGTAAGCCTGACGACGGCAGCGGCTGCGAGTTGTCCCGCGAACACAGATTGCGTCAGCTACACGCTCTCAGTAGCGGCGGCCAATCCGAGCGTCGGGACGTTCAGCACGAGCGGAACTCAGCAGCCCGCGGCCCCGGCGAGCGGCCCTGTCGCCTATACCGTGGATGCAATGGCCTTTGTGCCGGGCGGAGCGGGCGTGGCCGATTGCACTCCCTCGGAGATGCAGACCAGTTCGACCAGCAGCAACGCCAACTTGACGGTCACGGCTGGGGCCAGCGTGACCGCGGCGACACTGGCGTTTACTGGTTGTCAGTAAGTTCAGAAGATGTCTGCGAGGAAAACACTGCCGGCTCGGTCAGTCGACCGATCGCGGCAGTTTCAGCCAGGCCAGAGCAAAGAGCAACAGCCCTATCGCCAGAAACGAAATCGGTACAACGAAGAAATAACGTAGAGAAACTGCGGTCATCGCGGCCAACCAGATGGTGTTGATCATAGCCACGCGTTTCAGCAGTCCTGCGCGTTCGCGGGCGAGGGCTAGATCGAGCACTCCCATCACGAGCGCGGCTAGCATGAATGAAATGCTGAAACCACGCAGGAAGTTGCCCATGCTGCGCATCGAGCCCATCACGTTGAACTTGTATTGAGCCATCAGTTCCAACAACTGCCTCTCGGTGTCATTCGCCGGAACCTGCTTTCCCAACAGCGATAGCGAGTGAATTAAACCCAGCAGCAACAACCAAACCGCGCCCGCCGTGAACAGGCGCCGTCCCCATTTGTCGGTCATATCCTGACTTTCATGATTGCATTCGAGTAGCGTGAAGTTATAACACAACCGCTTAGCGGTATAAGCAGGCTGCGCGCGCTAGAACCCACCCTTCTCCAACATTCCCGCCGTTACCAGTTTCTTTTCAAGGTGCCTCTGCAGGATTTGGATCAGGAATTTGCGCAGGTCGGCGGCTTGCGCCTTCGGCCAGGGCATGCCTGCGAAACTCTCGACTGGAGCGCGAAACATTTGGGCGGCAAACACCCGCGATTCGGCGGAAATCTCGGACGACGCCAGGCGCTTGTCGTCGGGGCACATCAAGCCGTCGGCAAGCGCGTGATAGTAAGCGCGGCTCCCGTTCAGGCTGCGACCGCAAACGGTGCACTCGGTCAACTCGGGTAGAAATCCCACCAGGCGCGTCAGCCACAATTCGAAATACGTGACGGGCATCCAGACCTCAGGTCCGGTAAGGACATGCAGCACCGAAAGGGTCAGGCGGAAGATAGCGTCGTTGGCCTCCCGGTCAGGGAGCAGTTCGTCGAGCAATTCGGCGATGTGGCCGAGGGCCACGGCGCGCGCGTAACTGACCTCTGAGGCCATGGGAGATTCCAGCACCTCGCAGGAATCGAGCCGCGCCAACTCCTGGCGCTCGCGGACATCGTAAAAGGCTCGCACATAAGTCAGCGGCTCGAGCGCTCCGCCGAAGCGGCGCTTCGACTTTTTGGCCGAGCGCGCCACGCCGCGGACTTTGCCCTCCGCGCGGGTGAAAAATGTGACCAGCAGATCGGCCTCGCGCAGGGGATAGCTGCGCAACACGATCGCTTCCGACTCTCTGAGGGCCATGGCAGTTCCGAGTTCGAGTATGAAGACTGATTCTAGAGGACGCGGCTTTTTGGCGTCAGATATCAGCCATCAGCAGGAATCCCCACCCTTCGGCAAGCTCAGGGCAGGCTTTCTCGCAAAGAACGCGAGAAATGGGGCACCCTGTCTTGCTCATCCCCCGGCCCAACTGCCTTTCGATATACTTTCAGGATCGTGAAAAGAATTGTTTCCGCTGCTCTCGTAATCGTCGTGGTCGCCGCCCTGGGCTTTGCCGAAGAGACATCCTTTCGCCGGGTTCACGTGCCCAACCTCAAGGGGAAACAGATCAAGGCAGTCTTGATCTTTAGTGATCGCGACAAGGCGATCGAAGTGCATCCCGCAAAGGGCGCAGCGCTAACGATTCCCTACGGCCACATCGATAAGTGCGATTACGAATTCACGCTTGGCGTTATGGGAGACAAGAGCCACTGGCTGAAGATCGAGTATCACGATCAGGACGCGCCCAAAGAGTTCGTGCTGCTGATGGACGGGCGCGAATATCTGCGCATTCTGGATGCACTGAAGTCGCACACCGGGATTGAGGCACAAGTTCTCGGTAACGCCAATAAGCGGTAGGGCTGTGCGGGCTGGTTTCGATTGGGTCTCCGCTGCGTGGGAGGGACGCCGGCGCTACTCAGAAATAGAAAAGCGCGCGCCCGTAAGGACGCGCGCCTCGGATCCTGTTCCAAGCCAAGAGCGGATAGCTCCCTCTCACCGCCCGAAGTACTTGGCGTTGCGCTCAGTAAAGGCGTTCCACTTTTCCGGCAGATCATCGAGCGCGAAGATGGCCGATACCGGGCACACCGGAACGCAGGCGCCGCAGTCGATGCACTCCACCGGGTCAATATAGAGCAATTCTTCGGTCGCGTAGGCGGGCTCGTCTTTCTTGGGATGAATGCAATCCACCGGGCACGCATCCACACATGCAGTGTCTTTGGTGCCGATGCACGGCTCAGCAATCACGTAAGTCATAAGGGTGTCGGTCTCCTGAGAGTCTTTACTTATTTTACTACCGCGACGGTTTTGTGACCGGACATTCTAGCAAGAATGCGGGAGGATGGTACAGATTTTCGTCGCTGCTCGGGGCCGGAAGACCCGACCGACCTGATTCTTAGAGCAAGAAAAACGGCTGGCAGCGATATGCTGCCAGCCGCGGTCGATCTTTCTGAGGAGAGCCTCAGAGCAACCCTCGTTTACCGGTGTCCGCCGCCGTGCCCGCCACCACCGTGGGATCCACCACCGCCGTGGAAGCCGCCTCCTCCACCGTGGGATCCGCCACCGCCGTGGAAGCCGCCTCCTCCACCGTGGAATCCACCACCACCACGAACCCCGCCGCCACCGTGGAATCCGCCGCCACCGCGAACCGCGCCGCCGCGGAATCCACCCCCGGCAAAGCCGCGCCCGCCGAAGCCGCCGCGCCCGCCAACGAAGCCTCTACCACCCGCAAAGCCTCGTCCCCAATATCCACCCCGACCCCAATATCCGCCGCGACCCCAATATCCACCGTGACCCCAGCCCCACCACGGGCCGGCGCCAATGAATACTCCGCCTACAAACCACTGCGGACCGTAAAAGCCGTAAGGTGCGCAGGCGTACGGGTAATAGGAGTAGTAACCATACGCGCACACCGGAGGCGCTGCTGCATAACCGTAGTTCTGGTCATAGTTGCGATCAGCATAGTCTCGATCGGCATAATCCCGGTCGGAATAGCCTTGATTAGGCTGAGCCTGCCCCTGATTGGGCGGGCCTTGATACTGCGGGTCTTGATACTGCGGGTCTTGATTTTGCGGACCCTGATATTGCGGACCCTGATTGCCCTGGTCCTGGTAGCCGGGATCGTTTCCGACGCTAACTCCGGCTTCAACCTGCGCCTGTGAGTATGCCAACGGCATAGCCAGCGCCGCCACTAAAGCAAGATGTTTCAGGTACTGCATAAAATGCCCCCTGTGGTCTTTGGTGGTTGTTTTTGAAGGCTCAGCCACTGACCAACTGTCTCTACGTATTTGAACGCGGCAGCCGGAGAAAAGTTGCAGCGACTGCTATGGCTCATTTCAGCCATCCTGGCTAAATTCAACCACTTACGAGGAGCCAGCGCTTGCAACAGTTTAGCGACCCCGTAGGGGGCGGGCGGTCTCTCTACGCCGTTCGCGAGCATTCTCCAACCTACGCGCACACAGCCGCAACGAAAAACGGCTGGCAGCGAATGCGCTGCCAGCCGTCGTCACCGCTTCACCCGCCAAACACCTTACCGGCGTCCGCCACCATGGGAACCGCCGCCCCCGTGAAATCCGCCACCACCATGGAAGCCGCCACCATGAAACGCGGCCGCTCCGTGAAATCCGCCGCGTGCCACAGCTCCGCCGTGGAAACCGCCGACTCGACCACGTGCTACATAGCCGTGTCCGCCATACCACGCACGACCCCAGCCCGGATGACCGTACCAGGGACGACCGTACCATCCGTTAGCATAACCCCAGCGCCCCAGCCATCCCGGACCGTGGAACCATGGGCCGGCTCCTACGAAAACGCCGCCGACAAACCAGTCAGAATCGTAGTAGCCATAAGGAGCGCAGGCGTAAGGAGCATATCCGTAATATCCATACGCGCAAACCGGCGCGCCAACTGCTACCCCGACCGGGCCGACTCCGACTCCCACGCTGACCTGCGCCTGCGAGTACGCCAGTGGAACCATCAACACTGCCAGCATCGCAACATATTTCAGGTAACGCATAATCACCTCCCGCTTCCGACCCGATCACCTCGTTCGGATCAGAAGACCCTTTCAAATCCTCTACAGAATTGAACGCTGGAGGCGCGAAAAAGTTGCGGATTACGAGGTGGCTGATTTCGGCCATCCTGGTTTAAATCAACCACTTACAGAGGATAGCCGAAGCCAAACATAGGCAAAGACTTAGCCGGTTTGCGGCTTTACCTATGGGCGAAACAGCCAGGTCTGAGCGGTGGCTTGATCGCTGTTGGGGTATCCGCCGGCCAGCAGCACCTGGCCATCGCGAAGTTTGGTTTCCGACACGTAATGCCACGCTTCATTCATCTGGCCCGGTGCAACCAGGAATTTCCCGCTCGCCGGATCGTACACTTCGACGCTCTTGCTTCCCCCTGCAATCAGCAGCTTGCCCGAAGCCAGTTGCACAGCTTCATCCGGCAGCTTGAAGCGGCTGTCGTTCATGGAGGATGCGGCGGTGAACTTCCCGGTATGTGGCTCGTAGATCTCAGCGCTGTTCAAGTTTCCGTTCCAGCCTCGCGAATCAGAGCCGCCTGCAATCAGCACTCGTCCATCCGGCAAGAGCCCGGCCGTATGCTTGCAGCGCACCACGCTCAGGCTGCCGGTCTCGGTGAAGGCTCCGCTCTTGGGATCGTAGAGTTCCGCGCTTGACTCCAAACGGCTTCCATAGCCTCCTGCGATAAGAACGCGGCCGTCGTTGAGCAGTGTTGCCGTGTGGGAAATGCGGGCATGGTGCATCGCGCCGGTGGGCTGAAAGGTAAGTGTCGACGCGTGGAAGATTTCTGCCGACGCGAGAGATTCGTTGTCGCGTACTTCTCCTCCCGCGATGAGTACATCGCCGTTGGCCAGCAATGTTGCGCTCGGCCGGCCGCGCGGGACGGTCATCTTCGCGATCGACGCGAACTTGCCATTAGCGGGGTCATAGAGTTCGGCCGAGTCTGTGCCGCCCATACCCACCCAACCTCCAGCCATCAGAACTTTCCCGGACGGCAATAGGACCGCGATGTGCCCGACGCGGCGCTCGTGCATTTCGCCGGTAGGCTGGAACTTGCCGGTGGCTGGATCGTAAAGCTCGGCAGACTTGTAGAAGTCCTGATTGCGCCGCATGCCTCCGGCGATGAGAACTTTGCCGTCAGGCAAGAGAGTCGCGCTATGGCCGGAGCGCGGCTCGAGCATGGAAGTCGCGGGAGTCAGCGAACCGGCGGCAGAAGTTGTCGAGGCGGTGGTCGCAGAAGAGCTGCTTCGGAACGCTGCGGCGGCCAGGGTGAAAGTGATAGTGATCAGAGCGACGAGAAACAGGCGGGAGCGGGTCATGGAAGTTCTCCTCGAAAGTCAGACTCCTTGGAACAACTCTCGTGAGCAAGGAATTTTCTGAGGATGCCTTGTGCACTGGAGTTAAGCGCCTACCAATTCCTTCTTCTCGCTCGGTTCGTACTCGACGATATACCCCGCCACCGCGCTGGCCGCGACCGTGTACGGCGAGGCCAGGTACATCTGTCCCGGGCCGCTGCGGCCGGGAAAGTTGCGGTTCTGGGCGCTGATTACGACCTGATCGGGGCGCGTCGAAACTCCGGGGCCGGCGTTGATGCAGGCGCCGCAGCTCGGCTCGATCACGTGCGCGCCGGACTTCTGAAAAACTTCCAGATACCCCTTGCGCAGGCAATACTCGCGGGTCTCCTGCGAGCCGAACTGAATATAGAACTTCACCGAATCGGACACATGCTTGCCGCGCTTGAGCGCGTCGGCGAGGACGGCGGCGTACATGTCCATATCCTCGTTCTTTCCGGCGGTGCAGGTGCCGCCGTAGGCAATCTCGATCGGCACTGGCGTGTTCAGGTCGCGAACATATTTGCCGTTTCCGGGATCGCCCGGCGTGGCCACCATCGGCGTAATGTCGGTGGCATCGAGTTCGATGACGTGCGCGTACTGCGCGCCGGAATCGCTGTACAGGCCCTTGATCATAGCCTCGGCCTTGGCGCGGTTCATGCCGCGGCGCTCGACGAGAAAATCCACAGCCTTCTTGTCAGGCGCGACAATGCCGGTGAAGCCGCCGATTTCCGCCGCCATGTTGGTCATGGTGGCGCGCTCGTCGACGCTCAGTTCTTCGATCGCCTCGCCCGCATACTCCATGACTTTGGCCAGCGCCTTGCCGCTGCGCACGTAGTCGAGACTCAATATCTTCAGAATATAATCTTTTGCCGTGACGTTCGGATGTTTCTTGCCGCGCACCACGATTCGCACCGACTCGGGAACTTTCACACGCACATCTTTCGTGATCCACGAATTGAACACGTCGGTCGTGCCGATGCCGAAGGCTACACAGCCGATAGCGCCGACGTGCGGCGTATGCGAGTCGGAACCGATATTCAACTGCCCCGGCAGCGCGTAGCTCTCGAGCACGATGGAGTGGCAGATGCCCTCAGAGCCTTTGCGGTCAGTGAGTTCGCCGTGCAGTTTGATTCCCTGCTTCGCGGCGAAGTCCTGCTGCTTGAGTTTGAGTTGAGTCGCCAGATCGAGCAGTCCGAGCTTCTTCTTTTCTTCGGAAATCACCTCGTCGAGAAACGTCAGGTGGTCGCGGAAGAAGAGGATGCTGGAGGGGTCGTTGACTTTCGCGTCTTTGCCGACGTAGCGTTCGAAGAAAATCGCTGCCATAGGCGTGACGTATTCGTGGCTGAAGCGGAGATCGGCGCGGGCGAAGCCGGTGTCGCCGGGCTTTACCGACGGCACGCCGACTTCACCCTTCTCATTAATCATGTGGCGCGCAAAAATCTTCTCCGCCAGCGTCATTGCTCGTGTGGCGCGGGCGCCGCCCGCGCCTTCGATCGGGGGCAAAAACACTTTCCCCTGCATCCTCGCAACATTGAAAGGAAACAGGCCGCCGTACTCGATCACCTGCCGCGTAATCTCGTCCTCGCCGGCAGTGAATTCGCTGAGCGCGATTTCTTCACCGCCGCGGATACGGTCGATCAGCGAAAAGTTGGTTGAAGTCAGCAGGCCCAGGTTCTGGCAATTCTGCTTGTAGATGCGTTCGATATTTTCCGCGATCACCACGCGGATGCCCGCACACATCTCGGCGTACGGAGATTGCTCACGGCTCGACCCTTTGCCACGCCGCTTGCCGCTGACCGCGCACACAAAACCTCCGCGCTTCACGTCGCCGCGGCCGATGGGCATACCGCTGCCGCATTTCAGTCCGAGATAAGGAATCTCGCCCAGCGTCTCGTCAAAGTAAAAGCAATAGTGCGCGGGAGTGATCTCGTCGGTCGAAATATCGTCGCGCAGCTTGGGATTGTTGGCGGGATTCGCCGTATCCCAGGGCAGGTCTTCGCCCGCGAGCTGTTTCCTGATGAGTTCGGGATCTTCAGTAAGAAAGAGGATGCGTCCGTGCAGCCGGACTTTGTCCGGGCGCTTTTCGATCTTGCGTTCGAGGAGTGAGTTGATCACGTTGACCCTGCCCGAATCAGAAATAGGGGACGGCCGGAAAGAACCTTGGCGGGTCCCTGACTATTGTAACGCCGCAGAGAATGGCCAGCCGAGACTCTCCAGAATCTGACTTGAAAACCGGCATCTTCCATGCTACCGATAAGCCAATGCGGATCATTCTTCGTCACGCTGTCGCTGAGGATTTCGAATATTGCAAACGTCT
>DATHQJ010000052.1:0-48709 GCA_035482825.1 Binatus sp. (SeqCode) | reverse complement strand
CTTCTGCTGGTGGCGCTCGCCGGAGTCGTCCTGCAAGACCGGCAGTTCTGGTTCGGTTCTGAACAATCACTCCTGGATTCGGATACACCCGAGACCGTAGCGGCACCCAAAACCGCCAAATCGGATCCCGAGACCGCCCGTCCGGCCCAAGCCGCCAAAGCGCTCTCGGCAAAGAAGGCCATCCCCGCCGCGAAAATTTCCGCAGCACCGAAGCCTGCCGACGCACCAGTTATGGCCACCAACCGCACGGTTCTGCCTCCCTTGGACGTCGAGGTTATCGCCGGCGACACCCACAGCAGGATTCACCCTGGCAGCAACTCCGCCAAGCTAGAGATCACGCGTCCGGAAGCGGCTACGCCCGCTCCTTCTGCGCCCTCGGCTCGCGCCGTTGCCGCCGCCACCAACGCTGCCGAGCGGGAACAGATGTCGATCGAAGCCGTCCGCCCGCGGGCGTCCTATCCGCTGCTGGCCCAGCACATGAATGTTCAGGGATCGGTTGTCCTGCAGGCCATCATCGGCGCCGACGGCACGATTCAGAATTTGCACGTGCTTAGTGGCCCCGCCATTCTCTCCTCCGCAGCCCAGCAGGCGGTGCGCGAATGGCGATTCAAGCCCGTCGTTGAAAACGGTCAGCCAGTCGAGACCAAGGCCAAGATCACGGTCAACTTCACCATCAAAGTCGCCGACAGTTCTGGCACTACGCTGGCCGACAGCCGACCCGCTGGCGCCCAAGTCCTCAGCCGTTAGCCTTAATCATCTGCTCCGCGTGCTTGCGCGAAGTCTCGGTCAGCTTGGCCCCACTTAGCATGCGCGCCACTTCTTCCGTGCGCTCCTCACCAGTGACCCGGCGAATGCTGGTCCGCGCGCGCCCGCCCGATTCCTTTTTCTCAATCACAAAATGATGATCCCCAAAGGTCGCGATCTGCGGCAGATGCGTCACACACAAAACCTGATTCGATCGCGCCAATGATTTCAATTTCTTCCCCACGGCCTCCGCCGCCCGCCCCCCAATCCCCGTATCAATCTCATCAAACACCAAAGTCCTCTGCGCGCCGCGCTGGTTGCCCCACCCTTCCCGCGTTTTTTGCGGGAGGGTGGGGGTTTTGACTTCCCTTCCCGCGCGTTTCGCTGCGCGGGAAGAACCCCCCGCCTCGACGCTCGCCTTCAGCGCCAGCATCACCCGCGAAAGTTCCCCGCCCGAAGCGATATCTTCCAATCGCCGCAACGGCTCTCCCGGATTCGTCGAAATCGTGTACACGACTTGATCGAAGCCAGAGCCCGTCCAGTCCCCGGCTTCCTCCGACGAAGTCATTTCAATCCGAAACGCCGACTTCATCGCCAGGTCGTTGATCTCCGCCTCCACCAGCTTTTCCAACCGCCGCGCCGCCTCCGCCCGTTTCTTCGACAATCCTCGCGCCGCTCGCAAATATTCTGCCGCCGTCTGCGCCAGCTCGCTCCGCAACCCGCGCAGAATCTCATCTTTGTTCTCGACCTCCGACAATTTCCGCGCAGCGTCGGCACCGAACTCGATCACTTCATCGAGCGTCAGCCCGTACTTTCGCTTCAGCCGGTCGAGCAGGGCCAGTCGGTCCTCCACTTGCGCCAGATGTTCCGGCGACGCATGAATCCCACCCGCATAATCGCGCACGGTCGCGCCCACATCCTCCACGCTGATGCGTGCCGTCTCCAGCGCCGCCAGCGCCTCCTGAAATTTTGGTTCGTACCGCACCAACTCTTCGACCTGCTTCTGCGCCGCCCGCAGCGACGACGCCGTCGATCCGTTGCCCTCATACAAGAGATCAAACGCATTCATCGCCGCGTTGTAAATTTTCTCCGCATTGGCCAGCACGCGTTTTTCGCCTTCGAGCCGCTCGTCTTCTCCACTCTGCAAGCGCGCGTCTTCGATCTCACGCTTCTGAAAAATCCACAAATCCACCAGCCGCAACCGGTCCTGCCCCCCTTGTTCCAGTTCATCGATGCGTGTCCGAATCCCCTTCCACGCCGCGAATCCAGTCTCTGCCGCAGCCAGTTCGCTCCCGGCAAACGCATCCAGCAGCCCTAGCCGCGCCGGACCATCGAACGACAGAATGGATTCGCTCTGCGCGTGAATAGTCGCCAGATGCGGCGCCAGCAGCCGCAACACCGCCACCGTCGCCGGCTGATTATTCACGAACACACGCCCCTTACCTCCCGCCGCAATCTCACGCCGCAAAATCAGCGACCCATCGTCCGACTCATCCAACCCGTTGGCTTCCAGAATTCCAGCCAGAGACTTTTCCGCCGCATTCTCCGCCTCAAATACTGCCGACACCACTGCCCGCTCCGCCCCCGTGCGAATCACGTCACTCGAAGCCTTGTCCCCCAGCAGGAGCGCCAACGCATCGACCAGAATCGACTTCCCCGCCCCGGTCTCGCCCGTGAGCAGGTTCAACCCCTGCCCGAACTCCACCACCAGGTTGTCGATCACCGCATAGTTTTCGAGCCGCATTTCAATCAGCACGTGATGTCCTTGCCAAGTAGAAGAGAAAACCCAAAGTTTTGCGCAGCATAACATGAAACCCGCGCCCACGTAGCGCCCCGAAAAGTAGCGCCGGCGTCTCGCCGGCTGTAGCGGGGGCGTCTCGCCCACGCACCCCGGTGCGGGCTGATTCGCCAACTGTACCCCACCGCACACTCGTACCCGGCATTACCCTAGATAACTCTATCCCCTTGATTTGAAACAATCCCGCCCCTACCATCATCTAAGATACTTCCCATGGCCATTGCCGGACAGTACACCGTCGAAACGCATTCTGTCGCCATCCCCGCGACCATGCAGGCCGCCGTCTACCGCGGTGTGAACGACGTCCGCCTCGAAACCGTTCCCGTCCCCAGCATCGGCCCCGGCGAGATGCTCGTCCGCGTCCACTCTTGCGGCGTCTGCGGCACCGATCTCAAAAAAATCTCCACCGGCTCGCACTCTGCACCTCGCATCTTCGGCCACGAAACCGCCGGTGTGGTCGCCGCGTTCGGCGAAGGCGTCCAGTCCTACCTCCCTGGCGATCGCGTGATGGTCTTCCACCACATCCCCTGCCGCCAGTGTTTCTACTGCCAGAACAAGACCTTCGCCCAGTGCGCGACCTATAAGAAAGTCGGCTGCACCGCGGGTTTCGAGCCCTCCGGCGGCGGCTTCGCCGAATATGTCCGAGTCATGGACTGGATCGTCGAACATGGCACCGTCCGCATCCCCGACGATGTTTCCTTCGAGCAGGCCTCCTTCGTCGAACCGGTCAATACCTGCATGAAAGGCATCGAAGCCCTTCACCTCCGCCGCGGCGAGACCGTGTTGGCCATCGGCCAGGGCCCCATCGGCATCTTATTGAGTGTGCTAGCCAAAGGTACGGGGGTTACCTTAATTACTTCCGATTTGTATCCCGAGAGGCTTAGAATAGGAGCAAGTTTCGGATTAGACCTTACCATTGACGCCTCGCAGACAAACGTGGTTGAGTGCGTCCGCGAGTTGACCGAGGGGCGTGGCGCCGATGCGGTAATTCTCGCGGTCGGCGGCAACTCCCTGATTCGTACGGCGATGGATGCGGCCCGTCCCGGCGGCCGGGTATTGCTTTTTGCGCAAACGCAGCATGGGGAGGCATTGATCGATCCTGCGGCAATCTGTGTCGATGAGAAAACTCTGGTCGGTTCCTATAGCGCCTCGGTCGACCTGCAGGAAGAGTCGATCCGATTCGTCATGAACCGTGAAATGGATCTGGAACGGCTGGTCAGCCACCGCTTCCCGCTCTCCGAGAGCCCGCAAGCCCTGCATCTGGCCGCCCATCCCCAGCCATCGTCAATGAAGGTCATGATTCAGCCCGGGAGCGCCTGGGCACGGTAGTTCTGAAAGGGCGCGGCTTCAGTCGCGCCGTGAGGCGGTACAGAATCGACGGCGGCTTTAGCCGCAAGGTTTGTGGAAGGGCACGACTTCAGTCGTGCCGTTAGTGAAAGACGAAAGCGGGGCTTTAGCCCCTGAGGAAACTGGAAGGAAACCCGCAGTGAACGGAAAAATGACCGCTGCCGTCCTGTACGGCAAAGAAGACCTCAAGATTGAAAAGGTACCCATCCCTCGCGTGGGAGACGGCGAGGTTCTGGTCAAAGTCCAAGTCGCCCTGACCTGCGGCACCGATCTGAAGGTCTACCAGCGCGGCTACCACGCCCGCATGATTGTCCCTCCCGCCCTGTTCGGTCACGAACTCGCCGGAGTCATCGAGGAAGTCGGAGCCGGCGTCAACGGCTTCAAGAAGGGCATGCGCGTCGTCGCCCTCAACTCCGCTCCCTGCCAGATGTGCTTCTACTGCTCCAAACATCAGGAAAATCTTTGCGAGGATCTCCTCTTCAACAACGGCGCCTACGCCGAATACATTCGTGTACCCAAGCGCATCGTTGAAGCCAACATGCTGATCATCCCGCCTGGCGTCAGCTTCGAAGACGCTGCCATGACCGAGCCTCTGGCCTGCGTCCTGCGCGGCTTGCATGAAACCGGCGTGGAGATCGGCGACACCGTTACCATCCTGGGCGGCGGCCCGATCGGTCTGATGTTCGTTCAAGTCGCCCGCGCCATCGGCTGCAACGTGGTCTCGGTCGTCAAGCGTGACGGCCAGGTCGAAGCCGCCAAACACATGGGCGCGCACGAAATTATCCAGACCACAAAAGTGCCCGACGTGGTCGACGCCGTCCGCGCCCTTTCTCCGCAAAAGCGCGGCAGCGACGTGGTCATCGAAGCCGTCGGCAAACCCGAAGCCTGGGAATGGGCCGTCGACATGGTTCGCAAAGGCGGCACCGTGAACTTCTTCGGCGGTTGCGCCAGTGGCACCAGAGTGCAACTCGAAACCAATCGCCTGCACTATTCCGAAATCACTCTGAAAGCCACATTCCACCACACCCCGGAAACGGTTCGCCGGGCCTTCGGATTGATCGCGGCCAAAAAGATTCGCCCCACCGACTACATTACCGGGGAGGCGCCGCTGTCGCGCCTGCAACAGGTTCTACGGCACATGCTGAACCGCGGCGGCGACATCAAAACCGCCATCATCCCCGGCCATTGACGGTGGGAAACGTATTGTCATCCTGAGCGAAACGACGGATTCGCGGAACGCGAAGCCGTCGTGCAGTCGAAGGATCCCTGCAACTCCGCTACTGCGCGCTTGGAGAGGAGTTTTCACGAGGCTCTCGACAACGCCTGGGAAGCAATTCTGGCCAAATTGTGATGACGCAACTCGTCACCCCCAACCCGCCGCCCACGCCCGCCGCCCTCGGCTGGTCGCGCCTGCCCGCCCACTACGCCATCCCCTCCACCCAACCCACGCTCACCGAAGCCCGCGAATACTGCGCCCGCCTGGCCCGCACCCACTACGAAAATTTCTCCGTCGCCAGCTGGTTCCTTCCCCGGCGTTTGCGCCAGCATTTTTTCAACGTCTACGCCTACTGCCGCATCTCCGACGACCTCGGCGACGAAGTCGGCGACACCACCGCCTCCCTCGAACTTTTAGATCAATGGCAACATGAACTCGACGCCTGCTACCAAGGTGCTCCCAAACATCCCGTGTTCGTAGCGCTGGCTGAAACAGTGCGCCAATTCGACATTCCCAAGCACGAATTCTCCGACCTGCTCATCGCCTTCCGCCAGGACCAAACTGTCACCCGCTTCGAAACTTTCAACGACGTCCTGGCGTATTGCAAATACTCCGCGAATCCCGTCGGCCACCTTGTCCTCTACCTTTGCGGATACCGCGATCCCGCGCGTCAGCAACTTTCCGACTTCACTTGCACGGCGCTGCAACTCGCCAACTTCTGGCAGGACGTAAGCTCCGACTATGCCAAAGGCCGCATCTATCTTCCGCTCGAAGACCTTCGCCGCTTCGGTGTCAGCCAGAATGACATCGCGCATCATCAGAACACTCCGGCCTTTTGCGCGATGATGCAGTTCGAAGTGGAGCGCGCCCGCGATTGGTTTCGTCAGGGCCTGCCGCTGATTCGGAGCGTCAACCCCGAACTGGCCATCGATCTCGATCTCTTCAGCCGCGGCGGCCAGGAAATCCTGAACGCGATTCAGAAGCAGAATTACGCCGTCCTCGGAAATCGTCCGGTCATTTCGAAGCCTCGCAAACTCGCTCTGGTCGCGCGCGCCGCCCTGGGAAAACTCCTGCGAGGTCCAAAGTCATGAGCGCCGGCACGCAACAGGTCCCCATTCCCTGGACTCCCGCCCCGCCCCAGCTGGTCATGGCGTATTCCGTGTGCAAAGGCATCACCCGCACCGCGGCCAAGAATTTCTACTATGCGTTCCTCGTGCTGCCGCGCCGCAAGCGGGAAGCCCTCTGCGCTGTCTACGCCTTCATGCGCCGTTGCGATGACATCACCGACGACGCGACGCTCCCCCTCCCCGACCGCCGTCAGAAACTCGACATCTGGCTCGATGCCCTGCACCGCGCCCAGCAAGGCGAACCCACCGACGACCCCATCTTGCTCGCCCTCACTGACGCCCAGCGCCGCTTCTCCATACCCGCCGGATTGCTCGACGAACTCGCCCTCGGCACCGCCATGGACGTGGAAGAGGAAGCCGCCTCCGCGCAAACCACAAGCGCCCCCGGCCTCACCATCCAATACAAGACTTTCGAAGACCTCCGCCTCTACTGCTATCGCGTTGCGTCCGTCGTCGGCCTGGTCTGCATCCATGTCTTCGGATACCGCGATCCCGCAGCCGAACCGTTAGCCGAACGTTGCGGCCTCGCCTTCCAGCTCACCAACATTATTCGCGACGTAAAAGAAGACGCCGCCATGGGACGGATCTATCTTCCCGAAGAAGATCTCGCCCAGTTCAATCTCGGCGCCGCCGAACTGCTCGCCACCCCCGACCCCGCGCGCTTCCGCCCCGTGCTCGCGCTCGAAGCCGACCGCGCCCGCGAGTTCTACGCCTCCGGCGAAGAACTCATCCCCTACATCTCGGAAGACAGCCAGCCCGCTCTATGGGTGCTGGTAACGATCTATCGCCGCCTGCTCGAACGCATCGCCGAAAGACAATACGACGTCTTCACCGCCAGAGTCGCCTTAAGCACCTCAGAAAAATTGCGTATCCTCGGGAAAGGCTTCTTCAAACGCCTGACGTAACCTCGAATCACGCAAACTCTCACGACCCCATGAGAACTCTGTCATTCCCACCGAAGAGAGCGAACGCGAGCGCAGTGGAGGACCCTGCTGTTCCGGGTTGCCCCATCCTTCTTTCGCGTTTTTTGCGAAAGAGGGTGGGGATTTGAATCCGCATTAAGCATGCCCACTCCATCCCAACCCACAGTCGCCGTCGCCGGAGGCGGCCTCGCCGGACTCGCCGCCGCCTGCGCGCTGTCCAACGCCGGTTTCCGCGTGACCTTATTCGAGAAGCGACCCTTCCTCGGCGGCCGCGCTTCATCCTGGGAACATCCCGGCACCGGCGAAGTGGTAGACAACTGCCAGCACGTTCTATTCCGCGTGTGCACGAATCTGATCGAGTTCTACGACCGCATCGGCGTCGCCAATCAAATCCGCTGGTACGACGAAATGACTTTCATCGAACCCGGCGGCCGCACCTCGGTAATGAAGTCTTCCCCGCTGCCCGCGCCACTGCACACCGCGCCCTCGTTCCTGCGATTCTCTTTCCTCAGCGCCGCCGACAAATTCGCCATAGCACGCGCACTCGCCCCGCTCACCCTTACCACGCAGCGCGACACCGGACAATCGTTCCAGCACTGGCTCGATCATCACGGCCAAACGAAAAATGCGGTCGAACGTTTCTGGCGCCCCATTCTGGTCAGCGCGCTCAGCGAAGAGCTCGACCTGATTTCCATTTCCGCCGCCGCCCAGGTCGTCCGCGAGTCGATGAAGTCTCCCGCCGCCCGCCACATGGGGGTACCCACCGTTCCGCTCACCGACCTCTACAACCGCGCCGGAGACTACATCCGCACGCGCGGCGGCGAGCTGCATTTTCGCCAGCCCGTCGAGGGATTCGTCGCGAACCCATCGTCCGTTCAACTTCACCTGCGCGATCAAAAAGAAAATCAAATCCCTGAGGGTGCCCCATCCTTGTCGCGTTCTCTGCGTCAGGAGCCTGCCCTGAGCTTGCCGAAGGGTGAGGATTTTGACTTCCTCATCCTCGCACTGCCCTTCGATGCCCTCGATCGCATTCTTCCCGACGCGCCCGAGAGCGCGCCGATCCGCGAGCAGATCACCCACTTCGAAAACTCGCCCATCACCGGCATCCACCTCTGGTTCGACCGCCAGATTTCCGAACTCGATCACGCCGTGCTCCTCGACCGCACCATCCAATGGATGTTCCACAAATCCCGCCTGCAGAACCGTGACCAGAACCGTGGAAGAGCGGCCCTTCAGGGCCGCGTCAGTGTCAATGAAACAAATGGGGGTTTAGCCCCTGCTTCGAATGAGACAGGAAGCTACATCGAACTCGTCGTCAGCGCCTCGAAAACTCTCATCGACAAATCGCGCGCCGAAATTGTCGAACTCGCCCTCGCCGAAGTCCGCGAATTTTTCCCTGCCGCGCGCGACGCCAATCTGGTGAAGTCCACCGTGATCAAGGAAGTCAACGCCACCTACTCGCCGCGTCCCGGAATCGACGCCCACCGCCCCACCTCCGCTACCGCATGGCCCCGCGTCTTTCTCGCCGGCGACTGGACCGCAACCGGATGGCCCGCCACCATGGAAGGCGCGGTTCGCAGCGGATATCTCGCCGCCGAGGCCGTCGCCCGCGCTGCCGGCCAGCCCAACTCACGATTCCTGTCGCCCGACCTACCCGCCACCGGCTTCATGCGCCTGTTCACTTGAGCGGGCAGAAAAAAACCCATCCCTCCCAAACCACGAGAGAAATGGGGTAGACAGCGTCCCGCCTTGAAAAGCGATTACATGCCGCTCTGCTGAAACACCAGCGATTCCTTATCCCGACCGAAATGGATCTCGTCGAGCGTTTTACTCGCCATGTCCATCACGACCGCGTCTTCACTAGCCTCTCGGTCATTCGTCTTCAGTTTGCCCGGGACCGTCGCCACCGTCTTCCCGTTTTGCAGGAAGCTTACTTGCACATCGGCACCGGTTCCCTGAATTTCGAGCTTGTAGTGGCCGGCTTCCAGTTGCTTGCCCTCGACCTGCACGGCGTCGGGAATATCGACAGAGCGCTGATTCTTATCCCGTGCAAATGCGCCAAGCGGTGACAGTACGGCGAGAATCGACAAGAGTGCGAGATACTTTACATACTTCATTTCGTAAATCTCCTCGTAATAGAAATTAAAGAAGCATTTAACCTTCTTCGCATTACGAGATGGTCAGTTCCGAACTGAACATCCCTTGTTACTAGAGATGCTTGTGCCCAAAGCGAGGATGCAGTGGGTTCACCACGCGCGATGTAACATCAGGCAAATCTTTGTAAATTTCTGCGTAGGTCGCGCAAATAAAAAAATGCGCCAGAGAATTCTGGCGCATCCACACACCGCAGAAAAGCATCAATAACTCATCGAAGAACCCTTGGGCGCGGGAACGTCTTTCGAAGTCATATCGAACGTCAGCATGAATCCGTTCGTTCCCTTGAACTCATAAGTCTTGGGCCCCTCTTTGTACGCCTCCAACTCGCTCGGCATCATCACGAAGCCATCGTTGCGCGGCGTGCCCCAGTATTTAACGTTCTTCAACACCGCGGGCTCGTCGGTCATCCCTTGAAACCGCTTTAGCTTGATCTCCGCCGTCTTGCCGCCGTTGAGCGTGGCATGCGCCTGATCCTTGTCGGCGGTCCAGGCGATGTCACCTTCGGCGGTCTGGAAAGATTTCCACTTCACTGGAAATACATGCCCGAGGATTTCCCCGAGCGCTTGTCGCTGTTCGGCGGTCGTGCCTTTATCGAAAGTCGCCGTGGCCCAATCCATCTGGCCCTGGGAGAAGTCGCCGCCCAGATCTCCGTTCAGCCAGATCTTGGCGCCGGCGAGATCGATGCTGCCGTAATGTCCCTTGTTGACTTTGTAGGCGTTGTTAAATTTGCAAAAGTGTTCGGTCTGGCCGTTTTCGTGGTGAGCCGCAGGATGTGCGTTGAAATAGCACATGCAGAAGTGTGGACAGCTGCACGCCTCAATTGCCGTGGCGTTGATCGCCCAATCCGCCGCCGGGGAAGTCGAATGACCCGCGCCGACGCTAAGCAGGGCGATCATGATCAGCAATGCGATTCTATGCATAAGGAGCACCCCTTTTGCGCGCCAGTATGCACCTGTAGGGATCGCAGTGCAAGCGATAGTTTTCAAATTATGGCGCTGAAGAGTCTGGGGGCGCCGCGAGAATGCGAAATCGTGCGCCAGCCGCGCATCCCTAATTATCCGCGGCCGTTAAGCCTTCACCGGCTCCGCCGCGGCGGCTGCCGCGGACCTGGCGTTCTGCTTGACCATTTTGTTGCGCGCCGCACGCAGCTTCATGAAGCTCTTGGCCTCTTTGTACAGGCGCTTGCGGTCGTTGCTGTCAAACATCGCTTTTCTCAGGATGCGGTAGACAGCTTTCGGGCGGAAATAATATTCGTCATAGAAACGGTGCACCGCTGACATGATGTCATCGGCGGGCAGACCGGGATATTGAATCTGGGCCAGCTGATGTCCGCCCTCGTCGACCATCTTGTTGTCGCCGACCATGAAGCCGTTCTTCACCACATGGTCGTAGAGCTCGGTGCCGGGATAGGCGTGGGCCACCGAAACCTGGATGGTTTCGACGTCGAGTTCCTTGGCGAATGCGATGGTGTTGTTGATGGTTTCGTGGGTCTCGCCGGGAAGGCCGAGGATGAAGTCGCCGTGAATGACCAGCCCGAGTTTATGGCAGTCTTTGGTGAACTGCCGGGCGCGTTCAATGGTCGCACCTTTCTTGATGTTCTTCAGAATCTGCTGGTCGCCGGATTCGTAGCCGACGATCAGCAGGCGGCATCCTGCTTCCTTCATCGCCTTGAGAGTTTCAAAATCGGTAGTGACGCGCGAGGTGCACGACCAGGTCAGACCCAGCGGCTTCAACTTGGCGCACAGTTCGATGGTGCGGGCGCTCTGAATGTTGAAGGTGTCGTCGTCAAAGAAAAATTCCTTCACGTCCGGCCAAAGCTGCTTCGCCTTCGCCATTTCCGCCGCAACATCATCCGTGGAACGTTTGCGCCAGGGATGTCCGCTCAGCGTCTGCGGCCACAGGCAGAACGTACACTGCGCCGGGCAGCCGCGCGTGGTGTACAGCGAAACGTAGGGGTGCAGCAGGAACGGCACGTTGTAATTCTTGATGTCGAGATCGCGCTTGTAAACTTCGGTGACGTGAGGCAGCGCGTCGAGATCCTGAACCTGGGGCGCATCGGGATTGTGCACGATCTTCCCGTCCTGCAGAAACGACACGCCGGGAATCTCCGCCAGCGGCTTGCCCTTGGCGTAATCGACCACGGAGTAATCGAATTCCTTGCGGCAAATGAAATCAATCTCCGGACAATCGCGCAGAGATTTTTCCGGCAGCACGGTCACGTGCGGCCCCACAAAGGCAATCTTGATCGCCGGATTCGCCTGCTTGATGGCCTTGGCCAGCAGGATGTCGCCAGGGAATCCCGGGGTCGAGGTGAACAGCACCAGGAACTGGTAGTCCTTGGCGATCTGCACGGTCTCCTCGCCCGATACGTGATGCGATGGCCCGTCGAGCAGCCGCGCCCCCTCCAGCATGCCAGTCGGATAAGCCAGCCAAACCGGATACCAGAAACTCTCTACCTCGCGGGTGGCGGGCCAACGGGAGCCGGCGCCTCCGTCGAAGTTTTCAAAGGAGGGAGGATTTAGAAACAGTGTTTTTAAAGGCATAGTGGGTATTCTTTATTTTAGCACTCGAATCAGGGAATTCCCGGGGTCGGCCCTTGTTTGTGTAGGTTCCCCACATCCGTCGGACATGACCTAAACGCTTGATTCCAATGTACTAGCTGCAAGGCAAAAATGGAACGCCGCGGGGGCGAATGTGGTGTTGGATGCAGCGAAACGGGTAAAGGACGCGGTAAGTGGGAGTTGAAAGTAACGATAGTTTGGGAGTCCAGTGCGTTATTGGGCCTGGCCGGAGTCGGGAACGCGGAACGTCAGGCCGCGGTCGTCGTTGGCTTTGGCGGTGGCGGGCAGGTCGAGATCGGACATCGGAATTTTTTCGGTGTGTTGCGGATTGAAGTTCCACAGCGTTTGCCCGACGATGGCGTAGTTGCGGACTTCCTCCTTGTGCTGGTCGCGGAAGACGAGCACGGTGTTAGGCAGAATGGGCGCGCCCTCGGTCTCGCGCTGCGTGGCACGGCGAGACGAAGGTGCGTAGATATCCTGATCACCGTCGGCTTGTTCCTGTTGCATCATCTGCTGCTGTCTCGCTTGCTGTTCATCGAGACTTTGCTGGTTCATATCTTCGGCGACGGCTCGATCCTGGTCGTAATCTGCATCATAGGAAGAGTCGGAATCCCCCCACCAGAAGGGATCGAAAAAAGCGCCATACAACCACGGATACGCAAAATAGCCGCGACATGGGAAACCGAAGCATCCATTGCGGAATCCGGTTCGAAAGCGATCGCCGCGGAAGCCATTGCGGCCAAATGGCGGACGCGAGAAGGCGCGCTGGTTCAGACCGCGCTGGTTCAAACCGCGTTGCGACAAGCTGCGTTGGGACAACATCTCTTCATTCAAGCCGCGCTGATACTGGGGTGGGTAGAATGACCGCGAGGATGGCCGCGAGAATGACCGCGAGTAGGAACCGCCCGGGCCGGAGCGCACGCCGCTCGAGACATGTCCGCCACCACTCATGTGGCTGCCGCTGAAACCGCTGTGGCCGCCGCTAAAGCCTGCGTGTCCACCGGAGCCGCCGAAGTGTCCGCCGCCTCCGCCGCCGTGACCTCCGCCATGCTGCGCCCACAGGGGCACGGCCAAAAACAAGGCGAACGCTGCAATGGGCACCAGACGCCGCATATAGAACTATTATACTCCCGCTGCGCAAGAAATCTTAGCCTCTGTCTTCCCCCCAAAGTTGGGGGTAACGCGTGCCGGTCGTACCTCCCGCACCTGTCACTTCGTGGCCCCGGGGCGAGACAGTCAGTCATTTTTTGTACTAGTTTTGTACTACATTGCTTTTCACGTCGGTTCGCTATAATCGCTCAGAACTTTTTCGATATGCAGCCATCTTCTGATCGCCGCACGCTTCCGTGGATCGTCTTCTCCGTCTCCGCGCTGACGGCGATCGGTCTGTTTTTCGTTCCAGCCTTCATCATTCGCCCTTTCACGCATCAGAGTCCGGCAGGATTGAGCCTAGCGATGGCTCTGCGGCAGCGCGCGCCCTGGGGATCTCTCATCGCGGCTCTCGTGTGTCTCGTGTTTGCGCTCACCCTGTGGGGCGCATCGAGTCGATGGCGCAAGGCCGTGCTCGCGCTGGTCATGGTGCTGGTGGCGTTCGCGGCCGTGATGTCGCGCCTGAACTATTTCGAGTGGATGTTCCATCCTATCGAGAGCCAGCAGTTCGAATCCGCTTCGGCCAGCAAACTCGCCAACCCGGAAATGATTCTCGCCGTCCGCTTCGGCTCCGACGCCCGCGCCTACCCGATTCGCGAAATGGCCTATCACCACATCTTGAACGATGTCGTCGCGGGTGTCCCGATCGCAGTCACTTATTGAACACTGTGTCACACCGGTCTGGTGTGGACACGCACGGTGAACGGAAGAGTCCTGCATTTTTATCTGGCGGGGATCAACAACCAGAATTTCCTGATGCGCGATAAAGAGACCGGCACATGGTGGCAGCAGATCACCGGCAAAGCCATCTCCGGCCCGCTGAAGGCCGCGTCGCTCGAACTGGTCTTGAGTGACGAATTAACTTTCGGGGAATGGAAGTCGGAGGCGGCGGACGGTAAGGTCCTCGCCGAGGTCCCGAAATACACGAAGGAATACGACAGCAACTGGGAGCCGGAGGTAGCCAAATATCCCGTTGTGATCAGCTTTCCCGGGACCGCGCTCAAGTCTCGGGACGTGGTGGTTGGCCTGGAGATGGACGGCCCGGGTCGCGCCTATCCATGGGAAACGCTGGTGAAGCAATCGCCAGTGGTTGACCGCGTGAACGGCACGCCGCTGTTGGTCGCAGTCGGTCCCGACGGAAAGTCCTTCCGCGTGTTCATCAGCCGCATCGATGGAAAAGACGCTGAGTTCTTCCTGAAAGGTGAATCAGAAGGCGAAGCAAGAACCGACGCAAAAACCGAAACGCCGCCCGCGCCGAAATCCGCAGCCTCCGCCGAAACCAAGCCCACCGTCCCAGCCGACGTTAAATCGGCCGACGCTAAACCATCCGACGCGAAGGCGGTCGCCGCCAAGCCCTGGGTCCTGCTTGACACTGCGACCGCCAGCGAATGGAACTTCCAGGGCTGCGCCGTCTCTGGACCGTCTCTCGGCAAATGCCTCGATCGCCTCCCTGCCCTGAAAGACTACTGGTTCGACTGGCGCAACTACCATCCCAACACGACGATCTACAACCACTAGCGTCCGCAAAACCGCCGTCAGCCCTTGGCTTTCACCGGCTCCACATACAACGCTTTCACGTCGACCAACTGACCGTCGTCATACTTGTCGTGGTGACGCACCCACGCCATGGTGAACGCCAGCCCATCCTCGTCACGCCCCTTCGGCGCGAGATCGAGCCAGTTGTAGGTGCCCACCATCATGTCGAGCCCACGCGCATAAGCCGAGTAGGTATGAAAGATTTCGCCGGCCTCGTTCTTGTAGAACACGCTCGTGCCCGGCCCTTCTTCTGACGGAAATTCCGTCATCTCGTAGTTGTAGTACACCTTGCCGTTCGCCTTGTCTTTCTCTGAAAACGACACGTGATAATCGCGATTAAAGTCATTTCCAAACGATGAAACCCACGGGAACCGCCATCCCATGCGCTTCTTGAAGCCCTCGACCTCCGGCAGCGTCGCCCGCGAAATCGCCGCAAAACTTACATCGCGATGCGCCAGATGCACCACCGCTCCGTCAAACCCGTCGGCCAGGTAGGAGCAACTCGGACAGCCCTCTTTCCATCCCGGACCAAACATGAAGTGGTAGACGATCAACTGGCTGCGTCCACCAAACAGATCGGCCAGAGTCTGCTGGCCCCGCGGTCCGTCGAAAATGTAATTCTTTTCGATTCGCTCCCAGGGCAGAGCGCGCCGCTGCCGACTAAGTTCATCGCGCAGACGCGTGAACTCTTTTTCTTTGCGCAAGAACTCCTTGCGGGCGGCCAGCCATTCCGCCGGAGCCACCACTTTGCCTTGCTCACCTTTCTTGGATGTCGCCTGGTTCATTGTTGGGTTTGTCGTTGTCGTTGCCATTGCCGTTTCTCCTCTCCGTCACCTTCGTTGAATTGTCGTTCTGCACGCGCTTCTTCCCACGCACCATGTTCACGGCGAGCGCCGCAATCCCGCCCGTCGAAACGCTTCCCACCATCAACGCCGCGCTGGCCATACATGCCGGACACATAGTCTCCTCCTTTCAACTTCGATTGCTGATTGCTGATTGAGAAATCGTTGACCAAGGTCTTCAATCAACAATCAGAAATCAATAATTGGTCCTACTTCCCGCGCTCCGCCCGCTCCCGAACCCGCTCGTGGATATGCTTCCAGCCCTTCCCCATGCCTTGCTTGTGTTCTTCGGGAATCACTCCCAGGGCGATGTGGTGAAACTTGATCAGCGTTCCCCCGTCCTTCTCGCTCAAGCGATATTGCAGGTTCGACACCGCCGCGTACGACATGAACAAAGGACCGGTAATCTCAAGCAACGTCGGCCGCTTGATGGCCTGCACATTTCCCCAGAAATGACCGTTGCCTTCGCCCAGGTCGCGGAACCATCTCCCCCCCGGCCACGCCTCAATCTTCATCGGCATCGGTCCCTCTGGCGTTTCATTCCCCGGCCCCAGTTGTTCCAGCAGCGCCGCAAATGTCACCTCCAGCGATGCCCGCACGTGGACCTCCTGAGTTATGGTTGTGGTTAGATTTTCAACACCCGCCGCTTCTGCTGCGATCATGTTTCCTCCCTGGCTTTCGTTTTAATTAAGATTCGGTTTCGATCAGTTCTTGTCCAACTCTTTTTGTTTCGCTTCCGCCCGCTCCTTCACGCGACTCAGCTGATGCTGCCAGAGCCGCTCGAACATCTTGGTCCACTCATGCAGCGGACGGATCGCCTCCGCATTGGTTCGATAAAACATATGCCGCCCATTCCGCCGCACCCGCACCAGGCCGACCCGGCGTAGCACTCCCAGATGCTTCGACACCGAGGGCTGCTCCATCCCCAGCCCGGTAACGATGTCCCCTACCGCACGCTCTTCATGCGCCAGATAGTTCAAAATATCGCGCCGCCGCGGTTCGGCCACCGCATTGAACGCATCCGATGTAGTCGCTGCCCTTGCCATGAAGCAGAATATATATTCCTATATGGGAATGTGTCAAGTTAAATTTTGCTTCGTAATCGCATTTGGGTGGCGCAGCGCTTCCAGCGCTCCGATTCAGCCGCAGAACAAAACAAACCGACTCCCGAAAGTGACGAAACATTTCCCTTCCAGTGCTACCATGTCCGCGTTCCAAAGCCGTCGCGCTCTTCGTTCTCGCATCCAACCAACTCCGTCCCTCAGGAGGTTGTCATGCAGTGGACCCAGATCTACGATCCCCTCGGACGTTGGTGGCTCTCCACGCTGCTTGCGGCTCTTCCCATCATCGTCCTGTTCTCGCTGCTGGCCGGACTCAAAATAAAGCCACACTGGTGCGCCATTGCGGGCGCGGCGACCGCCGTGGCCGTGGCGATTGTCTTTTTCAAGATGCCGCCCGCGCTGGCCGCCCTCAGCTTCGGCTATGGGGTTGCGTTTGGCGTTTTGAAAATCGCCTGGATCGTCCTCGCCGCCGTCTACCTCTACGACATTTCCGTCGACACCGGCCAATTCGAAATCATGAAGGAATCCGTCGCCGGCCTCACCGCCGACCGCCGCCTGCAAGTCCTCCTGATTGCTTTTTGTTTTGGCGCCTTCATTGAAGGCGCTGCCGGCTTCGGAGCTCCCGTTGCGATCGCCGGCGCATTCATGATCGGCCTCGGTTTCAAACCCTTTCATGCCGCCGCGTTAAATCTCATCGCCAACACCGCGCCGGTGGCCTGGGGAGCCATCGGGACGCCGGTGCACACGTTGGCCGCGGTAACGGCTCTGCCGGAATCCGATCTCAGCGCCATGATTGGCCGCATTCTTCCCTTCACCGCCATCCTCGTTCCCTTCTGGCTGGTCAAGACCATGGTCAGTTGGCGCGAGACCTTCGAAGTCTTCCCCGCGATCGCCGTAGTCGGCGGCTCCTTCGCTCTCACTCAATTTCTGTGGTCGAATTACGTGGACAGCAATCTCGTCGACATCATGGGCGGAGTCGTGTCCATTGTCGCTCTTCTGATTTTCCTTCGATTCTGGAAGCCAAAGAAAATCTGGCGCTTCGATTACGACGACAAAGCCGCGACGCTGCCTCCGCCTACCGAGGGGATCGCTGATCAGATCGGCGGCGAATGGTCCGCCGCGAAGTTCGACGGTTTCGTCAAGCCCCGCACCTATTCACCCGCACAAGTCTTAAAGGCGTGGATGCCCTTCGCGATTCTCTCTCTCCTGGTGCTGCTCTGGGGATTGCCCAGGATCAAGCTCGCGATGAATCAGGCAACTACTCCAGCGTTTCAAGTCACTCTGCCAAACGGAAAACCTCGCCCGGGTCCTCCGGGCTGGGACGTGCCCTACCTGCACAACGCGATCTCCCGCGCCGTTCCCGTGGTCGCGAAGCCGACGCCCGAAGCCGCGCGCTACGATTTCAACTGGCTCTCCGCCACGGGCACCGCCTGCTTCTTCGCGGCAATCGTATCTGGGTTACTGCTCGGTCTGAGTCCTCTGCGATTGCTGAATATCTTCTGGCGAACGCTGGTTCGTATGCGCCTTGCGATGGTCGCCATCTCATTCATGCTGGGGTTGGGATACGTAACCCGCTACTCCGGGCTGGACGCGGTTCTTGGCCTGGCCTTCACCCGCACGGCATGGCTCTATCCGTTTTTCGGCACGTTCCTGGGCTGGCTCGGAGTCGCGCTCACCGGCAGCGATACCTCCGCCAACACACTGTTCGGCAGCCTGCAGCGCATCACGTCGCAACAACTCCACATCGACCCGATTCTGATGTGCGCCGCCAACAGCGCTGGAGGCGTGATGGGCAAAATGGTGGACGCACAATCCATCACCATCGCCACCTCCGCCACCGAACAGGTGGGCAACGAAGGAATTATTTTCCGCTACGTGGCGTGGCACTCCGTAGCACTCTGCTCCATTGTTGGAATCATCGTCCTGCTCTACGCCTATGTTTTTGCGTGGGCAGTGCCGCATGGGCTGACGTTCGTGAAATAGAAGTTTGCCCGAACCGAGTGTGATCGCACATTGGGGGTCGGGTGGCGACTCGACTCGTTGAGCTTGGCAGGCTTGCGAAGGCGCCCGTCCCCACACAGACTTCGTTTAAACTCTCTTCCAGAACTTTTCCGCTGGGAGGACCGACCTTGTCTGCCATTCGCGCGATTTTTTGGGATGTCGGCGGTGTGTTGCTCACCAACGCCTGGGACCGCGTGGAGCGCTCCGCGGCACTCGAACATTTCCATCTCGACCTCGATGAATTTCACGACCGCCACGAGATGGTGGTTTCGTCGTTCGAGCGCGGCAAGATCACGCTCGATGAATACCTCGACCGCACCGTGTTCTATCGCCCACGTCCGTTCACCCGAGGCGAGTTCCGCGACTACATGTTTTCGCTCTCGCAGCCGTTTCCCGAAGTGCTGCAATTTGCCCAGGGGCTCGCGGATTCCGGCAAATATTTTATGGGCACGATCAACAACGAATCGCGCGAGTTGAATAACCAGCGGATTGAAACCTTTGGACTGCGGAAGATCTTCCGGCTGTTCGTCAGTTCCTGCTACGTAGGATTCCGCAAGCCGGAGCGCGACATTTACCGGCTGGCGCTGGAGATCACACAGATTCCCGCGGAAGAGTGTTGCTTTGTCGACGATCGCGCGCTCAACCTGGAGTGCGCGTCGAAGCTGGGGATGCACACGATCGAGATGCAGCAGTTGGAGCAGTTGCGATCAGATTTGGCGAAGTTAGGCGTGAACCCGTGACACGCGTTCGCAACAAAATGCGGAAAACTGAGTTTCGGGAAGCGGACTACGTTGTTTCGGGAAGGGCACGAACTTTAGTCGTGCCACTAGACGCCGCATAAACACTGGGCTTTAGCCCCTGAGGTCGCGAGACTTCAGGGGTTCTTGCGCGGCGCCGTGGTTTTCACTCCCGCACTCTGCGGAACATCTGATTCCATGGTGCTGAGCGTCAAGTCACTCGACCAGCAGTCGGCGGCGACTCTCCACTCGCCGTTGCCCTGCCGCGCACACACCCAGAGGTACTTGCCGCGTTCCTCGCGGCGCTTGCCGGTTGCGCCGGGAATCAGCGCTTTGCAGCGTCCCGCTTCGTAGGCCAGGTCTCCGACCACTTCCACCCGCAGGGGTTCGAGTTCCACTTCTCCGAGTCCGGCGTCCAGCGCACCAAAGAAAAACTCGCGCACCGCGGCCGCGCCGCGCACGGGAGGACAATTCGAGCGCAGCACGATCGCATCGGTGGTGTAGAGCTCGATCAGATCATCGAGATGTTTGGTATTGCAAGCCAGCACCCACTCTTGCGCAATGTGCCGGATCGCGGCCTCGGCGCGGCTCATATCCCCTCTTAGAGCCGCGGTCGGACGCGGGTCGCGTCCGGAGTCGGCGCGAATGGGATCCGCCGCAGATCGCGCCGCCATCGCTTCCCCGCCGGGAAAATAATGGTGATGATAGTGATGGTGGTAGTGATGGGTTTCCTGGCCCGAGGGCTGAGTAGTTGCGGGCCTGGTTTCTGGATTCTGCTCGATACTGCCGAATGAATTCGGTGGCAACGCCAGAGCGCGCGATCGCGGACGCTCTGGCTCCGCGGCAAAGCCGGATTCCATTCCTTCCCCTGCGTTAACCGTGATGCCGCACATGCCGCAGAACTTGGTCCCTTCGCGATTGCGGTATCCGCAAATCCGGCAAACGACTGTGGTGGAATCGCTCGAGAGTTCCTGCGCGGCGTCATCCGCGGCCTGCTCCGCGTCGGCTTCGGCAGCCAAGCGCTGCGCCGCTTCCAGCGCGGCAGCAATCGCGTCTGGACCCGGCTTGGGGCGCCGCATTTCGGGCTGCAACCGGCGGAAGAGTTCTTCCATCTCGGCGTTTTGCACCGGCGAGTCAGACGGTCTGGGATTTTTCTTGTCTTTATCCACGAAGCTTTCCACGAAACTGTCGGCGAATCGAATCACGATGTCGCTGCCGTCATTCTAGCCCAGGGGGTTGGGCTCGTGCTATCGGCTGGAAAATTCGATCTTGCCTTCAATCTCGGTCGGAACACCGTTGCAGGTTGCCGGACGATATCTCCAGGTACGCACGGTCTGCAGAACGTGACGGTCGCCGGCGAGGCCGGCGCTTTCGAGGATCAGCGGGCTGTGTACGCGCCCGTCGGTGCCAATGATGAAACTGACTTTTACCTTCTGGCCGTGTGCCGAGGTGAATAGCGGATCCGGCGTGGTCAGCGCTTCCGGCGGCTGAACCTGCTCGCAGGACGGCCGCGAACTGACGTGCAGCACGTCGACGAACTGCGAGGCGCGGGAGAGGGTTTTCGACATCTGGGTTTCGCGCTGCTCCAGGGTCGCCGATCGCGGATGCGGCGCGGAGGTGCTCGCGGCCAGCACCACTGCGGGTACGAGCAATGCTATGAACGACGCGATGAAACCCGCAACAAATGGCGGGATGTAGAACAGAATCGCAGGCCAGGTGCGACGATGCATGAGCAGTGCTGCTTTCTAAAGTAGCGGAGTCCGGTCTTAACCCTTAGGGCTGGGTGTGGCAAATTCAGGACCATTCCTGACCGCGGTCATCTGATTGCGTAAAAAGGAGTTCCGGCGCGGATTGCAGGTATGACGCAAGGTCCGACTGCAAGAGATTGCATAGAAGGAGACGGGGAGTTGCGTTCGGAACGGGCTGCGTGGGCGAGACGCCCACGCGACAGCCGGCGGGACGCCGGCGCTACTTTGGCGAACCGCGCATCGTCAGCAGGGTGATTTCAGGGGGGCAATTTAAGCGGACCGGGACTCCGACAGTGCCGAGGCCTGGGTTGGTGTAGAGAGTGAGGCCGCCGATCCGGTACATGCCCCAAACGTATTTGCGGGCCAGGTCGGGCAAGTAAAGAGGACGGAGAAAAGGAAGCCGCACCTGGCCGCCATGGGAGTGTCCAGAAAGTTGGAGGTCGACTGGATAGCGGGCCACCCGGTCGGCATAGTCGGGCTCGTGAGCCAGCATCACGGTAGCTTCGTTGGGAGGGATGTTGTGCACAGCCGAGTTGAGGTCGGCGGCGCCGCCTAATACATCGTCGACCCCGCTGAGCCAGAAGCGTGCTCCATCGCGTTCGACGGGAACCGACTGATTGGACAGCACCGAAATTCCTGCGCCACGAAGTGAGTCGGTCACGCGATCGGGATCGGTGAAGGCATCGTGATTGCCCATCACCGCCCAGAGGCCGTGAGGCGCCTGCATTTGACGCAGCAACTGGGCGCAAGGTTCGGCGGAGGAGGCTGCCGCGGCGGCATCGCCGAACCAGGGCATGGAGACGAAGTCCCCGGTCAGCGCGATCAGGTCAGGGTGAAGGCCGTTGGTCATGCCGATTGCCGCGTGCAGAGGATGCACCGAGAACTCAGCGTCGTAATGGAAATCGCTGAGCAGTGCAATCGTGAAACCCTCGAGTTTGGCGGGCCAGCGGCGGAGCACAATCTCCCGGCGCACAATGCGGGGGCGATTGGGCTCGAGCAGGATGGAATCCGCAGCGAGCGCGGCCACGCCAGCGCTGGCCGCGAGGCCGACAAACTTTCGCCTGGTGATAGGAAAAAAAGCCAATCGCTCTCGGGCCTGTACGCTGCCGGACTACGCGGCGCTTTCGATTCTCAGCATAACCCGCGTCCGCCGGTTCGCGATATGACGAGAGGAATGCTCCAGCTCAGAAGGCAAACGTGGCTTGCAGTTCAATGCGGCGATTGGAGGAACTGCCCTGCGAAAACACGCCGCCCTGTAGTGCATTGGATTTGTCAAACAACGGCGACCCGAGAACCGCATTGGGATTGGCGACGTTGACGTTATTGAAAACGTTGCGCGCGCCCACTCCGAACGTGAGGTTGTAACGGCGGTCGGAATTGGACGAGGTGTTGAATCCACCGCCGCCGCCGAAGAGCGGGCCGCGAGGACCACCCCCGCCGCCTCGACCTCCACCCCCGCCGCCAGGGCCGCCCTGTCCCTGATTATTGGTGGCCGCTTTTGTCTTGGGTCCGATGCCGATGGTTTTGGTGAGGCGCAGGTTCAGCACGAAGTGTGCCGGACCGGTTTCAGAGTTGATGGGTAGAAGTTTTCCCGCACCCGATGCATCGAAGGTTCCGAGCCGAGTGCAGTAGATGTAGCCTTGCTGGTTCGTGCCTGCGGGGCAAGTTGCCGAAGAGATGCCCGGACGATCGTTGTAGAGCTGGTCTCCGTTCTCGTCGATCGGCGACAGAATGGTGAAAGGCGAACCGGAACTGACGACCATGAAGGGGCTCAGGCGAAACAGATACGGCAGCGCAACGCTGCCACCCATGAAGAGCCTGTGCCGGACATCGAACGAAGCGCGGCCGTAGTCCTGGCTGATGTCGTAGGAATTCGAGGGAAAACTGGAGACACCGGACGCATCGCTGTTGGCATAGCCCAGCGTGTAGAACCCGAAGAGCTGAACTTTGGAACCAACCTTTATATTCGTGTTCAGGATCAGCTGGTTCTGTTTGAAATTGCCTTCGGAGACATAGCGGTAGACGTTGCCTCCGGTCACCGTCGCGCACGGTGGAAGGCTGGACACCACGAAGGGCGAGGAACACGGCGTGCCGGGAAAAGGTGCATTCGCGTTGATAGTGAGGAACTGGTCAAAGCCGCGCGAGTTCAAGTAAGTCGCGGAAACGGTCGCCGACTTCGTGACCTGGCGTTCCAGGCTGACCGCGCCTTGCATGGTATAGGGTGCGCGCAGATTGGGGCTGATCTGATAAACGTTGGAGGCGGCAGAGGTCGGCGTGCCGCAGCTGGAGAAATTGGTAAGAGGAACGTCCACTCCCGGAAAACAGGTCGGGTTGTCGATGATGAATTGCTGTTGGACGACGCCGTTGAGGCGATCGGCCTGCAGAATTTGTCCGGATCCGAAACGGTTGTAGAAAATACCGTAGCCGCCGCGAATGACAACTTTCGGCGGAGTACTCCTGCCGCCTACACCCCAGGCGAAGCCCAGCCGCGGAGCAAAGTCACCTTTATCGTGGATGTCGTTTTGAGTCTCGAAGCGCAGACCGAAGCTGAGCGTGATGTTGGGCCGAACCCGCCAATCGTCCTGAATGTAGGGTTCGAAGTCGTAGTAGGTGACCGTGGCAGTGGGCAAGCCTGTGGTGTAGGACAGGGTGGTTGCGTAGGGTGGCGCGCCGCCGTTGCCTAGTGGGTTCTGAATCTGCTCCAAGGCAAAGGCCAGCGAGACCGGGCAGGGCGGATTCTGGCTCTGGGTCTTACAGCTGGGGGTGATCGTAGTGGGATTTTTGGGGTCTTCGGGGAGCGAGGAAAACGTGAAAGCCCCGTTAAATCCTGACCTCGAGAAGTTCGTATCTTGCGTGGCGCGCACGCGGCCACCGAACTTCAGGACGTGATTGCCGTGAATGAGTGAAGTGTAGTTCTGCAGTTCGTATCGGTTTTGCTGGTCGTTGGAATTGCCCGAGCCGTTGCCGCCGCCGGTGAACGCTCCAAGCACGTTGACGACCGGGTTAAGGTCGCCTGGATTCTGCAGACCGTCGTCGCGAACGAACTGGAAGCGGGTCTCGTTGACAATCTTTGAACCGTAGACCTGAGTGTCTCCGACTTGCACGGTTTGTTCGGTCGATTGTGAGTAGTAGGCCTGGGACGGAAGACTGGCGACGCCGACGCCGTTGTTGGTTTCAGTGTCGCGATAGTACTGATAGCGCGCGGTCAGCGTGTTGTTCTTGGAGAGGGCCCAGTCGAGACGCGGGCTGAGATTGGTGCGCTGGCGCGGGTTGGGAATCGACTCCGCCAAGGTGGTCTCGCTCAGCGACTGGTCGAGGATGGGGACGTCGATGGGGGCCAGTTCGTTGATGTTGCGGCGCTCGAGGTTGAAGAAGAAAGACGCTGTCTTGCTGAGCGGGCCGCCGATGCTTCCGTTGTACTGAGTGGTGTAGTACCCGGGTTCGACGCCGGCGAAGGGATTCGCCGTGTTGAAGGCGGAGTCGTTGCCGATGACGAAAAGTTGGCCGTGATAGTTGTCGGTGCCGGGCTTGGTGAAGATTTCGATGCGGCCGTAACCCAGCTGGTCATACTCGGCGGAAAATGGGTTCTGGTTGACACGGATTTCGCGGATCGACGATTTGGGCGGGAGTTGACCAGCGGTGAAGCCGTCAATGTACATCTGTCCGCCATTGGGGCCGGCGGCGGGTCCGGCGAGGGCCTGAAGATCGGACAACAATTCATCGGGATCGTCGGGCAGGGCTTCAAGTTCCTTGCCGGAGATGATGACGGCGCCGGCGTTGTTCGAGGGATTCACATCGACGGTGGGGGCAGTGTCGGAGACTTGAACTTTCTCGGTCGCTACTTCGATCGCCATGCTGACGTTCAGGCGGAGAGGCTGGTCGGCGATGATGACATTGTCGTTCTCGTAGAGGGTGAATTCCGGGGCGGCGACGGTGAGCGAGTACTTCCCTGCCGGTAGAGTCTTGAACTCATACATCCCCTGCCCATCGCTCTGGACGACGATGGGAGAACCGGCGGCAGGAGTCATGACCACAGTGGCGTGAGCGATGACAGCGCCGGAGGGATCGGTGACTTGCCCGCGGAGAGCTCCACTGGCAGTTTGGGCGGGCGCGGCGGATTGCGCAGGCGCGGCGGATGGCGACGGTGCGGCGCTTTGCGGCGACGAGGGAATCGATAAGGAAAAAAATAAAAAAACGACAGCCATGAAACGCATGTATTTCTCGACCTTCCCTTTCTTGCTGCTTCTTGCGAGGATGGAAACCGGGGCTAAAGCCCGTATTGATTTTGCTCGCATTACGTGGCGCTCAAAGCGCCGCTCTTCCACGGTTGTTCAGCCATACGTCTAATCACGGCTACGGGCCTGAGTCGCCGCCGGGGGCGCCGCCTAGACTCCACGGAGCCAACATCATGGCCTGGCCGGCGTTAGGAGCAGCCTGAAGAATCGGTTCCACTCCGGCGACCAGCGTGATGACCGTGCTTCCGCCGGAAGGTGTGCCTTCGGTGGCGAGGACGACAATCGCATCTCCCTTATGCAGATCGGCGAGGGCGGCGGCGGGTGTTTGATCGACCAATCGCTGGAAGTCGGACCCTCCGCCGGAGCGAGATCCCCCGGGTGCTCCGCCCATTCCTCCGCCAGCCATGCCACCGCCGCCCGGCGCCATCCCACCGGATGGCGAGCTGCCCGGAGCCGCCCCGCGTGAGGACGAACCAGGGGACGAATTCGTGGCCGCGCCTGGCATTCCTGGGGGCAGCGCGGATTTCAATCGCATGGCAAATCTGTTGGCCATTTCCGCCGGCATCTTATGAAGCTGCGAGTCGGCATTGATTCTTAGCTGCACGGTCTTTTTGGTCACCAAATCTTGAACGCTGAGGGTTCCCGCACTTGCATCGACCGACTTAATCAAGCTTGGAAATTGGGGGAAGATGCCCGTGAATATTTCCTCGGCGGCCAATTCTGTGCCGTCGGCGTTACGGTCTCCGCGGGCACGCAGTTGATCGTCGACATGCACATCCTGAAGCGTGCACAACTTCGCATCTTCGGATTTGAACGAGTCGGGAGAGTAGCGGTGGATCACGGTGCTCTTGGACGTGCGCACGAGGATCGTCTTTTTCCCGCCTAAGCTTGAAATGGCGATGGTCACGGTTCCAGCCGAAGAGTCGACGGCGCTGACCATACCGGCGATGCCGCGCTTCTGCCAATCCTGGCGCCTTTGCTCATTGACTGCGGCGACCACCGCTGGAGGGATGACAATGACCTCAAGCGCTGCGATGGACGTTCCATCGGCGGAGGCCTGGCCGCGAACTCGCACGCGATCTCCGACCTGCAGGTCCTGCAACTGAATGGGAGTTGCGTTCTTGACATCCTTCTCACCAGCGGCGATGCGGAGGAGGCGCGCGTTGGGCTGCACGGTTACTGCGATTTCGGGGCCGGAATCCGCGGTAAGGGTGATGGCGTTGCCGTTGATTGCCTTGACGGTGCCGAGGCGTCGGGCGACGGCCGGTTGGGCGGCATCCTGAGTCTGGAGAGGCGCAGACGCGAAAGATCCTGACGAGAAACTCGTTGCAGAAATCGCGATCACGGAAAAGAGGAGTGCCACGATTGCTGCGTTCTTTTTATTCCGGTTTTTATTCATACGCCCCACCTTCTAATTTACATGGCCGCAAGCCTGAAAGCGGCATGGTTTACAAAGTTTTACCCAGAGACAGCAGTTGTTCCAAATTGGACGAAGCGATGAGTCGGAAGCGAGCGAGATTCGTTCGGCTGAACATTTCGCCCGCACCCAGCCTGCTAATAGACGGCGAGGACACGGCCAGCTACGATTTTTAGTGGGAGTTTTGCGGGAAATGGTTTTCATTTGATTTGCATGCATGTCTCAAGGGTACGTTGTTTTCTGTGCTGGGCGATGTTGGTGATCGTGCCCCAGTCACTGCTCGGTCAGTCGAGTCCGGGTCAAACCGGGCAGGGACAGGCTCCGCCCGGACAAGCTTTGCCGGAGCAGGCTTTGCCGGGACAAGGCTCGCCCGGGCAAATTCCCCCGGGACAGAGCATCGAGGGACAGAAAGCAGGGGCCATCCTGCACGCCCAAGGTGGAGTTTGGGTAAATGGCTATGAAGCGCGGGACTCCACTGCGGTTTTTCCCGGAGACTTGCTGGAAACCAAGCCAGGATCGTCGGCGAACTTGACCCTCGACGGGTCGAACGTTCTGATCCAGCCGGAATCGGTAGGCACGCTGCAGACTAATTTACTGGAGTTGGATCATGGCAGCGTATTCGTGGGAACGTCGAAGAGCTTTAAAGTGCAGGTGAGGTGCATCACGGTGGTTCCGGCGCTCAGCGAATGGACGCAGTATGAAGTGACCAACGTGAGTGGAAATCTGCAAGTGGCCGCCCGGAAGAATGATGTGAACGTTGAGCGAAAGATGGATGGCACGAAGCCACTACCGGAGCCAACAGCGTCGAATGAAGCCTCGGTTCACGAGGGGGAGCAGAAAAGTTTCGACCTGTCGGCGATTTGCGGAGCTCCGGCGCGGCCGGTCGGAGCGAGTACCAGTCTGAGTCCGAAATGGATTGTAGCGGGGGCGGCGGGCGCGGGGGTTTTGGTCTGCGTGCTGGTGTGCCATGGCGGCCCCAAAACTCCTATCAGCTCCTCGTCCCCCTGATGCAGCGCCCGGCTGAGCCAACTGCCAATTACAGAATTCTTTCGTGGGTGTAACCGGCTGCCACCAGGGCTGCGAGAAGTTCGGTGATGTGGTCAGGACCGCGCGTCTCCATGGTGATGTCGATGGCGGTGTCACCGAGATTGACACCGTGGTAGGCGCGGTCGTAGGCGGTCTCGACGATGTTGGCGCGATGATCGGCGAGGATTCCGGTGAGGCGGTGCAAGGCACCGGGATAGTCGGGCAGGTGAACACGGAGACGCACCAGGCGTCCGTCCTTTACCAGGCCACGCTCGATGATGCGCGAGAGTAGTGTGACGTCGATGTTGCCGCCGCAAACCAGGACGGCGATTTTCTTGCCTTGCAGCGGCAGTTTGCGGTTCAGGACGGCGGCGATGGCAGCGGCCCCGGCGCCTTCGGCGAGAGTTTTTTCGCGCTCCAGCAATAAGAGAATCGCGTTCGCGATTTCTTCCTCTTCCACCGTGACGATGTCGTCAACATATTTTTGAACCAGGGGAAGCGTGCGCTCGCCGGCGCGACGGACGGCGATTCCGTCGGCGATCGTCTTTGCTGCCGCCAGCGTGACCGGCTTGCCTTCGGCTACTGCGGCCTTCATGGAGGGAATCCGCGAGGGCTGCACGCCGAAAATCTGCACCTTGGGATTCGTCTCTTTGACGGCGCAGGCGATGCCGCCGATCAGCCCTCCGCCGCCGATGGGGGCGACGATGACTTCGATGCCGGGATGCTGCTGCAGAATTTCGAGACCAAGCGTTCCCTGCCCCGCGATCACGGCATCGTCGTCGAAGGCGTGAATAAGCGTCAGATGGTCGCTCTTACTTTGTGCGACGGCTTTGTCGTAAGCCTCGTCGTAGTTGGTGCCGTACAGAGCAACTTCGGCCCCGTACGCGCGCGTCGCGGAAACTTTGGTGAGCGGCGTGGGCAGCGGCATTACGATGCGGGCTGCGATCTTGTGGCGTCCGGCGTGGTAGGCGACGCCTTGCGCATGATTGCCGGCGGAGGCGGCGATTACGCCGTGGGAACGTTCTTCCGGGCTTAGCGTCAGAAGCTTGTTTAAAGCTCCGCGCTCTTTGAAAGCTCCGGTGCGCTGCTGGTTGTCGAGTTTGAGGAAGATGGAATTGTCGGTGAGGCCGGAGAAAGTTTCCGAATGAGTGCAGGGAGAAACGCGGATGTCGGCGCGGATTCTCTCGAGGGCGGCCTGGATGTCGGAGAGTTGGATCATGGGGGTGGAGCAGACATCTTACAACGTCGTTAGTCGTTGGTCGTCGGCCCGATCGGTTTCGGCTAACGACTAGCGACCGACGACCAACGAAGCATCTCCCAGACTATGAAGCGATTTGGCGCGCGGTCGTCGCTACCGGAACGACCGTACGAATTGGCAGCGCCTTAAGATAGGCATCGACGGCGGCTGCGGCTTTGCGGCCTTCGGCGATCGCCCACACGACCAGCGATTGGCCGCGGCGCATGTCACCGGCGGCGAAGACTCCGGGAATCGACGACATGTAGTTCTGATCGGTGGCGACGTTTCCGCGGTTGTCGAGTTGAACGCCCAACTGCTCGATCATCCCATGACGCACGGGGCCAAGGAATCCCATGGCAATCAGAATAAGATCCGCGTCCATGGTGAACTCGCTGCCATGAACGGGGTCGAACTTCGGGGGAGGGCCGACCCTAACGGCGTGAAGTTGCCGGACGTTGCCAATTTCGTCGCCGGTGAATTTTGAAGTAGCAATGCTCCAGTCGCGAATGCCGCCTTCTTCGTGCGCGCCTTCGATACGCAACTGCATGGGCCAAAGCGGCCACGGCGTAAGCGGCGAGCGCTCGTCGGGCGGCTTGGGCATGATTTCGAATTGATGCACCGAAATTGGTTTCTGACGGTGGACCGTACCCAGACAATCGGCGCCGGTGTCGCCGCCACCGATGATGACGACGCGTTTGCCGGTCGCAAGAATGTCGGCGGCGGAGTCGAGCGTGTCGCCGTGGCAGCGCTTGTTCTGCTGCGGGAGGAATTCCATTGCATAGTGAATGCCATTGAGTTCGCGGCCGGGGATTTTCAAGTCGCGGGGATGTTCGGAGCCGCCCGCGAGGACGATAGCATCATAGTCGCGGCGCAGATCTTCGACCTGGATCGTCTTGCCGACTTCGGCGTTGGTGATGAACTTCACGCCCTCGGCGGACATTTGTTCGAGGCGCCGATCAATGATGTGCTTCTCCAGCTTGAACTCCGGGATGCCGTAACGGAGCAGTCCGCCGATGCGGTCATTCTTCTCGTACACCGTGACCGCGTGGCCGGCGCGGCTGAGTTGTTGCGCGGCGGCGAGTCCGGCGGGGCCGGAGCCTACGATGGCTACTTTCTTTCCGGTGCGAAGTTTTGAGGGCTCGGGGCGGATCCAGCCTTCGAGAAACCCGCGCTCAACAATATTCTTCTCGTTCTGCTTGATCGTGACTGGCGGAGCGTTGATGCCCAGAACGCACGAGGCTTCACAAGGCGCCGGACAAATTCTGCCGGTGAATTCGGGAAAATTGTTAGTGGCGTGCAATTGGCGGACAGCATCTTTCCACCGGCCGCGGTAGACAAGATCATTCCAATCGGGAATCAGGTTGCTGACGGGACATCCTGTTTGGCAGAAGGGGACGCCGCAATCCATGCAGCGTGCGCCCTGCTTGCGAAGTTTTTCCTCGGGAAAATCCTGATAGATCTCGAACCAGTCGTTGACGCGTTCGAGGACCGGACGGCGCGGTGCGAGCTCGCGCGAGTAATCCATGAAGCCGGTGGTCTTACCCATGTAACACCTGCCCATGCTGCACCTGCTCAGCTTGCAGCGACTCGGATTGAGCGAGCACCGCGACCGGCGAAGCTGGGATGTAGGCCTGTTCGCGCCGGTTCACGCCCAGAACACGCTTGAACTCGTGCGGAAAAACTTTGATGAAGCGCGAGGACACGTCGTGCCAGTTATCGAGAATCCATTTGGCGCGGCGGCTGGCAGTCAGTTCAAGGTGGCTCAACAGAAGATCTCTGACAATCTGTATATCCGACTCCTCGAGCAAAGGCTCGAGATCAACCGATTCCAGATTGCAACGCCTCTCGGTAAAGTCTCCGCGCTCATCAAGCACATAAGCGACGCCGCCACTCATGCCAGCCGCGAAATTTCTGCCGCAGGAACCGAGCACCAGCACGATGCCGTTGGTCATGTACTCGCAGCCGTGGTCGCCAACGCCCTCGACCACCGCAGTCGCTCCGGAGTTGCGGACCGCGAAGCGTTCACCGGCGACTCCGTTGAAGAAAGCCTCGCCGCTGGTGGCACCGTAGAGTGCGACGTTGCCGACGATGATATTTTCTTCCGGAGCGAAGCTCGAAGCGCGCGGCGGAAACACCATGATCCGGCCGCCGGAGAGGCCCTTGCCGACGTAGTCGTTGGCTTCGCCCTCGAGCGACATCGTAACTCCACGGGCCAGGAACGCCCCCAGGCTCTGCCCCGCGGAACCCGTCAGGTGAATGCGGACGGTGTCGTCGGGCAGTCCGGCAGAGCCGTAAAGGCGCGCGATTTCACCGCTGAGCATGGTGCCGACCGACCGGTGAATGTTGCGCACCGGAAACTTGACCTCGATCGGTGAAAGAGTGGTGAGCGTATCGTGCACTTGCAGAAGAATTTTGTGATCGAGCGCCTGCTCCAGACCGTGATCCTGCGCGTGCACGCAGCGGCGGGCGACTCGCGACGGAGTAGGCGGGTTGTAGAGAATCGCGGAGAAATCCAGGCCCTTGGCTTTCCAGTGATCTTTCCAGTGGTCAACGGCAGGCTCCACGTCGAGCATGTCGACGCGGCCGACCATTTCATCGACGGTGCGGAATCCGAGGTCAGCCATGTACTGCCGAAGTTGTTCCGCGAGGAAGAAGAAGAAATTGATGACGTGCTCGGGCTGACCTTTGAATTGCTGGCGCAGCACGGGGTCTTGGGTGGCGATGCCGACCGAGCAAGTGTTGAGATGGCACTTGCGCATCATGATGCAGCCCATGGCGATCAGGGGCGTTGTGGCAAAGCCGAATTCTTCAGCGCCGAGCAGAGCGGCGATGGCGACATCGCGGCCGGTTTGCAGCTTACCATCGGTTTGCACGCGGATGCGGCTGCGCAAGTCGTTCAGCAGCAAAACCTGCTGAGTCTCCGCAAGGCCGAGTTCCCAGGGAATGCCAGCGTGCTTGATCGAACTCAACGGGGATGCGCCGGTGCCGCCGCTGTCGCCGCTGATGAGAACTACGTCGGCGTGCGCCTTGGCAACGCCCGCAGCAACCGTGCCAACGCCGACTTCCGCGACGAGTTTCACAGCGATGCGTGCGTGCGGGTTCACGTTTTTGAGGTCGTAGATCAACTGCGCGAGATCCTCGATCGAATAGATGTCGTGATGGGGCGGCGGCGAGATCAGTCCAACGCCGGGGATGGAATGGCGGATGCGCGCGATTACTTCGTCGACCTTGTGGCCGGGAAGCTGGCCACCCTCGCCGGGTTTGGCGCCCTGCGCCATCTTGATCTGCAATTCGTCCGCATTCACCAGGTAGTTTGCAGTGACTCCGAAACGAGCAGATGCAACCTGCTTCACCGCACTCCGCCGCAGGTCGCCGTTGGCGTCGGCCTTGAAACGCTCTTCGTCTTCTCCGCCTTCGCCGGTGTTGGATTTGCCGCCGATGCGGTTCATGGCGATGGCGAGAGTCTCGTGCGCTTCTTTGGAAATAGATCCAAACGACATGGCGCCGGTGGTGAAGCGCTTCACAATTTCCTTGGCGGGCTCGACTTCTTCGAGCGGAACTGGCGTCTCGCTTTTCTTGAACTTCATCAGGCCGCGCAGCGTACACAGGTTCGCATTCTGGTTGTCGATCAGGTCGGTGTATTCCTGGAAAGTCTTGAAGCTGTCCTGCCTTACGGCTTGTTGCAATTTGCTGATGGTTGCCGGATTGAGCAAATGGTATTCGCCATTCACGCGCTGGTGATAGCTGCCGCCGACGGAAAGCTCGGTTTCGAATTCGGTCAGCGGACGGAAGGCATACTCATGTTTCATCTGCGCCTCGGCGGCTAGAACGGAAAGTCCGATGCCTTCAATGCGCGACGTCGTGCCGGCGAAGTAGGCGTCGACTAACCCTTTGTTGAGGCCGATGGCTTCGAACACCTGCGCGCCCTGATAACTCTGCAGGGTCGAGATCCCCATCTTCGAGAAAGTTTTCAGCAGGCCTTTTTTGATGGCCTTCATGAAGTGTTTCACGGCGATTTCGGGAGTGATGCTATCGCCCAGCTCGCCGCTGTAAACCAGGTTCTCGACGCTCTCGAGCGCGAGGTAGGGATTGATGGCACTGGCGCCGTATCCGCTGAGCAGCGCGAAGTGCATGACTTCGCGGGGCTCGCCGGATTCGGTGATAAGCGCAACCTGAGTTCGGGTTTCTTCGCGGACTAATAAATTGTGAACCGCAGCTAGCGCGAGCAGGCACGGGATCGGAGCGTAATCTTTGTCGACGCCGCGATCGGAGAGGATCATCAGCGAATAGCCGGCCTTCACCGCAAGTGAAGCTCGCTGGCACAATTCGTCGAGCGCGCGCTTAAGGCCTGCTTCGCCATCCTTCGCGCGGAACAGAGCGGGCAACGTGGTGGCGAGCAGGTCGCGATTCGAAACCCGGCGCAACTTTTCCAGTTCGCGATTCGAGAGCAGCGGATGCGCCAGCTTCAGCATGTGGCAATTTTCAGGCGCTTCTTCGAGGATGTTGCGCTCGCTCCCGATGTAGCTGATGAGCGACATGACCATCTCTTCGCGAATGGGATCGATGGGCGGATTCGTGACCTGCGCGAAAAGTTGTTTGAAATAGTTGAACAGCGACTGCGGCTTGTCGGAAAGGCAGGCCAGCGGCGTGTCGGTGCCCATGGAACCGACCGGCTCTTCGCCTTTGGACGCCATCGGCGCAAGAATCATGCGGAGATCTTCGTCGCTGTACCCGAATGCGCGCTGGCGGCGGAGAAGCGTCTCGGCGTCGGGAAAGTGCATGCGCGAGGGCTCAGGCAGTTCGTCGATGGTGATCTGATTTTCTTTCACCCATTGCGCGTAGGGCTGCCGCGACGCGAGCTTCTCCTTGATTTCTTTATCGGAAACAATGCGGCCTTCGACAGTGTCGACCAGAAACATTTTTCCCGGCTGCAGACGGCCTTTGCTCTTGACCTGCTCGGGCGCGATGTCGAGCACTCCGGCTTCCGAGGCCATCACCACAAGATCGTCATGCGTGACCACGTAGCGGCCGGGGCGCAGGCCGTTGCGGTCGAGCGTCGCGCCGATGACGCGACCGTCGGTAAAAGCGATGGCGGCGGGGCCGTCCCACGGTTCCATCAGGCAGGCGTGGTACTCGTAAAAAGCGCGCTTCTCCGGCTTCATGTGCGGATTGCCCGACCAGGCTTCGGGAATCAGCATGGCCATCACATGCGGCAGGCTGCGTCCGGACTGGAGGAGCAACTCGACGGCGTTATCGAAATTCGACGAATCGCTGCCATCAGGAGCGATGACGGGATGAAGCTTCTTGATGTCGTCGCCGAACAGCGCTGATTGCAGCAGCGACTGCCGGGCTTGCATCCAGTTGACGTTGCCGCGGAGCGTGTTGATCTCGCCGTTGTGGGCGACGTACCGATAGGGATGCGCGCGCTGCCAGCTTGGAAAAGTATTGGTCGAGAAGCGCTGGTGCACCAGGCACAACGCGCTGACCGCATCAGGATCAGAAAGCTCGCGATAAAAGTTGGTGATCTGCGAGGCGAGCAGCAAGCCCTTATAGACAATCGTGCGACAAGAAAGCGATGGGATGTAGAACATCTCCGCATCTTCCACACCAGACTCGCGAATTTCATTTTCGGCGCGCTTGCGCACGACGTAAAGTTTGCGCTCGAAGGCGTCTTCGCCCATCCCCGGCGCGCAGCGCACGAAAATCTGTTGAATATAAGGCTGCGACGCGCGCGCCACGCGGCCAATCGCCGAGGCGTAGACGGGAGTGTCGCGCCAGCCGAGAAGAGTCAGACCTTCCTCGCGGACAATGCGTTCGAGGATGCCTTCGCACTGCAGGCGCTGGTGTTTCTCGACTGGAAGAAACGTCATACCGACGCCGTAAGTTCCGGCCTTCGGCAACGCGAAGCCGAGCTTCTCGCATTCACGGGCGAAGAATTTATGCGGAATCTGGATGAGCACACCGGCGCCGTCGCCGGTTTCCGGATCGCAACCGCAGGCGCCACGATGCGCCAAGTTGAGCAGAACCTGAATTCCCTTGCGGATAATGTCGTGACTCTTATGGCCGCCAATGCTGGCGACAAACCCGATTCCACAGGCGTCGTGCTCGTGCGCCGGATCGTAGAGACCCTGGGCGTAGGGCAGGCCGTTTTTCGGGTTGAGACGCGTCGTCGTCAGCTTCGTCATGGAATCCGACTTCGTCCAGCGAACTGAATTCCTTTCGAATCATTTGTTCTGGGCGCCGCTTGCCAGGGGCGACTGGGAGTCGCACACTTCTGCTCAGGAACAGACATTCGTATTCTGGCGCCTGCGGGCAGGCAAAGTACAATGCAGAATTTCGATGCAATCCATGCAAATTTCAGGCGCATTCAGACGCAGAAGATGCCGAGTAAATTAACCTTGCATAGAGGAGAGTTCGTTATAATTCGCTGAAATCACAATGGACTTCGATCAGCTCATCACGTTCCTGGAAGTGGCCCGGCAGGGCAGTTTTTCGCGCGCGGGCGAGAAGGTTTTTCGGTCGCAATCGGCGGTCAGCGCGCAAATCCGCCAACTGGAACAAGAGTATGGCGACCGGTTACTCGACCGCTCGGGCAAGACGGTAAAACTAACCCCGGCCGGCCAGGTGTTCTTTGAATATGCCGAACGGCTGAAGGCGCTGCGCGACGAGTCGCTGATGGCGGTCGCCGACCACAGCGGCACTCCCCGGGGCACGCTGCGGGTGGGGGCCAACGAGGCTACCTGTTTGTATGTACTGCCCGAAGTTTTTGGCGAATATTGCCGGCGCTATCCGCCAGTTCAGATCAGCATTTACCGCAACTTCAGCTACAAAATTGTAGAGAAGCTGGAGAACGGGCAGGTCGAGGTGGGCATTTTGACTTTGCCGATCCAGTCTCCGAGCTTGAAGATCCAGCCGATTTTTCGGGACAAGCTGATGCTGATGGTGAGTCCGAAGAATCCGCTGGCCAAATTTAAGGTTGTGCCAGTAAGCGAGATCGTGAAGCATCCGCTGCTGTTTCCGAAGACGGGCCACACGCGCAGGCTGCTGGACAAGCTGTTTCGGCCGCACGCCGCCGAGCTGCAGGTTCGGATGGAGCTGCCGAGCATTGGGATGATCAAGAGCTTTGTGGCGTCGGACTTGGGCGTGTCGCTGATCAGCGCGTCGTTTGCGCGCGATGAGGTAGAGTCTGGGCGGGTCAAGCTGATCGATCTGGAAGACGCTGTGCTGTATCGTGAGCTGGGGCTGGCTTACCGGCGGGATCGGACGCTGTCGGTGGCTTCAACGGCGTTTGTGGCGCTGCTGCGGCAGTTTGCCACAAACTTGAAGAAGACAGAGGAGTGAACCAAGGCGCTCGATAGACGGCCGGAACGTCTGTCCCCGCATAAACCTTTCCGCGACCAAGCCTTCTGCTTACCTTCGGCGTCACCTGAAATTCAGATTGTACCCATCGGAATTTTGAATTTCCCCTAGGCGTTCCCGCCCGATAGGCTTAGGTTGAAGTTTCTTATGAACACCTCCATCCAGAAGTCCACGCGAATTACATCGACAGGCACAGGTATGTCGACACGAATTACGTGTCTTCTGGAGGACGGGATCGGATGAAGTAAAGCACTTCTAAAAGAATCACCCGAACCCACCGCCAGAAGCGATCTGGCGGTGGGTTTTTCTTTGCGCCAAAAACCTGGAAAACGGAGCTGGAGACTATGAGCGGATTACAGCGGCCAAGCAGATTCGAGCGAAGCGAGGATGTGGTGGTGATGAAGTTTGGCGGGACGTCAGTCGAGGATGCGGCGGCGATTCGCCGGCTCATTGGCATCGTACGGAGCAGGGCGGACGCGCGTCCGGTCGTCGTGGTCAGCGCACTCGCACGCGTGACCGATCAACTGCTGGAAGCGGGCGGCGCGGCCGCGGGGGGCCATCTCGGCTCAGCCCTCGCGACGGTGCGGGACATATATGTTCGCCACGAACAACTGGCGGACTCGCTGGTCGGCGATTCCGCGTACAGCACGCTTGATCGCGAATTGCGCGGCGAGTTCCGCGCGCTGGAATCGCTGCTGCACGATCTGGATAGTTCGCGTCAACTGGATCTCAAGGCGCAGGACCATCTGCTCGGCTTCGGGGAATGTTTTTCGAGCAGCCTGGTGAAGGAAGCTCTTTGCGAGGCCGGAATCCAGGCGGCTCACGTGGATGCGCGGGCGTGCATCGTCACCGACGCACGCCACGGTCAGGCGAGTCCCGTGTGGGATGCGACGGAGCAGTTGGTACAGGAGACTTTAAGTCCGTTGCTGGAGCGCGGGCAGGTGCCAATAATGGGAGGGTTTATCGCCTCCACTTGCGAGGGAGTTCCGACGACGCTGGGCCGGGGTGGGTCGGACTTCAGCGCCGCGATCGTCGCGGCGGCGCTGTGCGCGGCCCGAGTGGAAATATGGACGGATGTGGATGGCATCATGACGACCGATCCCAAGCTCTGTTCCGACGCGCGTGTGATTCGCAAGATCAGTTTTGATGAGGCCGCGGAGCTGGCGCACTTCGGGGCGAAGGTGCTGCATCCGGCGACGCTGGTTCCGGCGATGCGCGAAAATATTCCAGTTTACGTTTTGAATTCGCGTCGGCCGGAGGGCGAAGGGACGGAAATTGTCGCGCGGGCGAAAACCGGGGACGTGGTCAGTGGCATTACGGCGAAGAGAAATGTGGCGGCGGTTGAGATTCAGTCGGCACACACCTTCGACTCTGAGCTGCTGCGCACTGTTTATGCGGTGTTTGACCGGCATTCGTGCTCTGTCGATGTGATGGCGACTTCCCTCGGGCGCATGTCGTTGCTGGTGGGATCGACTGCGGCTTTGCCCGCGATTACGGCCGATTTGCGCGGTGTAGCCGAAGTGCGATGGGAAAATCACAAGGCGCTGGTCTGCCTGGTGGGCGAGAACATTCGGCGGCAGCCGGACGTAGCCAGCCGGGTGTTCGCGGCGGTGTCGGACATGGATGTGCGGGTGGTCTGCCACGGCGCATCAGACCGGACGATTTCTTTTCTGGTGGAAGAGTCGAAGGTCGAGGAATCAGTGCAGCGTCTGCACGGGATATTTTTTCCGCAGCCGGATTCCGCGCGCGACTGGGGAAGGATAACCAGCGCGTTCTGTCAGGCGGGTTAGCAGGAAACCTTCCACCACAAAGGGCCCGAAGGTTGACGAAGGAATTCTCCGACAACCTTGTTTCCTTCGTGATCGGAGCCTGTCCTGAGCGAAGTCGAAGGGTGTCCTTTGCGGTTGAGGCCTTCGGCTTTAGTTGCCAAACTTCGCGGCCTTCGACGCGACTGCGGCGGCCGATGCGGGCACAGGCTCAATGATGTGCAGTCCGCATTCAGTCTTGGCGAACCCCGGCCAGCGGCCCGCACGCGGATCTTCGCCTGGCCGCACGGCGCGCGTGCAATGGGTGCACCCGATGCTGGGGTAGTCCTGATTGTGCAGCGCGTTGTAGGGCACGTCGTGCTCGTGGATGTAGCGCCACACCTGCTTTGACGTCCAATCGACGATGGGGTTGATCTTCACCAGGCCGAATTTGGCATCCCATTCAATTCTGTGCGCACTGGAGCGGACCGAGGTCTGGTCGCGACGTATGCTGGTGATCCACGCCCTCAACTCGCCGAGTTTGCGGCGAAGCGGTTCGACCTTCCGTAGATTGCAGCAGCGGTCGGGATCGCGCGTCCAGAGCGCGGTTCCGTGCGTGCGCTCCTGCTCTTCGGGCGAAAGCACGGAATATACTTTTTCGATCGCGATGCCGTATTTTTCTTCGATCCGGTCCATCAGGTTGTAGGTTTCAGGAAAGAGGAACTCGGTGTCGATGGTGAAAAGACGGAAATCCTTGCGCACCCGCGAAGCCATATCGATCAACACCATACCTTCGGCGCCGAAGGCAGAAGAAATGGCGACGCTGTTTCCGAAGGTTTCGAACGCCCAGCTCAGAGCTCGCTGCGGGGTCCAATGTTCGAACGCGTGCTGAATGGATTCAATCTGCTCTTGTATTTGTTCTCTGACTGCGGACTGGAGTTGGTCGTTCACGCGAATGGTTCCTCGTTTGTTCCGAGATCTGTTCTGAAGTCCGTTGCTGAAGGAGAATCCGCGAACCGCGGATGGGCGACAGCGAGATCGTTGGCGGCAGAAATGTCGGCCCCCCGGAACTGCTGCGCCAGAGCGACGGGGTCGGCAAAATGCTCGGCGAAGCGCACCACTTTTCCCACAACCAGCAGCGTGGGCGCGGCGAGCTTCGGCGAGTGAGACAATTCGGCGAGTGTGGAGCGATGGGTGCGCTGCTGCGGAGTTGTCGCACGCGAAATGACGGCGCACGGCGTCTCCCTGGCTAATCCAGCGGCGCTCAGCTTGGCGGCGATTTCGGAATAATTTTGTCCGGGCATGTAGATCACCAGAGTCGCGCCGCTTCCGGCCAGCTTGCTCCAGTCGGCCGCTTCAGTTCCCGGAGCCTGATGCGCGGTGAGGAACACGAGCGCGGACGAAGCGCGGCGATGGGTCAACGGAATCTGCGCCGCGGCAGCCGCGCCCATGGCGGAAGTAACGCCGGGAACAATCTCGAAGGGAATGTTGGCGCGGCGCAGCGCTTCAATTTCCTCGCCGGCCCGACCGAAGATCAACGGGTCGCCGCTTTTCAAGCGCACCACGCGCAGTCCTGTTTCGGCAAGGGCGATCATCAGATAATTGATTTCTTCCTGCAGGATCTTTTTCTTGCCGCAGCGCTTGCCGACGTTCTGAACCTGGGCTGTTGGCGGAATGAGCTTCAGGATCTCGGGAGCAACCAGGTCGTCGTGCAGAACGGCGTCCGCAGTTCGGAGCACGCGCAGAGCTTTCACGGTGAGCAACTCTGGATCTCCCGGGCCCGCGCCCACCAGATAAACTTTTCCCTTCATACTTTTGCCCGTCATGCGCCCTCGCCTTTGGCGGCGAGTTCGGGCAGTTCGGCCAAAGCCGCCTCGAGCGCTTCTCTGCTGGCCAGCGAATGGAGCAGGTCGAGTTTGCGTTGCTTGTCGAGATCGCTGTCGAGGATGAGTCTCCGAGTTTCCCCGAGTTCCGCGACCCACGCGGCGTATCCAGGGCCAAATTGTTTTTCAAGCTGCTGGCGAATTTTCTGGGCGAGCGACGGACTTTTTCCTGCAGTTGAGACGGCAATTTGCAGATCGCCCCTGCGTACGACCGCGGGATAAAAGAAATCGCAGAGATCGGGAACGTCAACCACGTTGCAGAGCACGCCGCGCCGTTGCGCCTCGTGATAAACGCGCTCGTTCAAGGTGCGCGAGTTAGTCGCTACGACCACGAGGAATGCGCCGGCAAGGTCGTCGGCCGCGAATGCGCGCAGTTCGAGTTCGAGCTTTCCTTCCCGCGCCCATTGGCGAACGGTGGAAGTCGCATCCAGCGAGACCACCCGAATGCGCGCCCCGGTTTCGAGCAGGCCGCCGATTTTCGGTTCGCCGATTCTTCCGGCACCTACGACGAGGATCTGCCTGCCTTCCAGCTTCAGAAACATGGGGAACAAGTTAGTCACCGAGCCCTCCTGCCTGCGCGAGACTCCGAGTGTTTTCGGGCAAATCGCGAGCGACAGCGTCCACGACTTCTCCCGCAAGAAACTCGCGCAATTCCGTGTTGCTGTGACGGGCAAAGAAGCGGCGTAGATTTTCGCCGGGTTCGCGCCGCGCAAGAAATCGGCCAAGCAGTCGCTCGATCGCCTCTGGCACTTCGGTCGCGGGGCAGCGATAGCCGACCGGGCGGGCGGTGGCAGCATTCAGACCGAGCGCTCCGCCCACGCAGAAGTAATAAGCGTCGACCATCCGGTCGTGAACTTTGATTTTCTTGCCTTCGATGCCGATGTCGGCGATCCAGTGCTGCCCGCAGCTGTTGGGGCATCCGGTGACGTGCAGCTTCAGATGCTGGTCGAAACCGGGCAGACGTTCTTCGAGTTCTTCGACCAACCACCGGGAAAAAGCTTTGGTCTCGGTGATGGCGATCTTGCAGAATTCAGTTCCACTGCAAGCCACGGTGCCCCGTGCGAAGGCGGAACCGCCAACTCGCAGGCCGATCGCGTCGAACTCTTTCGCCAGCGGCTCAGTGTTGAGCGTGGGAACGTTAACCACGAGAAGGTTCTGCATGTTGGTGGCGCGCAGTTCGCCGCCAGCGTAGCGCTCGGCGAGGTCAGCCGCGGACTGCATCTGGTCGGCGGTGATTCGACCGCGGAGCGCGACCGCACCGACGTAGGAGAGGCCGGACTGCTTCTGCGCATGGATGCCGACGTGGTCGCGGTACACATCGTCCGGCGGATGCTCTTCGACCGCGGGATCGAGTTGAAATCCGATGCGGTCCTGCAGTTCGCCGAGAAAACGGTCAGCGGTCCATCCGTGACGCAGGAAAAGAAATTTCAGGCGGGCCCGTTCGCGATGCTCGCGGAGAACATCGGAATCGCGGAACAATTCGGCGATGCCTTTGATCACAGGCAGAACCTGGTTCCAGCGGACGAACGCGTTCAAGCGCGCTCCGAGATAGGGCTCGGCCGAAAGTCCGCCGGCGACTCGCAGCGAGAATCCGATTTCTGGCTTGCCGCCGAGCGTGCGCGTGATCGCGGTCAGGCCGATGTCGTTGATTTCGGGATAGGGGCACCACACGCGGCAGCCCGTGATCGAGATCTTGAATTTGCGTGGCAAGTTGTAGAACTCTGCATTGCCCGCGAGCAATTGCGACGCTTGCAGCACCAGCGGGGACGCGTCGACGATTTCGTCTGCATCGACGCCAGCGACGGGGCATCCGGTAACGTTACGCACAACGTCGCCGCAAGCGCCGGTTGTGTTCAGTCCGACTCGCCAGAGGCCGTCGAGAACTTCGGGCAGCGATTCGATGGTGACCCAGTGCAGTTGAATATTTTGGCGCACGGTGAGATCGGCGATTCCGCTGGCGTGCTGGCGGGTGAGCTCGGCAATGGCGCGCAGTTGGCGGGAGGTCATCAAGCCGTTGGGAATGCGGATTCGCACCATGAAGCGCTGCAGAGCTTTGCCTACGCCGCCCGTGCCGCCGGTGACGCCGGCACCGTCGCCCTGGGTGTAAACGCCCCACCAGCGGAAGTAGGTTCCGATCCATTCCGCAGGAATGGACTGGAATCCCTCGCGAGCGAAGCGGCGTATTTCGTCCAGACCGTCCCATGGATTCGCCGCCCGCTTCAGGCGCTCGACGCGCTGGGCTGTCGTTTCTTTCTTTGTTTGTGCAACAAGTGTCGGTGCAACCAGTGTTGGTGTCATAAGTGAAAGCCAAAAGTGCGGGGCAAATAAAAAACCCACCGCCAGGTTCGTCTGGCGATGGGTTTATGAGTGCTTGAGTTAAGAAAGAATTCTTAGGTCAGCAGCCTCCCCGCGCCAGCGCACACGCATGCACAACAACAACAAGTACACATGCACATGGCGCCGAGGTTGCGGGTCTCTGACATTCGAGTCTAGATTCTAGGTTGAACGGCCTGCGCCGTCAACAATCTTACGTAACGGGTTCGATTCATAATTTGGATGGAAAGAATCAGAATTTTTGCAGCGATCGTGTGACAAGCGTGATCCCGCTGTAGAATCAGCAACTTAAGCTTCGGAACTATTGCTGAGTGATAATCCTCAATTGCCTGGCGAAAGCTGCAGTTCGCCGTATAATCCCCGCTCGAAAGGTGCGCTCTGGATGAATCGTTATGCTCTCCTTCTATTAATAGGTTTGATTGCGCTGCTTCCGGCTTCCGGAAGTTGCCAAAGCTCTGACCCCGCCGATCCGTATAAGGCCACGCTCGACCGCTTGCAGTCGCTTTCCGGCCAAGCCGAGGCGGAATGGCGATTTCATACCGACGTTCCCCATCCTGAAGATCCCGGGTTGAGTGACGCGGATTGGGGATCTCTCACGGTGAAGAACCGATCGCAGCCGGGCGGCATCAACGGAGACGCAGAGCGCTGGGCCGGCACGCGCGTGTTCCGCCGCTGGGTGCAGATTCCAGAGACGATCAACGGCTATCCCACACAGGGTTCGCGAGTGCTGATGGATCTGCGGTTTGGCAGTCCCAGCGGCCTCATCATCACGGTCTTCTCCAACGGAGGGATTCTCTATCGCGGGAGCGACGACGACATTTTGCCCGTCTTGCTGACGCCAAATGCGCAACCCGGTCAAAAGTTTCTGATCGCGGCGCGAGTGGTAGCTGGGGACGGTGTGCAGTCCGAGTTCTTTCACAGCGAACTTACGATCGACGCGCCGCACACGCGGCCCGATCCGGCGTTTCTGAGAATGGAGATTCTCTCGGCCCGACCAATCATCGCGGCCTATGAAGAAGGAAAAGTGGAGCGCCAGCGGCAACTCGATGGCGCGGTGAAGGCCATTGATTTTTCGCCGCTCGATCGCGGGGACCAGGCGGGCTTTGATGCATCGCTCAGAGAGGCGCAGGCCAAACTGGAAGTGCTCAAGCCCTGGCTGCAGCAGTTCAACGTTCGCATTGTCGGCAACTCGCACATCGATATGGCCTGGCTTTGGCCGTGGACCGAGACGGTCGAGGTGGTGCGCAACACTTTTCAGAGCGTGCTCGACCTGATGCGCGAGTATCCCGACTTCAAGTTCACCATGTCGTCGGCGCGAACCTATGAGTGGATGCAGGAGAAATATCCTGACCTGTTCAAGCAGATCGAACAGCGAGTGAAGGAAGGACGCTGGGAAATTATCGGCGGCATGTGGGTCGAGCCGGACCTGAATATGCCCGACGGCGAGTCGCTGGTGCGGCAGATTTTGGTGGGCAAGCGATATTTTCAGAAGAATTTTGGCGTGGACGTGAAGATCGGCTGGAATCCGGATTCGTTCGGATACAACTACCAGCTTCCGCAGATTTATAAAAAATCCGGAATGGACTATTTCGTCACCCAAAAGCTGATGTGGGCGCACGAGTTCACCACGTTTCCTTACAAACTTTTCTGGTGGCAGGCGCCCGATGGCAGCCGGCTGCTGACTTATTTTCCGCACGACTATGCCGACGGCATTGATGCCGAGCCAATGGCCAGCCAGGTCGCGGTCTGGATGCCGTCGATCTACGGCAAAACCATTCCTGATCAACCCGAGATGATGCACCTCTACGGTGTGGGCGACCACGGCGGTGGGCCCACGCGCATCATGCTCGATCATGCCGAGCAGCTTCGAGCGCCGGATGCGGTTTTCCCTAAGCTGCAATTCAGTTTCGCGCGCGACTTTTTCAGCGATCTGGAGAAGAAGCTGCCGCAGATGCAGGTTCCGGTGTGGGACGGCGAACTCTATTTTCAGTATCACCGCGGAGTGTTCACCACCCAGGCGGAAACCAAACGCAGAATCCGCCGTGCGGAAGAGAACTTACTGAATGCGGAAAAGTTCGCCTCGCTGGCTTCGCTTTACGGACGGGCTTACCCGAAGGATGGGATGGAACTGGCCTGGAAGAATCTGCTGTTCGATCACTTCCACGACATCATGCCGGGGTCGGGCGTCGCAGTGAATTATCTGGAGGCCAAGCGCAATCTGGAGGACGTGGATCGCTCGGCGGAACTGGTGACGCAGGACGCGTTGAATGAAATTGCTGCTCACGTGAACACGGCAGGCCCCCCAACTGGCCAACCCATCATAGTGTTCAATCCCCTCTCCTGGCCACGAAATGACATCGTCGAACTCGAAGCGCAGCTTCCCTCTCGGGCAGAGCAGATTGAAGTGCAAACTGCGGGTGGGTCCCCGATCACAACCCAGTTGCTCTCGATGGATAAAGAGACGCACCGCGTGCGCTTCCTTATACACGCGGATGTTCCGTCTCTTGGTTACTCGACGTTTTTTATGCGCCCTGCCACTTCCGCAACGGCAGCGGTGCCCGACCCCACTCCGCAGGCAGAAGTTGCCACCACTGGCAGCAAGAAGCGTCGCTACCGGCCCGGCCGCACCACGCTGAGAGCGTCGGCGGATACTCTCGAAAACGATGCTCTGCGCGTAAAAATCGATCCCCTGACCGGATGCATGACCAGCTTGTTCGACAAGCACAGCGGCACGGATTCCCTTGCCCCGGCCGAGACGGATACCGGCGGCCCGAAAGACCGCATCTGCGGAAACCTGCTGCAGGCTTTTGTCGACAAGCCGCAGCGCTGGGACGCGTGGAACATCGACGCTGATTTTGAAAAGCAGCACTGGGATCTCGACAAGGCCGACGACGTGAAGCTGATCGAGAGCGGGCCGCTGCGCGCGGTAATCCGCGTGAAGAATCACTTCCAGAACTCAACTTTCGTTCGCGACATCATCCTTTATGACGGCGTAGCACACGTCGACGTAAAGATGCATGCTGACTGGCACGAGAAACACATTCTGCTGAAGGTTGCGTTTCCGCTCAGCGCGCACAGCGATAAGGCAGTGTTTGAAATTCCGTTCGGTTCCGTCGAGCGACCCACTACCCGGAATACTCCGGCGGAGCAGGCGCAGTTTGAAGTCCCGGCGCAGCGCTGGGCCGACATCTCGGATTCGAAACACGGATTCAGCTTACTCAACGACTGCAAATATGGATACGACGCCAAAGGAAACGTGCTGCGGCTTTCGCTGTTGCGCTCGCCGGAGTGGCCCGATCCACATGCCGACGAGGGCGAGCACGATTTCACGTATTCGCTGTATCCGCACGCCGGCAAGTGGAAACAAGCGTTCACCATTCTCCGCGGCTATGAACTGAATTACCGGCTGCTGTCCTTGCCCACGGAGAGACACGAAGGAACGTTGCCACCCGTCTATTCATTCCTGCGGACCGAATTCGATCGGGTGATCGTTAGCGCGATTAAGAAAGCGGAAGACGATGACGCGCTGATCGTCCGCTTCTACGAGTGGGCGGGCAAAGAAGGCGACGTGAGCCTGGCTCTGAACGCCGACGTAAAGTCGGCGACAGAAACTGATCTGATGGAGCGGCAGGTCGGGAGTCTTACGATCGATGGCTCGATTGTGAAGGTGCCGACCAAGCCGTACGAGATCAAGACGGTGCGGCTACAGCTTGGCGCAGTTAAGGCCGATACAGGACCAGCAATGAAAGGCGGCCGATGACGCAGGCGAACCATTCCCTGGTGCTCGGGGTCGATATCGGCGGGACGAAAGTTGCGGTTGGGCTGGTGGATCGCAACGGCAAGATCCTAACGCAGGGCCGTAAGCCCATGGTGGCGACGGCCACGGCCGAGGCTGCGTTCCAGGCGGTGACGGACGCGATCGATTCCATGTCGGCCTCCGGAGGAGGATTTCAGAGCATCGGAATCTGCGCCCCCGGGCCGCTCGATCCGAAGACCGGCATAGTTCTGAATCCTCCGAACCTGCCGTGCTGGAGGAATTTTCCGCTGGCCGAGAAGATCGTCGACAAGTATCGCGTGCCGGTCAAAGTGGACAATGACGCGAACGCCGCCGCCCTTGCCGAAACGCGTTGGGGAGCGGCCCGCGGATTTCGCTACGTTTTCTACGCCACGATTGGAACCGGGATTGGAACTGGCATCGTCCTAGATGGCCGCATTTACCACGGCAACACCGGCTCCGCGGGCGAGGGCGGACACGTCAGCATCGACTATCGCGGACCGCTTTGCAGTTGCGGCAAGCGGGGATGCATCGAAATCCTGGCCTCGGGCCGAGCGATTGGGACGCGGGCACGGACCAAGTTGGCTGCTGAACCTGCGCGGCACTCCACCATCCTGGAATTGGCCAAGGGTGACGTGGCCGCCGTCACCAGCGAGTTCGTCGGGCAAGCATACTTGGCGGGTGATCCATTGGCTCGGGAAATTCTTCTCGAGACAGTTGAGGTCTTGACGCCGTGGTTCGGCAACATCGTCGACCTGCTCGATCCTGACATTCTGGTGGTGGGCGGCGGCGTGGCGGCAATGCTCCGGCCGTTTTTCGATGAAATCAAAAATCGACTTCCAGCGTGGTGCGTAAATCCCCGGGCTTCCGACATTCCACTGGTAATGGCGCACTACGGACCCGATGCGGGGATTGCCGGAGGCGCGGCGTTGTGTGCCGACGATCTTCCTTAACAGAATAATTACAGACTCGATCGCAACCCAAAGGACCCAAATGCTCCGCTTGCTTCGCTTCCGTCGATTCGCACGAACAGATGTCTTCCCATTTTTTTTTCTTGCGACCTTCTTCTTGCAGGGCCAGGATCCAAAAGACCAGAATCCGCGCACCGCGGATCTCCCGAAGACTCCGCACGCTCAGATTTTTCAGCTCACGCCCACGCTGGGTCCGTTCACTGAGCCGGCGATCGCTGTGAATCCAATGAATCCGCAGCAGGTGGTCGGGGTGTTTCAGGATAACGTACATGCTTCCTATTCGACCGACGCAGGGCATACGTGGCAACCGGCCGAGAACGTCGATCCCAAGAACTATCGCGTCTCCGGCGACGTGTCGGTGGCTTTCGATAATCAGGGGCACGCGTTTGTTTGTTACATCGCGTTCGACAAACTGGGGAGTTTCAACTACTGGGCGCGGGGCGCGACACGCAACGGTATTTTTGTACGCCGCTCGCTGGACGGCGGAAAAACCTGGGAGGCCGAGCACTTCCCTGTCGCCGAACAAACCAGTACGCCAGGAATTCCGTTTGAAGATAAACCGTGGATCGTTGCCGACAACACGAAAAGCAAGTACTCGGGGAATCTTTACATCGGATGGACGCGGTGGCGATTGGCCGATTCGCAGATAGTGCTGTCGCATTCGACCGACGACGGGAAAATGTGGTCCCAGCCGATCGAGATCGATGCGCATCCCGGACTTCCGCGCGATGATAACGGCGCCGCCGAGGGATTCGCCGGCGTGGTTGGTCCGGACGGCACGCTCTACGCCATCTGGAGCCAGGATGACGAGATCATGCTGACGACGTCGCGCGACGGGGGCAAAACTTTTTCTCACGCTCGCCCGGTCATTCATACGGCCCCGATAATGTTTGCGATCCAGACACTGGAGCGGGCCAATGGATTTCCGCAGATTGCCATCGACTCGAGAAGCAAGCGGCTGTACCTGACCTGGAGCGATTATCGCAACGGTGACATCGATGTGTTCCTTGCGACTTCAGACGATGGCGGCAAGCATTGGGCATCGCCGGTCCGCGTAAATAACGACGCGGTGCACAACGGAGCGGAGCAGTTCTTTCAGTGGCTGGCGGTGGATCCGACGGACGGCTCCGTCGATGTCGTCTTCTATGATCGGCGAGGCGATCCTCTAGGCCGCAAGCAGATCGTGGTTCTGGCGCGCTCGACCGACGGCGGACGCACCTTCACCAACTACGCCTGGACGGACGAAGCCTTCGAAGCCAACGACGTATTTTTCGGCGACTATAGCGGCCTAGCGGCTTATGGCGGCCGAGTCTACGGAATCTGGACGGAGAAGCCCGCGCCCCCGCCGGAAGTGACGGACAACGCTAAGGACAAAACTGCGGACGGGAAAGACGCGAAGCCGCGGCCTCGCGGAACCATCGTAAAGATTGGGACCGCGGACTTTTCGCTAGCGGAAGCCGGCAAGTAAAGAGCGGCCTGAAAACAAAGAAGGCGATCTCCGGTGGAGATCGCCCTTCTTATTCCGGGATGAGTTTAGAGCGGCTGGACGTTCTCAGCCTGCCAGCCCTTGGGGCCCTTGGTCACGTCAAACTGCACAGTCTGACCCTCCTGCAGGCTCTTGAAGCCGCCCGCCTGGATCGCTGAGAAGTGCACAAAAACATCTTCGCCATTCTGGCGGCTGATAAAGCCATAGCCCTTGGCGTCATTGAACCACTTTACTGTTCCTTGTTCTGCCATGTTGGTAAATGTTCCTTTTGTTGGATCGATTTTACGCTGGAGA